>WVWV01000061.1:2610-16659 GCA_011773845.1 Lysobacterales bacterium | reverse complement strand
ACCCCGGCAGCCTCTTCGGCCTCCTGGGCTACCACCGGGCTAACAAAAAATGAAGTAGAAAATATCGTTAAAACAAAAGAGTAAAGAGTATTTTTAAAAATATTTTTAACCCTAAGAATGCTCATGTCGGTGCCCTTCCTGATGAGTTGCAGCATGGCTCTGCAATGACCCCATTGAGCGCCAGGTGTGGTCCCCACACGGTGATGCCGCCTGGCCTGAATGGTGCCAACGTGCCAGCGCCTGAAACAGTTGACAGTGCGGACTTTATATCATATTTCGCGGCCCCGATGGGCAAGCCACGCCCTCACCCGGCACCGGCCCATCGACGGGCCGCCGCCGACCAGCTGGCCGGGACTGCAGCGAGGGCCAGAAAATACAGATCCGCCCCCGGCAAGCCGGGCCCGCCGGACACGGTGGCTGCCAACCTGGCGAGCACCAGGGGCGCGAGGCCGACGACGACACCCCAGAACAACAGTCCCATGCCGGTTTCGCGTCGCTCCCGCCGCGCGGTGCGGATGTACCCGCGCAACAACACGGTCACGCCGAGCAGGAAGTAGCCCCCCATGAGCAGGCCGCCGAACTGGTTGGTGAGCTGGTTCAGGCCGCTGGTGGCCTCGGGGCGTGCCAGCGCACGCCAGGCGACCAACAGGAAAAACATGCCCACCGGCGCATACAGCAGCCACACGCCGCGGGCACGCGCGATGAACGGCCGGGGGCGCGGCATCAGAAGCAGGAAATGCACGGTCGCGGCAATTCCCACCGATACCATGGCGTTGCGCAGCGTGTTCGCGACCGAGCGCGCGGCGGCGGCTTCGAAGTAGGGCCCGCTGAAGAACGCCAGGCCCAGGCCCAGGCCCATCAGGGCCAGCGCGCGGGCGGCACGCGAGTCCCGGGCGAGGAATGCGGCGGTGCAGAAGCCGAGAAAACTGAAGCCGACCAGGATGCCCCCCCACGCCCGCTGGCGCTCCCGGCTGTCCAGCCCGGCATAGGTCAGCTGCAGGTGTTGCGTCGCGCCATCGCGCTCGACCACCAGCGTGCGGGTCTCGCCGACCGCGGCGCGCCCGAGCTCTGCCAGTTCGGCGGCCGCCTCCACCGGGATGCCGTTGATGCTGCGGATATAGTCACCGGGGCGCAGCCCAGCCCGCTCGCCCGGCCCCCTGGCCGCCACGCGGGTGACAGTGTTGTCACCATCGGTCGCGTAGCCGCCGCTGGGCTTACGCCCGATTTCGCGGACGCTGCTCACCCCCCAGGCGGCCACCACTGCTGCGAGGGCGAGCACGGCGGCGCGCGTGGCCAGCGCCCTGTTCATGCGCTCCCGCCCATGGCGACGTGCCCTGTCCGGGCGCGGCGGACAGCCGACATCTCAGTCGTCCGGAACGAACGCAACGATGCGCAGGGGCGCACCGCTGCCGCCGCGGATCTTCATGGGCAGGGCGATGACCAGCGCCCCGACCGGCGGCAGGCCGGCGAGGTCCGCCACGTTTTCGAAGCCGGGGATATTCGCTTCGTACAGGATGCGGTGGGTCATGAAATCGGCGGACTGGCCGAAGTCGACGCTGGCGGTGTCCAGGCCGACCGCCCCCACCGCCCGCTGCACCAGCAACCGGGCGGCATCCGGGTGAATGCCGGGGAAATGCAGCAGCGGCACCGCATCGGCGCCGCGCCGGCGGGTGCCGAGGTAGCGTTCGGCATCGGGCCAGAAGGNNGACCAGCACGATACTGCCTGGCGGGACGCGGCCGTGCACCGCCTCCCAGCCCCCGATATCCGCGGCGGACAGCTGGTAATCGGGCTCGGCCAGCGCCTGCTCGGACACGTCGATCACCACCGCCGGTCCGATCAGCCGCTCGAGCGGAACCCGATCGGCCGTGTCCCGGCCAGCATAGAAGTGCACGGGGGCATCCAGGTGGGTGCCGCCGTGCTCGGCGGTGCGGATGTCGTAGGCGGTGTAGTACCAACCGCCCTCGGTTTCGCCCTCGAACACGGTTTCCTTGTGGAAGGTGCTGGCCGTCGGCCAGTACAGGGTATCCTCGCCGTAAGCATGGCTGAGATCGATCCAGCGACCGGCATCCAGCTGCCAGCCATCCCCCATGGCGTCGGCGCCTGCGGCCAGCGACAACGCACACAACAGTCGTTTCAACACGGATTGGCCCTCCCGACCCGGATTGGAACCCGATGTTATCAAAACCGGCCGGCCGGGCATCTGCCCGTTGCGCGTTGAGAAATGCGGGCCACTGGATTAGCTTATGGGGACCGCCCGGCAAACGGGCCTTGTCCGGACCGGATGCCTTCATGGATCAACGCATCATCGACCTCTACGACGACTACATTCACGGCAGCATGCCGCGCCGTGCCTTCCTGCGCCGGCTGGCGCAGCTCGCCGGGGGCACCGCGGCCGCGGCGGCCCTGCTGCCACTCATCGAACCGAACTACGCCTGGGGACAGCAGGTGGACCCCAAGGATGAGCGGCTGCGCACCGCCTATGTCGGCTACGCGGGCACGCGCTCGGAGGTGCGGGCGTACGTTGCCCGGCCCGCGGCCGACGACTGGCCCATGCCCGGGGTGCTGGTCATCCACGAGAACCGGGGCCTGAACCCGCACATCGAAGACGTCGCCCGGCGCGCTGCGTTGGCCGGCTACCTGGCGGTGGCCCCGGACGGGCTCAGTTACGTGGGCGGCGCGCCGGTCGACCAGGAGGCAGCGCGAGACCGGTTCGGTAGCGCGGACATCGCAGTCATCACCGCCGACGTGATCCGCGGGCTCGGTTACCTGCGCTCCCGCCAGGATTGCAATGGCCGCGTTGGCAGCGTCGGATTCTGCTACGGGGGCGGCGTGGCCCTGCAGTGCGCCGTGGCCGACACGCCGGCCGATGCGGCGGTGCTCTTTTACGGAGCCGCCCTGAGCGCCGAGCAGGTCGCCCGCCTCCGTGCGCCCTTGCTGTTGCACTATGCGGGCAACGATCCGCGCATCAACGCCGGCATTCCGGAGTTTCGCGCTGCGCTGGACGCGCAGGCCGTTCCCTACAGCCTGCACATGTACCCGGGCACCGGCCACGGCTTCCACAATGACGCGAGCGCCGCGCGCTACCAGGAGCCGGCCGCCCGGCTGGCCTGGCAGCGGACCATGGCGTTCTTCGATTATTACCTGCGTGCCTGAGCCCGCGATGCTGAGCCGCCAACAGGTACGGCACTACCAAGAACAAGGCTACCTGGCGCTGGAGAGCCTGCTGCCCAAACCCGCGACCGAGAGCATCCGGCATGCCGCCACGCGCATCGTGGACGCGTTCGACATCGACGCGCACCGCACGGTGTTCAGCACACAGGATCGCGACCGCGGGCGGGACCGCTATTTCATGGATTCCGCCGAGGCCGTGCACTGCTTCCTCGAGGAGCGCGCGCTGGACCCGGCGGGCAAGCTGCTGGGTCCGAAGCACCTGGCCATCAACAAGATTGGCCATGCCATGCATGACCTGGTGCCGGAATTCACGGCCTTCTGCCGGCAGCCGGTGTTCGCCGAGATCCTGCGCGACCTGGGCTACCGTGTCCCGATCCTGTGGCAGACCATGTACATCTTCAAGCAGCCTCGGATCGGCGGCGAGGTGCGCTGGCACCAGGACGCCAGTTACCTGATCACCCAACCGCCCTGCGTCACCGGCATCTGGGTGGCCATCGAGGATGCGCGCCGGGACAACAGCTGCCTGTGGCTGCATCCCGGCGGCCATCGCTCCCCGCTGCGGGAAATCTACCGCGTCGATCCGGCCACTCGCGAGGGCACGCTGCAGCCGCTCGACGACACCCCCTGGCCGGGCGCGGCGGACGCCGTGGCACTGGAGGTGCCGGCCGGCAGCGTGGTGCTGTTCCATGACCACATGCCGCATTACAGCTCCGCCAACCAGTCCCGCCACTCCCGGCACGCATTCACCATGCACGTCGCGGAGCAGGACGCCGAATGGCCCGATTGCAACTGGATCCAGCGGCCGCGGCTGGGCGACTTCAGGCTCTAGCGACCGCAGGCGCGAACCGTGTCCGCAGCCCCCTCACCCGTCATTACCGAGCTGGCCTGGGGCCACCTGGAAGTCGAGGGCCAGGGCGGGGCCGTGGGCGGCCTGTTCCACTCCACGTGCTGAGGCGGCAGCCGAACTGGCCGCTCGCAAGGCCCGGGCGCCTGGCCGTGCTGCTCGCCATCGCCATCCTGCCGGGCCCCACCCATGCCGACGAGGTGCTGGTTGCGGTGGCCAGCAATTTCCGGGGCACCATGGCCACCCTCGCCGAGGGTTTCGAGGCCGCCACCGGACACCGGCTCGTGCTGGCGGCGGGTTCCACCGGCAAGCACTATGCGCAAATCCGCAGCGGTGCGCCGTTCCACGCGTTCTTCGCCGCCGACGCAGAGCGCCCCCGATTGCTGGAACAGGAAGGGCGCGCGCTGGCGGGCAGCCGCTTCACTTACGCCCTGGGCGCGCTTGTGCTGTGGAGTCCGCGTCCGGAACTGGTCGACTCCGAGGGTCGGGTGCTGGCCTCGGCGCAATTCCGCCGGCTGGCGATCGCCAACCCGGAGCTGGCGCCTTACGGCATGGCGGCGGTGCAGGTGCTGGGCGCGCTGGGCCTGGACCCGAGCCTGGGCGGTCGCGTGGTGCGGGGCGAGAACATCGCCCAGGCCTTCCAGTTCGTGCGCAGCGGTAACGCGGAGCTGGGCTTCATCGCGCGTTCCCAGTGGTACACCGGGGCCGTGCGGCACCGCGGCTCCGCCTGGCCGGTGCCGCCCGCGCTGCACGCCCCCATCCGTCAGCAGGCGGTGCTGCTCACCGACCGCACAGCGGCCAGGGCGTTGCTGGAGTATGTGCGCGGCGAAGAAGCGCTGCGGACGATCGAGGCCAGCGGGTACCTGCGGCCATGATGCTCTCCGAGGCCGATCTTCTGGCGCTGGCCATCACGCTCAAACTCGCGCTGATCAGCACCGCGGTCCTGCTGGTGCTGGGCGCTCCGCTGGCCTGGTGGCTGGCGACCACCACCTGGCGGCGCAAGTACCTGCTGGAGGCGTTGGTCGCCCTGCCGCTGGTGCTGCCGCCCACCGTGCTGGGCTTCTACCTGCTGCTGACCCTGGGCCCGGATGGCCCGGTGGGATCCATGATGGAGGCTCTCGGCGGCCAACCCCTGGCCTTCACCTTCACCGGGCTGGTCGTCGGCTCGGTGATCTACTCACTGCCGTTCGTGGTGCAACCATTGCAGGATGCCTTCGCCGCCGTCGGCCGCCGGCCACTGGAAGTCGCCGCCACCCTGCGCGCCGCCCCGCTGGACCGCTTCCTGACCGTTGCCCTGCCGCTGGCGCGCCCTGGCTTCCTGACGGCCGCGGTGCTCGGCTTCGCCCACACGCTGGGTGAGTTCGGCGTGGTACTGATGATCGGGGGCAACATCCCGGGAGAGACGCGCGTCGCCTCGATTGCCATTTACGACCATGTCGAAACGCTGCAATACGCGCACGCCCACTGGCTGGCGGGCAGCCTGCTGATCCTGTCGTTCCTGCTGCTGGTGGTGGTGTATGCCACCCATGGCCGCTTCCGCGTGGTGCGGACATGAGCATCCGCGCCCGCTTCCAAGTCGCGCGCGGCGCGTTCCGGCTCGACGTCGACCTGCAGCTGCCGGCCGCCGGCGTGACGGCCCTGTTCGGACCCTCCGGCTGCGGCAAGACCACGCTGCTGCGGGCCATTGCGGGCCTGGACCGCATCGCGGGCGGCTTCCTCGAGGTGGACGGCGAGGCGTGGCAGGAAGGTGAGCGCTTCCGGCCCCCGCACCGGCGGCCGCTGGGCTACGTGTTCCAGGAGGCCAGCCTGTTCGAGCACCTCGACGTGCGGGGCAATCTCGAATATGGCCGCAAACGCAGCCCGGACGGTGCCAGCACGGCCTCGCTGGCCGAGACCGTCGACCTGCTGGGTATCGCCCAGCTGCTGGAGCGCGATCCACGCACGCTGTCCGGCGGCGAGCGCCAGCGCGTGGCCATCGCTCGCGCCCTGGCGGTGGGCCCGCAGGTGCTGCTCATGGACGAACCCCTCGCCGCGCTGGAACTGGAGCGCCGGCGGGAAATCCTGCCCTACCTGGAAGCGCTGCACCGCAACCTGCGCATTCCGGTGATCTACGTCAGCCACGTGCCCGACGAGGTGGCGCGGCTGGCCGATCACGTGGTGCTGCTGGAGGCGGGCGCGGTCAGGGCGTCCGGTTCGGTGCAGGAGGTGTTCAGCCGCCTTGACCTGCCGCTTGCGCACGACCACGATGCGGCGGCAATCGTCGAGGCCCAGGTCAGCGGGCACGATGCGGAGTTCCACCTCACGCTGCTCGAGTTTGCAGGCGGCCGGCTGACCATGGCCCGGGAAGACCTCAGCCCGGGCAGCCGGGTGCGTTTGCGAATAGCGGCCCGCGATGTGAGCCTGGCCGTGGAGCGGGCTTCCGGCACCAGCATCCTCAATATCCTGCCCGCCACGGTGGACGCGATCGAGGCCACGGACGCGGCCCAGGCAACGGTGCGCCTGCTGGCCGGCGGCGTGCCGCTGCTGGCGCGCGTGACCCGCAAATCCGTGGCGCGGCTGGGGCTCGAACCTGGCCAGGCGGTGTTCGCGCAGGCCAAGAGCATCGCCCTGCTGTCATGACGGCTCGCTGGCTCATCGCGGTGGGCCTGGTGCTGGTGGTGCTGGGCGCCGCCCTGCATTTCGCACCCTGGCTGTTCAGCTGGTTTGGCCGGCTGCCGGGCGATTTCCGCATCGAAACCGAACGCACGAGGGTGTTCATCCCCGTGACCTCCATGCTCCTGGTCAGCCTGCTGCTGTCGCTCGCAATCTACCTGTTGCGGCGCTGAGCCGGCGGTCGGCGGGACTCAGCCCGGGCCGCGCGTGGCCGCGCGCCGGCGCAAGGCGTCTTTTTCCGCGCCAGACAGGAAGGCCATCTCCAGGGCGTCGAGTTGTGCCTGCCGGATCCGGGCCGGGCTCAGGCCGACCGCCGGCGCGGCGATCTCGTACTCGTGGGCAAGGTCGATGTTGCTGATGCCGGGGTCGTCCGTGTTGAGGCAGAACCGCACGCCCGCCTCGGCCAGCCGCCGGATGGGATGGGAAGCGTAGTCGGGCACCGCGCTGATGTGCAGGTTGGAGGTCGGGCAGCATTCCAGGCCGATGCCCTGCCCGGCCAGGTAATCCACCAGGGCCGGGTCCTCGATGGCGCGGAAACCGTGCCCGATGCGCTCGGCATCCAGATCGCGCAGCGCCGACCAGACGCTCGCCGGGCCATCCGCCTCGCCGGCGTGGATGGTCGTGTGCAGGCCGGCCTCGCGTACCCGCCGAAAGTGCTCGCGGAACATCGCTGCCGGATAACCGGCTTCGTCCCCTGCCAGGTCCACCGCCACCACGCTGTCGCGATGCGCCAGAATGGCCTCCAGTTCGCGCAGGCAGGTCTCGCTGCCGTAGGTTCGGCTGAGAATGCCGATGATGTTGGCCTTCACCCCGGTATCGCGCTCGGCGGCCCGGATGCCGTCCGCGCAGGCTTCCATGACCGCCGCCGGGTCCAGCCCGTGCCGCTCCGCCATGAACCAAGGGCTGAAGCGCAGCTCGATGTAATCGATGCCCTCGCGCTGCGCATCCTCAACGTTCTCGTACGCCACCCGGCGGCACGCGTCGGCATCGACCAGCACCTCGGAGAGGTACTGGAAGCGGGCGATGAACGCCATCAGTCCCGGCGCAGACTCGTCGATGTGCACATAAGGCGCCAGGCCCTCGGCATCATCCGCCGGCAGCGAAATACCGTGCTGATCGGCCAGTTCCAGAATGGTCTGCAATCGAATGCTGCCGTCCAGATGACGGTGCAGTTCGCACAGCGGCAGGGCGGGATCGATCATTGCCGTCGTGCCTCCACCCAGGCCCGGACGTTCGCCTCCAGCAGGGCCAGCGGCACGGCACCGCTACCCAGCACGGTGTCGTGAAAGCCGCGGATGTCGAAGCGCTCGCCGAGTTCCGCGGTCGCCCAGGCGCGCAGTTCCTTGATCTTCAGTTCACCGATCTTGTAGGCCAGCGCCTGGCCCGGCCACACGATGTAGCGGTCGACCTCCACGACGATATCGTGTTCCTGTTTGCCGGCGTTGGCCTTGAAATACTCGATGGCCTGCTGGCGTGTCCAGCCGAGGTGATGCATGCCGGTGTCCACCACCAGTCGGATGGCACGCCACATCTCGTAGGTCAGTTGCCCGAAACGGGCATACGGGTCGCGGTAGAAACCCATTTCCTCGCCGAGGCTCTCCGCGTAGAGGCCCCAACCCTCGGTGAACGCCGTGTAACCGCCGCTCTGCCGGAACCACGGCAGGTCTTCGAGCTCATCCTGCAGGGCCCGCTGGAGGTGGTGGCCGGGCACGGCCTCGTGCAGGGTCAGCGCCTCCATCTCCCAGCGGGGCCGGGTCTCGAGGGCGTACGTGTTGGCGTAGAAATAGCCCGGCCGCCCGGCGCGAACTGAGCCCCCCATGTAGTACGCGGTGGTCTGCGACTGCGCCGCATAGGACGGCACCTCGATCACCCCGTAGGGCGTGCGGGGCAGGCGCCCGAACAGCTTCATCAATTCCGGATCCGCGCGCTTGGCGATGTCCCGGTACTCCCGCAACAGCGCCTCCTCGGAGCTGTGATAGAACTGCGGGTCGGTGCGCAGGAACTCGAGGAACTCGGCGAAGCTGCCCTCGAAGCCGGCCGTGGCGATGACCTCGTCCATGGCGGCCCGGATGCGTTTCACCTCCGTCAGGCCGATGTCGTGAATCTGCGTGGGCGTGAGCTCGGTGCTGGTCATGCGGCGGACGTTGTACGCATACCAGGCTTGCCCGTCCGGCAGGGCCTCCAGGGCGATGGAATCGCGCGCCGCGGGCAGGTACTCCTCCTCCGTGAAGCGCAGCAGGCGCTCGTAGGCGGGCACGATTCGTTCGCGGTACGCCGCCCGGGCGCGAGCCTGCAGCTGTTCCCGGAGCAGCGGGTCGATGCGCTCCGGCAGGTCCCTGAAAGCCACCAGCATCGGGCTTGCATCCGCATCGTCCACCAGTTGGTTGCGAATCTGCTGGGGGACGTCACGCAGGGTGATGCGCGGTGGCGTGACCCCGGCCTCCAAACCCTTGCGCATCCACAGCACGGCGTTGTCGATTACCTCCCCCGCCGCCTCCAGGCGCCCGATCATGTCTTCGTAGCCGCCGGCATCGCGCGGGCGCATGATGGCCAGCACCTGGGCCAGGCCCTGCTGCGGTCCGCTCATCTGGTTGAGCGGCAGGAATTCGTTGGGGAACCGCTGGCCCTCCACCATCTCTCGCACCTGGCGATGCAGCAGATCGAAGTTGAGCCGCTCGCCCTCGGTGAGCGCGCCGGGCTCGATGCGCTCCAGCGCGGCCAGCAGCTGGCGCTGGTCCACACGACGCTGCTTGACTGCCGCCTCGGACTGATCGGTCCAGCGATCCTGGCCGCGCGGGTCGCCGCGGTAGGTCGCGAACTCGGGGAAGCTGAGCATGGTGTAGTCGTAGCTGATGTCCACCAGCTGTGCGAACCGTTCGGCATCCGAGCCGGTCGCATCCGCCGCGGCCAGCTGCGCCACCCGCTCGCGGAGGGCTTCGAGTTCATCACGGTAATCCGCCAGGACATCGGCTGCGGCGAGCAACAAAGCGCACAACAAGCAGGCGCGGACTGGATTCATGGCACTCTCCATGCAAGCGTTCAGATCGGGTCGCGCGATTGTATACGTACACCGGGGACACCACCACCGGGCCACGGCATGGGGCCGCGCGCGGCGGCGCCGTGTTCTGCTATGCTGCCCCCATCGACGCTGGCCGGACGGAGGTGCAATGAGCCAGGCAAGGTTCGCCAACATCCTGGAGACCATCGGCCGCACGCCGATCGTCAGAATCAATCGCATCGCGCCCCCCGGCATCGAAATGTACGTCAAGTGCGAGGCATTCAACCCCATGGCCTCGGTCAAGGATCGCATGGCCCTCAGCACCATCGAGGCCGCCGAGGCCAGCGGTGCGCTGCAGCCGGGACAGACGGTGGTCGAGGCCACCAGCGGCAATACCGGTATCGGCCTGGCCATGGTCTGCGCCGTCAAGGGTTATCCCCTGGTGCTGACGATGGCGGAGAGCTTCAGCGTCGAGCGCCGCAAGATCCTGCGCTTCCTGGGGGCCAAGGTGGTGCTGACGCCGGCGGAACTCAAAGGCAGCGGCATGCTGGCCAAGGCCCAGGAACTGGCCGACGCGCATGGCTGGTTCCTGGTGCGCCAGTTCGAAAACGAGGCCAATGCGGATGTGCACACGCGAACCACCGCGGAAGAGATCCTGGAAGCCTTCGCCGGAGAGCGCCTGGATTATTTCGTGACCGGTTTCGGCACCGGCGGAACGCTGAAGGGCACCAGCCGGGTGCTGCGGGCGAAGAGCCCGGACACACGCATCATCGTCTGCGAGCCGGACAATTCCCAATTGCTGGGCAGCGGCATTGCCCAGCAACGCAATGCGGACGGCTCGCCGGCCGCCAGCCACCCCAACTTCCGGCCCCACATGATGCAGGGCTGGTCACCGGATTTCATACCCAAGCTGACCCAGGATGCCATCGACGCGGAGATGGTGGACGAGATCGTTGCCGTGGCCGGCCAGGACGCCCTGGACCTGTCCCGCGCCCTGGCGCAGGAAGAAGGCATCTTCACCGGCATCTCCGGGGGCGCGACGTTTGCCGGCGCCATGAAGGTGGCCCACGATGCCGCGCCGGGCAGCAGCGTGCTCTGCATGCTGCCGGACACCGGCGAGCGCTACCTGTCCACGCCGCTGTTCGAAGACGTGCCGGTGGACATGGACGAGGAGGAACTCGACATTTCGCGCTCCACCCCCGGGGCACGCTTCGATGCCACGGCCAGTCCGGCCCCGGCCGCGGCGCCCGAGCCGCCCCGGGTCGACCCGGCAGCCCGGAAAGTCGTGGAGGAGGCCATCAACGACCCCGAGCAGCCGGTGGTCCTGTTCGCCCTGGAATGGTGCGAATTCTGCTGGTCGGTGCGCAAACTGTTCCGCAAACTGGGCATTCCCTACCGCTCGCTGGACCTGGACTCGGTCGCCTTCCAGGAAGACGATCTCGGCGGCAAGATCCGCGCCGTGCTGCTGGACCGGCTGGGATCGCCCACCATCCCGCAGATCTTCGTGGGCGGGACCCACATCGGCGGCGCGACCGACCTGTTCCGCAGTTACTCGGACGGGCGCCTGGCCACCATGCTGGCGGAGCATGGCATCGAACCGCAGCCCATGCCCGAGGACTTCGAGCCGGAATCCCTGCTGCCCGGCTGGCTGCACAAGCGCTGAGGACATCCCGGGCCCGCCGACGCGGGCAAAGCCAAAAAAAAGGCCGGGTCATCCCGGCCTTCTCCGTTTCCGAACGGGCGCGCGTCAGTGGTGCACCGGGCTGGCCATGAACACGTGCTGCGTGAACGAAGCCAGCCGCGACAGGGTGGTGTACTCGCCTTCGATGGCCATCAACCCGATGAACACCAGCAGGCAGAGCGGCGGGATGAGAATCGCGTAGATCAGCGCGATACGCTCCCAGGCCATGTGCATGAAGATCGCCACGATGAACCCCGCCTTCAGCAGCATGAAGATGATGATCAGCGACCAGCGCAGCATGCCCTGCAAGTGGTAGTAATCCACCATGTAGGAAAAAAAGCTGAGCACGAACAGCAGGATCCAGACCCAGATGTAGATACCCAGCGGATGTTGCTGGTGTCCGGTTTCGTGGGTGATATCTGTCATGACAACCCCTACCAGAGATAGAAAAAGGCAAAAATGAAGACCCACACGAGATCCACGAAGTGCCAGTAGAGCCCGGCGATCTCCACCATCTCGTAATTACCGCCCCGATGGCGGTCGTAATACCCCGTGCCCACACGGGTCGCAACCACCACCAGGTAGATGACGCCCGCGGAAACGTGCAACCCATGAAAGCCGGTGATCATGAAGAAGGCTGACCCGAACTGGGCGGCGCCCATCGGGTTGGACCAGGGCCGCACGCCCTCGTCGACGATCAGCTTGGTCCACTCGAACGCCTGCATGCCGACGAAGGTCGCGCCGAGCAGCGCGGTGGCGGCCATCAGCAGCACCGTCTTGCGCTTGTCCCGCCGGTACCCGTAGTTCACCGCCAACGCCATGGTGCCGCTGGACGTGATCAGCACGAAGGTCATGATGGCGATGAGGATCAGCGGAATGGGGTCGCCACCGAAGCTCAGGGCGAAGACCTCGCTCGGAATGGGCCACGGCACGGTGGTCGAAATCCGGACCTTCATGTAGGAGATCAGGAAGCAGCTGAAGATGAAGGTATCGCTGAGCAGGAAGATCCACATCATGGCCTTCCCCCAGGGGACTTCGAAGGACTGCCGGTCCTGCGACCAGTCCTTGACGAAGGACTTCAGGCTCTTGCCCGAGTCCAGTTCGGCCGACACGGCCGCTGCGTCATGTGCCATTACGATCGGTCCTCATCAGGTATTCAACAACAGGGTGAACACCACCAGCCACACCAGCAGCAGGTAGTGCCAATAGACGCTGCACAGCTCGATGCTCAGGCGCAATTCGGCGACCGGCACACCACGCCAGCTGCGCAGCAGGGTTCGGCCCCAGACGTACAGGCCGCCCAGCAGGTGCAGGCCATGCACCACGGTCAGCAGGTAGAAGAAAGCCATGGCCGGGTTGGCGAGGCCGTAATAGCCCCCCGCCCACATCTGGCGCCAGGCCAGGTATTGACCCGCCAGGAAGGCCAGCGCCATCAGGCCCCCGGCCAGCAGGGCGTTGTTGAGGGCCTGCACACCGCGATCGGCCGCGCTGCGGGCGCGCTGCATGGCGATGCTGGCGATCACCAGCAGCGCAGTGTTGATCCACAGGATGGAAGGCTCGGACACCGGCCGCCAATCCGCGAGCTCCATGCGCTCGGCGTAAGCCATCACGAACAGGAAGAACAGGCTGGTGACCACCGCCAGGAACACGCGCAGCACGATGCGCCTGGAGTGCTCCTCGGAGTACTCGGCCTGCGCCTCCTCCGGCGGCATGCCCGGCTGCAGCCAGGGCATTTCCATGACTTTGCGCAACACTTTCACGAAGCGGCTCCTGGCCCGTCCCCGAGGGGCGGGCGCCTAGTCTTCCTCACCGAACAGATCATCGCCGGCCGCAATTCTTGCGTCGGCGTCTGCCTGCTCGCTGGCCGCTGCATGCGCGTCCACCGTACTGTGGGTGTCATCCGGCGGCGTGTTCTGGGGTATGAAGTCCTCGGCCGCACCCGGCACGCTGTAGTCGTACGCCCAGCGATAGACCTCGGGCAGCCTGGGCCCCCAGTTGCCGTGGCCCGGCGGCGTTTCGGGCGTCTGCCACTCCAGCGTGGTCGCGCCCCACGGGTTGGGGCCGGCCTTCTTGCCGTACCGCAGGCTCCAGATCATGTTGATGAAGAACAGGATCTGCACCACCGCCACGATCAAGGCGGAGATGGTGATGCCCGCGTTCAGCGTCTGGGCGGAATCCGGAATGAACTCGGTCGTGCCGTAGGCGTAGTAGCGCCGCGGGACACCCAGGATGCCCAGGTAGTGCATTGGCAGGTAGATCGAGTAGGTGCCCAGGAAGGTCATCCAGAAATGCCACTTGCCGAGCGCATTGTTGAACATGCGCCCGGTGATCTTGGGATACCAGTGGTAGATGGCGGCGAACACCACCAGCACCGGGGAGACCCCCATCACCATGTGGAAGTGCCCGACCACGAAATAGGTATCGGACAGGGGCAGATCGACCACCACGTTGCCCAGGAACAGGCCGGTCAGGCCACCGTGCACGAAGGTGAAAATGAAACCGATGGCGAACAGCATGGGCACCGTGAGGTGGATGTTGCCCCGCCACAGGGTCAAAACCCAGTTGTAGACCTTGATCGCCGTGGGCACGGCGATGATCAGCGTGGTGGTCGCGAAGAAGAACCCGAAGTAGGGGTTCATGCCGCTCACGTACATGTGGTGCGCCCACACGACGAAGCTGAGCCCGCCGATGGCCAGGATGGC
>WVWV01000061.1:0-2590 GCA_011773845.1 Lysobacterales bacterium | reverse complement strand
GGAGACGATGCCGAACGCCGGCAAGGCCACGATGTAGACTTCCGGGTGCCCAAAGAACCAGAACAGGTGCTGGAACAGTACCGGGCTGCCGCCGTCGTAGCTCAGTTCCTCGCCCATCGAGAGCACCGCGGGCATGAAGAAGCTGGTGCCCAGCAGCGCGTCCAGGGTCATCATGATGGCGCTCACCAGCAGCGCCGGAAATGCCAGCAGGCCGAGGATGGTGGCCACGAAAATGCCCCACACCGACAGCGGCATCCGCATCAGGGTCATGCCGCGGCAACGGGCCTGCAGCACCGTGGTGACGTAGTTCAGGCCGCCCATGGTGAACGCCACGATGAAGACGCCCAGCGAGACCAGCATGAGGATGATGCCCCACCCCACACCGGGTGTGCCGGTCAAAATCGCCTGCGGCGGGTAGAGCGTCCAGCCGGCCCCGGTCGGTCCCCCGGGCACGAAGAAGCTGGCCAGCAGAATCACCACCGCCAGCAGGTATACCCAGAAGCTCAGCATATTCATGAACGGGAACACCATGTCGCGTGCACCGCACATGAGGGGGATCAGGTAGTTTCCGAACCCGCCCAGGAACAGGGCCGTCAGCAGGTAGATCACCATGATCATGCCGTGCATGGTGATCGCCTGGTAGTACTCGTCCGGGCTGATGAAGGAGTAGGTGTCGGGAAAACCGAGCTGCAGACGCATCATGCCGGACAGAACCAGCGCCACCAGGCCCACGATGATGGCGGTCACCGCGTACTGGATGGCGATCACCTTGTGATCCTGGCTCCAGATGTAGGTGGTCACCCAGCTCTTGGGATGGTGCAGGTCTTCCTCGCGATCGCGATCGGCAATGGCAATGTACGACATCAGAACGTCCTCCAGGCTGAGATCTCGGGCAGCCGGTCAGTGTCAGGGTGCGGCTTCATCACTGGGTCCCCTCGAGCGTGTTGATATAGGCCACCAGGTCGTCGATGACCTGGTCGTCCCGCAGGGCGCGCGCCATGAATCCCATCTGCTGCCCGTAGCGGTCCTTCGGGTGGGCGCCGCGAATGCCGGATTTGAAGTTGCGCAGCTGGCTGGCCAGGTACCAGTCGTTCATGCCGGCCATGCGCGGCGCGTTGAGGGCCCAGATGCCCTGTCCCTGCTTGCCGTGACAGGCCGAGCAGGTCACGAAAGTCTCCTCGCCGCGCGCCACGTCGCCGCTCACGGTGGCGGGTGACGGCTGATCGGGGAAGCTGTCGATGTAGCGGGTCACGTTGTCGATGGCGGTCTCGTCAACCAGGGTGGCGGCCATCGCCACCATCTGCTGGCCGAGCGTATCGTCCTCGTGGGTGCCACGCAGCCCGCGCTGGTAATTCTGAATCTGCTTCTTGATGTACCAGCCGTCCAGGCCGGCCAGCTTGGGCGCATTCAGCTGCTGGTTCCCCTCGCCCTGGACGCCATGGCAGCCGCTGCACACCGCGTATTGGGCCTGGCCTGCCTGGGCATCGCCGGCCGGCCGAGCCAGCCGCTCGGCAAAGGTCGGTTGCGCGGCCAGCCAGGTATTGAAATCCTCCTGGCTCTGCACCATCACGCTGCCACGCATGGTGTGGTGCGCGATGCCGCACAGTTCCTCGCACATCACCTCGAAGGTACCGGTACGCGTCGGGGTCAGCCACAGGTAGCTGACCAGGCCCGGCACCAGGTCCATTTTCACGCGGAACTGCGGTACCGCGAAATCGTGCAGCACGTCCTTGGCGCGCAGCAGCAGCTTGACCGGACGGTCGAGCGGCAGGCGGAACTCCGGGTCGGCCACCAGCACGTCGTCGAGGCCATTGGGGTCGTCCGGGTCGATCCCGAACGGGTTCTCCACGCTCATGCGGGCGATGTCGGACTTGCCCAGCACGCCGTCCTCGCCGGGGTAGCGATAGCTCCAGTGCCACTGCTGCCCGACCACCTCCACCACGTCGTGGTCTTCCGGCACCTCGACGAACTTGGCCCACACGAACAGGCCGGGCGCCAGCATGGCCGCCACCCCGACCGAGGTGATCACCGTCAGCCAGAACTCCAGGCGCTTGTTCTCGGGCTCGTAGTGGGCTCGCTGGCCTTTCTTGTGGCGGTATTTCACCACGCTCCAGGCCAGGAACAGGTTCACCGCGATGAACACGATGCCGGTTACCCAGAAGGTGATGAATACCGTGGTGTCGATCATGGCCCAGTTGGAGGCGATATCGGTGAACCACCAGCCAAGCGCCGGGCTGGCAAAGTGGAATATCACGGTGCCGATAACCAGCAGGATCAGGACGATTGCAAAAGTCATATGCCGCTTCCCGTCAGGGGCTGCCGCCACGGCAGCCGCGAATTGCCCATGTTCAAGCCTCTGCCCGCTGGCGCCGCCGACGCTGCAACCCGGCGAACGGGTTGAGGAAATGGCGGTCGATGGCGACCAGGCGCGCCTCCTCGTGCTTGCGCTTCATCATGTCGCGGATCACGCCTTCCTGTTCCTTGAAGGCATAGATCAGAATCAGGTATTTGCCCGCGTCGATGTCGCCCTGAAACCGACGCAGCTTCTTGTTCTTCTTGTCGATGCCGGTCAGGCCGCCCACCCAGGCGC
>WVWV01000077.1:6746-13101 GCA_011773845.1 Lysobacterales bacterium | reverse complement strand
TATACTCTGGCAATGAGCGGCGACACGCACTACTGCCCGGGCAGGAGCGCGCCTGGAGGCCGCCCCGGCTTCGGCGATCGCAGGGCTCGGCGATCGAGAGCGGGCGGGCGCCGGTTTGGGCTGGCGGCTATATCGATGCTGTGGCTCGCCGTCGACTGTGCCGCATTCGAACTGGATTCCCATTACTACCTGAGGTTCGGGCTGTCGCTGCTGGCCTGCTTCGACTGGCAGGAGTCCCACCTGATTGCCAGCGGCGACTGGGGCATGGACGAAAACGGCAGTACCCACGCCGAGATGAACCCGGTCCAGACCCGCAACAAGGTCGGGTGGCATGCATTCGGCCACCTCGATGGCCGCTTTCACGAACTGTGGCTGCGGTCCCGCCAGGAGCCGGATCTCGAACTGCGCCTGATCAAGCTTGGGCAGTTCATGCACTTCCTGGAGGACTGGGAAGCACATGCGGGTTACGGCATCCGACTCGGTCACGCGCGCGACACCTTCCGCGGACGCGACCCGGATTCGCTGGGCAACAGCGCGGCGAAGAACCACCGCATGGTGCAATCCGCGCTCGATCACCTGCTCGAGACCTGCAATGATCTCGAGCGCCTGGAAACGGACCCGGACCGGCGACTCATAGAGATCATGAACCTCGTTTATGAGGACGGATTGCTGGCCGACGTGTTCGACGCCAGCGATGCGGGCTGGCGGCGCGGCAAGACGGGCGGCTTCCGGCCCGAGGGCCCCGCCATCAAGGCGGCCATCAAGACCCGCATCGAGGAACTGATCGAGCGCTCGGTGAAACCACTGTCCGACAAGGGGGTGCCGGCGGATTTCGAGCCGGGCACCGCACGCGGCATTCCGCCCTCCCTGGCCATCCCCTTCGATGCCGAGGGGCAGGTCATCGTCAAGCGCAGCATGGCGCAGTCGCTGCGGGATTGGGCGTCGGGGGCCGAGCTCGCCGCGGATGTGACGTTGAGCCTCGAGCAGGTCCGGATCGACTACCGCGGCACGGCTCGCACCCGACCGGCCGGGTGGCAGGTCACCCTGGTGGCCGCCAACGAGGGCGAGCTGCCATCGGCCGAAGGACACATCGAGGTGGTGGTCATCGACTCCGACGACGAACGGCTACTGGCCCAGGCCACCGCCCCCCTGGCCGCTCTGCAACCGGGAGAACGCACCACCGTTCGGCTCCGCCTCACCGCCCGCGGCCGCCCCGAACCGGACGTCATCGTCGGGGCCTTCGCGCGGGTCGGGGACCTCACCGCGATGAACGACGAGGACTGGCTGATGCTGGGCGACGCCGAGGAGGAGCTGCCCGATGTCCCGATCACCACCGACCTGGACCCACCGGTCATCGGCCCGGAAACCGTGCGCTTCCTGGAACCGCCACGAACTTTCATCGTCGATGACAGAATCTGCATCATGGTCACCGCGCTGTGCGCCGGCGGCGACTCTCCGCAGAAGCTCGAAAAAGTCGTCGGTGAAGTGCTGGGCGAGCGGGAGGAACCCTACGTCGACGAGTTGGACGTGCCGGGACGCTGGAGTGCATTGTCCACCGAACAGGGCCTCGTGGCCGGCAAGACCTTCGAATGCTACTGGCCCAAGCCCGAAAACTTCGCACAGCTGCGCGCGGAGGATCCAGGCGCGCTGCGCTTCCTGATCACCCTGGAAGCGCGGGGCGCAGACCCGCACACGCAGGAGTTTCCCATCGACCCTGATTTCGTGCGCCGCGCCATCGAGCGGTTCGGCCCGGACACGGAATAGCTCCGGCGGGCGCGTTGGCCATGTGTCCTGCGCGGGTGGGGGGCGAAACCGGGCTCGCCCGCGAACCCCTGCATCCTGGTTTGCCGCCGAGCCCGGTTGAAGTCGCGGACGCGTCCTGTTCCAATACGGGCGCCGACCCCGGCCTGAGTGACCAATTCTGGAGTTGTCCATGCCTCACATAAAGTGGCCGAAGTGGCCCGTCCATTTCACGTTACTCGCGCTTGCGCTCCATGCTCCGGCGCATGCCGCCGGCCTGTACCTGTGGGAGTTTGGCCATCCTGCCCAGGGCGCTTCGGGCGCCGGGGCGGGCGCGCAGGCCGAGGACGCTTCGGTGGCGTTCATCAACCCGGCCGGCATCGTCAACCTCGATGCGCCCCATGCAATGGCCACCGGCGTCCTGATCGATTCCTCGATCAAGTTCTCACAGGATGCCGCGCGCGCCGCGATTCCACCCTCGGTCCCCGACGCCGACGGCAATCGTCCCGCGGACAATGGCGGTGATGCGGGTAGCGTGATGCCGGCTGGCGCCGTGTTCTACGCGCGGCCGGTAAACGAAACGTGGGGCTGGGGTGTTTCCATGGTCTCCACTTCCGGGGCCCTGCTGGAGTATGAGCGCCCGCTCGACTTCGCCGGCCGCTACTGGGGCCAGCGGATCGAATTGCTGACGATCAGCCTGACCCCGGCCCTCAGTTACCGCGTCAGCGACCATTTCAGCCTGGGCTTCGGCCTCCCGGTCATGCTCGGCACCATCGACATGGAAACGGCCGTGCCGAGACCCCTGCCCAGTGGTCCCGAGGGCCAGGCCCTGATCAAGAATGGCAGCGACGTCAGCGCGACCTTCCTGGTCTCAGCTCAGTGGCGGGCAAGCCCCCGGCTCGACCTCGGCGCGGTTTTCATGGGCGAGAACGAGGTCGCATTCGACGGTGACCTCAAGTTTCGGCTGCCGAGTGGCCAGAGCTCGGACAACATCGCCACGGACGTGGCCTTCACGTTTCCCAGCACCCTGCGCACCTGGGCGGCCTACGCGCTGAATGATCGCGTGAGCCTGCTGGGAACGGTTGCCTGGGAGAACTGGAGCGCCTATGACAGCATCCTGATCAGCACCCCCGCCGGCGGCGGGGCGCTGCGCAAGGACTGGGACGACACCTGGCATTTCGGGGCCGGCGTGAAAATCAGCACGGACGGGCCCTGGACCTGGACCACCGGCGTGGCCTACGACACCGATCCCACCCGGCCGGAGGATCGCAGCGCCGATACGCCCATCGATGAGCAGTGGCGGCTGTCCGTGGGCGCCACTTACAAGCGCGCCAGCGGCCACCGGGTGGGGCTGGTCATGACCTATGCCGATTACGGGGATGCGGCCATCGACAACGGTGGCACCCGTCCGCTCAGCGGCCTGCCCTGGACCGTGCAGGGGCGCTATTCCACCAACCGGATCATCTTCCTCGGCCTGAATTACGGCTGGTAACAGCCGGCGGGCAGGCACGTCGCTTCCGCGTCCCCCGGCCGCCGGGCCGGGGGACGTCAATCTCCGAAACGATGTCTAGCGCCGCGGTTTATTTAGCGGCCAGGTCCTCAGCCTCCGCGAAGTGATCCTCGACCTCGCCGGTCTGACAATTCACCAGCACCACCCGACGATTCTTGATATTGGCCTCGGCGCCGAGATCCACCCGTACCCGCCACTGGCCGTTGATGCACTCACTGTCGCGCATCGAGAAATGCCAGACCGAGCTGGGGGAATGCTCGTCGTAGCCGAGCTCTTCAAGATAGTCGGTCGCGATCTTCTCCGCCTCAGCCTGGGTGATCACCGCCTGGTCGCAGGGTTGGTCGCCCGCCATGGTTTTCGTATCGGCCAGCGCGCCGAAGCTCAACAGCAAGCCCAGCAGGGCAATGACGATAAAGCCGGGCCAAGCCCGGGACTGCACATTCGACACTTTCATACACACCTCCCTCGCCCGCGAGGCGTGACCGCCGCGCACGCGACAGCCCGGCCGGAATGGCCGTGGCGTTGCCGAATATGAGACCACGTCACCATGGCCTACGCCCTGACGCAGGTCAAACTTCGACCCGACGATGGGATGACCCCTCGCCTCGCCGCAGGGGTCTATTCGTCGGCCGGTTCGGCCGAATCACTCACGGCGAGCGGCTCGGCGCGCGACTGGCATTTTGATGCGCAATCCGTACCATTACGCGTTTGGCCCCTCAAGCGGCCCTCTCTCAATTTCAAACCAGCGGGAAAATTCCATGACGACCAAGCTGAAATACACCCTGTTGACGTTTCTTGCGGCCCTGACGGCTTACGGCTGTGCGCCGGAGCAGGCCGCTGAGCCCGGGCAGTCCGACCTGGGCGGAGACACCCCGGCGGCCAGTGAATTTGCGTTCACCGAGGATGGGGTGAAGACCAAACATGTCGAGGGTTTCGGAGGCGTGATTGCCGAACGTTACGAAGATTCCGAGGAATGGTGGCCGCCCTACCAGGAACCCGATAAAGATGCGCCCAACATCATCATCTTCCTGCTCGACGACGTGGGATTTGCGCAGGTCGGCAGTTTTGGCGGACTCATCGAAACCCCGAATATCGATGCGCTGGCCGACAACGGGCTGCGCTTCAACAATTTCCACACCACCGCGCTCTGTTCGCCCTCGCGCGCATCGCTGATGGCCGGCCGCAACCCCCATTCGATCGGCCTCGGCAGCCACGCGCTCACGGCCATGGGCTTCCCCGGCTACAACGCGATCATGCCCGAGTCGGCCAAGTCGGTCGCCAACTACCTGCAGGAAGAAGGCTACGTCAACTACGCGCTCGGCAAGTGGGACCACACGCCGCTGTACGAGGTCTCCCAGGTCGGACCCTTCGATCGCTGGCCCAGCGGCGAGGGCTTCCAGCACGCCTACACCTTCATGGCGGCCGACGTGCACCAGTTCGTTCCCGTGATGTGGAACGATCACACCCCGGAGCCCTATCGCAAGTCCGTGCACCTGGACCAGGACCTGGCCGATCGCGCCATCGAGTGGATCACGGGCCACAAGTCGATCAAGCCCGACCTGCCCTTCATGATGCTCTGGGCGTCGGGCTCGATGCACTCGCCGCACCACGCACCCGACAGCCACATCGACAAGTACCGCGGCAAGTTCGACATGGGCTGGGACAAGGCACGTGAGGCGATCCTGGCGCGGCAGATCGAGCTGGGCGTGGTGCCGGCGGGCACCCAGCTCACCGAGCGGATTGCCGAGATTCCCGCCTGGGATTCGCTGTCCGCCCAAGAGCAATCACTGTACGCCCGGCAGATGGAAGTCTTTGCCGCCCAGATGGAGTGGGTCGACCTGCAGATTGGCCGGGTCGTCGAAACGCTGCGGCGCATCGGCGAACTCGACAACACGCTGATCTTCGTGACCGCCGACAACGGCGCATCGGGCGAAGGCGGCCTGGCCGGCACGTTCAACGAGACCTATGTGCTGAACGGCCTGCAGACCCCTCTGGAGGCGAACCTGCGGGCCCAGGAGGACTGGGGCCGTGAGAATACCTACCCGCACTACCACGCCGGCTGGGCCATGGCGGGCAACACGCCGTTCCGCTACTTCAAGCAGAGCGAGCACCGCGGCGGCCAGACCGACGCCCTGGTCGTGCACTGGCCGAACGGGATCAAGGCCAAGGGCGAGATCCGCGACCAGTATCATCACATCACCGACATCGCCCCGACCATCATGGAAGCGGTCGGCATCGAAGTGCCGGAGACCTACCACGGCATCGAGCAGCAGCCGATGGATGGCGTCTCGATGCTTTATGCCTTCGACAATCCCGACGCCCCGGATGCCAAGCAGCGCCAGTACTACGAAATGTTCGGCAACCGCGCGATCTGGGTGGACGGCTGGAAGGCCGTCACGCTGCACGCCAAGCGGATGCCCTGGGACGTCAACGTCGTGCTGCCGTTCGAGCAGGACGAGTGGGAGCTCTACAACGTCGAGGAGGATTTCTCGGAGAGCAACGATCTCGCGGAACAGCACCCGGAAAAGCTGGCTGAACTCATCAGGATATTCGACGAGGAGGCCTGGAAGTACAACGTCTATCCCCTTTACGACGACATGATCAAGCGCCTCGGTGCGCAGCAGGACCGGCTGTTCGGCGACCAGAAGGAATTCATCTACTTCGCGCCGGGCGCGGTGCGCATTGCGGAGAAGTCATCCGCACCGGTGAAGAACCGAGCCCACACGATCGAGACGCAGATCGACCTCGGCGGCGAAGAGGAAGGCGTCATCGTCGCCGTCGGCGGCATGACGGGGGGTTACTCGATGTTCATCAAGGACCATCGGCTGTACTACGACTACAACTTCCTCGACGGCGTCCACTACGTGCTGAAATCCTCGCCGCTGCCCAAGGGTCGGACGGACCTCAAGTTCAACTTCATCAAGACCCAGCCGTTCGGCGGCATCGGCGAGCTGTACGTCAACGGCGAGAAGGTCGACGAGGTGGAGATGCCGCAGATGCACATCAGCACCTACTCGCTGGCGGAGACCTTCGACGTCGGCCGGGACACCGGCACGCAGGTCTCGGATCTGTACACGGGCACCTTCGAGTTCGCGGGTCAGCTCG
>WVWV01000077.1:1312-6726 GCA_011773845.1 Lysobacterales bacterium | reverse complement strand
TACTAGAGGCTCGGGCGCGGGGTCGCGGGGCCCCGCGCCTGGAGGCCTGCGCTCACAGTGGCCACAGCACGCGGTTCTGGAGCAGGACCAGCGCGGCCCCCGCGAGCAGCGCGAAACCCAGCGGCCCGGCGAGCACGCGGCCGCGCGGAAGATTCTTCTCCGCTGCCATCACCGCGCCCAGCAGAAACATCCATCCGACGCTGCCGGTGCCGACGACGAACATCAGCAGCATCAGCGCCCAGCAGCAACCCACGCAATAGATGCCATGCGCCACCCCGATGGTGAGCGCCTGTCGTTGCGCGTCGCCACCGCGCCAGTGCCGCAGCACGAAACTCAACGGTGACCGGCACTGCTCCAGGCACCGGTACTTGAGCGCGCTGAACTGAAACGCCCCGGCCACGCCCAGCACCAGCGCCCCCATCACCCAGCCGTTCATGCCCAGCCAGGGGCTTTGCCGCACCGCCGCGTTGACCCCCCAATCCAGCAGGTGGGCCACCACCCCGAACCCCAGCCAGGCGGCCAGGTAGCCCACGATGACGAGGCTCACGAGGCGCCCGGTGTCCACGCGCTTGCGCGTCAGGCGTCGAAACACGTCGATGAGCGGCAGCGTGGTCGGCAGCATCATGGCCGCGGTCATCAACACCCAGCCGCCGATGTACAGGAGCGCGGTGAGGAGCACCGGCCCATGCCAGTGGACGTGCCCGGCGCTGCCGGCCGCGCCGAATTCGGTCCAACTTCCATGGTCGAGATAGCGCCCGTAGGGCGATCGCTCCCAGGCCCACAAGGTCAGCCACGCCAGCGTGACCAGCGCGCCCATGAGCAGCAGGAACTCGCGCCGACCCCGGGCACGGCCATTCCGGCCGCCCGCAAGCCCGGGCGGATGATCGACTTCCGGGACGGTCAAACGCTACGCCTCGAAGGCGAACGGCCCCTGTACGGCGCTCTTGCCCTGGATCCGGAGGTTGAGGTCGAGCGCCGCGTGCGTTGCATTCAGGTGCGATGCCTTCCCCACGTAGTAGGGTGATTCCTCGATGACGGAAAAAGCCGCGTCGTGCAACGATGTGCGCCGCCCGGTGGGACCCTCGAAGGGGCTGATCTCGGCATCGAGGTTGTTGCCGATCTTCAGCTCGCCTTTGCCCATGAAGACATCGAAGGTGATCGGCGCCCGCTCTTTGGCGACCACCTCGCCGACCAGTTGCGCCATATCGGCCAGCGGCCCACCCTTCTCGCCCATGTAAGCACTGAGGATCGCCTCCTCCTGCTCGGCGCTCGCCGCGTCGTCCACGAACGCCACCACGCGCCAGTTGCCGGCCAGGGCATTGTCCGGAATGTACAGGAGAATCGCGTAGGTCAGCCCGGAAACGTCGATGCCGTCGATTTCACCTTTCTCGAAATGCCAGGCGATCGTGCCGTGGCAGGTTCCCCCATCCGGGTCTTCGCCCACCCAGCAGGGGCAAATCGCGTTGCAGGTGCAGGCTTCCAGCATGTAACCCTGAAGTTTGTATCCCATCGTTTTCCTCCTCGTTGTATTTCCACCCCGCGCATCACCGCAGGACCCGACTGCGGGTGCGGGCAAAGATTTGCTTTAGTGATATTTATTCTAGGTCAAGTTGCGCGCGGTCGCCCTCCCCTCAGCCGGACGGCTCCGCCTCCGCCGGGGTCCCGACCCGCGGCTCGCCGTCGGCGCCGAAACTCAACACCTCCAGCCCCTCCCAGGGCGGGTTCTCGATGCGCAGCGCCACCAGGTATTTCTGCTGCGACCACTTGACCACGTCGAGACAGATTTCGGCGATCTGCGCCTCACTGAAATGCTGGCGCAACTCCGCGCGCAGCCCGGCATCGGCCACGGCGGGCTGCAGGATCATCGCATCCGTCAAGCGCAAGGCAGCTTTCGCCGCCGCGTCCAGGTCACTGCTCGCGTGCTGTGCGATCTGCGCCACCATGCCCTCGTCCACCCCCTTTTCGCTGGCCTCGTGCAGGCGCAGCGAGCTGCAGATCCGGCAGTCGTGGTATTGCGCGCAACGCAGCCGCACCAGTTCCGTGACCACCGGATCGAGCCCGGTGGACCGCATCTGTGCGGCCGCGAACGCATCGATCACGTCATCCAGGGGCCCGCCCCAACGGAACAGCGCCGTGGGCATGTCGATGCGCGCCGCGGGCCCGGGCATCAACCGTCCTCCCCGCCGTTACCCAGCATGGCTGACGAAACCAGGCGCAGGCGCTCGCCCATCTCGATGACGTAAAGCGCCGCCGCGAAAGCGTAAACCTCCGCGTCGGCAAGGTGCTCGCGCAGCGCCTGCACCTGCGCGTCCGACACCGAACTTACCGAGAGCACGTACTGCTCCGTATACGCCAGGGCGGCGCGTTCCAGTGGCGAGAACAGGCTCGAGCGCTGCCAGGCATCCAACGCGGCGCGCCTGGCCGCTTCGGGCGCCGGCACACCCGCGGGGGCCGGGCCCGCCCCGGTGCCCGGCTGCAGCAGGCCCAGCACGCGGCAGCGGCACAGTTCGAGCAGCGCCGGGTCGACGGAGTCCCATGCAATCGCCTGCGCCCTGGCCAGTGCGGTGGCCGATTCGGGCTGAAGTTCGCGCACCTGGCGCGGGATGTTGGCCTGCATCGCTGGGCTCCTGCGGCCACGCGACCGTACGGGTTCACTGCGAGCCTTGATCCTAGGAACCGCACCGGACGAAGTCAACCGCCGGGCCGTCTGCGGGTCATGGCTTGCGGCCGGCCAGCTGGAACAGCCAGGCCGCGAGGCCCCACAGCAGTGTGAAGAACCCGTTCAGCGCCAGCAGCGACCCGCGCGGCGTCACCGGGGCGCCCAGCCCGCCCAGCACCGTGATTGCGGCTACCAGCACCTGGGCGAGCGCCGCGGCCAACAGCGCCCGGGCCATCCCCCGGGGCCTGAAACGGGCGAGCACCGCGCCCGCGAGCGCCAGCCCGGGCACACCGAAATACAGGAGATTGGCAGGATGGTCCGGCTCCCCGACGATGCCGACGGCGAGGTTGATCCACAGCAGGATGAATGTGCCCGCGAGGCAGATGCCGGCCGCGGACTGGTACACGGCACCTTGTCGCGAACGGATGAGGCGCATGACGCCATAGGTCAACGCGCCCGCAAAGGCCCAGAAAGCCAGCAGCTCGGCGGCAGTTCGCCAGTGTTCCGGAGTCATGGCCATGCCTGGGGTCCTCGATTCTGCTTCGTCACGGGTCTGGGAGTGTAAAACCGAAACAGGCACGGATGAAGGCCGCCCGATGGCGACGCGGGGGCAACCGCCGCGGTAGCCTGGCCATCCGGAGCGTTGTTTGGCATTTGCCGCCCCGAGGCGCTAGGCTATCGGCACCGACCGACGCCCGGGGGCGGACGAAAGAAGGCCGCGCGTGAATCTGGATACCTATGTCGCAATCGCGGAACTGGTCGCGGCCGTGGCGGTCGTGGTTTCCCTGATCTATCTCGCAGTGCAGGTTCGCCAGGGTAACCGCGTAAACAGCGCCGCCGCCCGCCACGCAATCTCGCAATTCGCCCTGGATTTCTCCATGTTCAAGGCCGCACACGCCGATCGTCTGGCCAGGGTCAACCGCGAGGTCGATCTCAGCCCCGGAGACCTGGAATTTCGTTGGTGGAACCACATGATGGTTTTCCTGCACGCGGAGACCTACTTCCACCATTACGCGCTGCGCTTGATGCCCGAAAAGCACTGGTCGGGTTACGTCACCTACGTCCGCGGCCACCTCCAAAGCCCGGGCGCCCGAGCGTTCTGGGAAGACGTGGGACCGGCCTTCTCGGCGGATTTCGCCCAGTGGATTGACGGGCTGCTCGTCGAGGCTTCCGCGGAAACGTCCGGCACGTGAGATTGGCAGATCGATTTCGGGAGGAAGGCAACTGATGGTCACACTCGAACGTCCCCCGGGCCCGCGGCGCCCGTTCCGCAATGCCTACCTCGGCCTCGCCCTGCTGATCCCGCTCACGCTGCTCGCGTTCTTCAAGTCGTACTCGGGCGGCGTGACCTTCTCCGGCCGGCCGGTGACCCTGCTGGTCCACCTGCACACGGCGCTCATGGTGCTGTGGCTGCTGATGCTCGTGGCCCAGGCGTGGTTGATCCGCAGCCGGCGATTCCAGTTCCACCGTTGGCTGGGTCGCTCGTCCTACGCCCTGGTGCCGATCATCGTCATCGCCATGCTGGCCGCGGACCACGAGTCGGTGAACCTGGTGCCGGGAGGCATCACCCCGGAGGGCGCCCGGATCGAGGTATTCGCGTGGGGGCAGCTGGTCGCATTCGCGCTCTGCTGGGGGCTTGCCATCCGCTACCGTAAGCAGACGCACCTGCATCTGCGCTTCATGGTCTCGACGGCGTTTGCCATATCGACAGCCATCGTGTTTCGCATCATCCTCAACTGGTTTAACTGGCTGCCCGGCATGGGCAGCCTCGACGGGGTCGCGGCCGCGAACTGGATGGTGCTGACGCTGGCACTGCTGGCCCTGATCGCACGCGACGGGCGCACGGGGCTCAAGCGCTCACCGTTCTGGGTCGTCACTGTCGCCATCGGGGTCATGCACCTCGGATTCTGGACATTTGGCCGCACCGAGGGATGGTTCGCCTTCGTGCAGTGGTTCGGCAGCCTTTGAGCCTGCGCTGACGAAACCGATACCCGCGCCATCGGCCGCCGTGGTGCCATGCTACGAAGAAGGTCGCCGGAGCGGTCGCCTGGGACGCTGGCAAGCCGGTCAATCGAGATGAAGCCAACCATTCACTTGCTGCATGGATTTATCGGCAGCGGCAAGACAACGCTTGCGCGCCGGCTCGAACGGGAATGTGGCGCAGAGCGGTTCTCACATGATGAATGGATGGTCAGGTTGTACGGATGGAATCCGCCGGAGGAACACTTCAAGGAATATCAGTTACAGATAGAGCATCTCATTTGGGCGGAGGCCCGGCTCGCCGTGCGTGCGGGTCGTGACGTTATCCTGGATTTCGGCTTCTGGACTCGTGAGTCGCGGGATGAAGCCCGGAACCGGGTGCGCTCAATTGGGGCTACGGCCAAGTTCTATGCGGTCTCCTGTCCGCGACGGACGATGCGGGCGCGGACTCTGGAGCGCAGCAAGCGCCCGGCAACCGACTCGCTTTGGATCGACGGTGCTGCCTTCGACAAGCTGATGGCTGCATTTGAACCAATGCAGGATGATGAGGCGTTCGTGCGAATAGACGGAACGAAGTAAGCGCCCCCATGGCGCTCGAGAAACGGCCGCTCTTTCTGCCATGGCTCAACGAGTCTGCGCACTGGGCAGTGACAGGCCATGACCCGCTCCGAGGCCCAAAACACGGGCTTCACAAGCCGTCAGAGCGTCGCCATTGCAAGCCTCGCAAATGGTGTCGGCAGCCCCCTCATCGACCGATAAGGCTTTTGCGCACAAG
>WVWV01000077.1:0-1251 GCA_011773845.1 Lysobacterales bacterium | reverse complement strand
TTTTCGGAATCCCGGGGTGAGGTTTTGCGACTGCGGGTGGTTCCAGAACGCCTTGCCGCCGGGTGTTTCGATGAAGTACGCAAGATACCCCATCGTATTGCTGATTCGCTCTTCCTCCACTTTTTTGTCGAAGAGCAGCCACAGTTCCTCTCCGTTCAGGAATAGCGTCTCGCAGATTGCCATGAACCGGAACAATTCGTTTCTGCCCAGCGCCTCCGGATGGTCGAGGCCGTTGAGAAACAACTCGGCCAGTTCCGGGCGCTCGATCACCGATTGCCGGATATCGTTGTATTTGCCGTAGGGAACCTGCAGCACCGCCTTTTTGTTCGTTTCGCGCGTGGCTCTGATCTGTACCCCCAAATACGCCAGAGATATCACCACGCCAGCAGCGCCCAATAGTTCACCGATCGCTCCCAGTGCCTCCCAGTTCATATCGAATTCTCGTTGATGGTTCGTTGCTTANNTCGTTGCTTACCGTATGTCCGCTTTCGGTTGACCGCTGCACATTAACTGGGCCAGTTTTTAAGTGAGTTTAGGCGCCTAGTTGGCTGGCTGCCCCGCAAGGTACAGGCCCCAGCGTGACGCAGCCGAAAGCCTGAGCAAGAGCTCAGGGCGCGGGCGGTTCGGGCCACTCGTCGACCTCCGGCCAGCGCGCCGTTATGGCCTGCCAGCGCGGGTCGCCATGGAGGCTGAACAGGAAGGGGTCCATGAAAGAAAGCACCTCGATATCGCCCCCGTCTTGCGCCATGGCCTCGTCCAGCCATTTGAAGGCCAGATCGGCCTCACCCCGCCAGGCGTGCAGGTAGGCGATGTGCATCGGGAAGTCGGCGGCATACCGGTCCCGGTACGTCTCCAATGCCCCATCTGAACCCCGCGCATCGCCCAATGTGTGACGCGCCATGGCGACCATGAACAGGTACCCGTCACCTTGTACACCGGGTCGCTCCTCTGGAAAGGCTGAAACGAGGTCCAGGGCTTCCTGTGCGCGGCCCTGCAGCAGCCGGACATAGCCCAGGCTCGCGGCGCCGATAGCGCTGGTCGGCGCCACCTCCATCGCCTTGAGGGCATAGAACTCCGCCTCGTCCAAGCGTCCGGTCATGCGCAGATAGATTGACATGTTGCCGAGATTCGTGATGTGCAGGGGATCGGCCGCGACGGCCCGCCTATGGAATTCGAGACCCTGCTCGATGTCACCGCGGCCCAACAATTCGCCCGCCATGATGCTAAGGCCCAGCGGATTGTTCGGGTCGA
>WVWV01000107.1:50564-60927 GCA_011773845.1 Lysobacterales bacterium | reverse complement strand
CCGCCGCTGCGCCGCTGGCGGTCGACACCCCGCTGTGCGGCGGCAGCACGCTCAGCTACCGCGAGATGGTGGTGCGCCTCTTCACCGCGCTGGACAGGCGGCCGCGCATCGTGGCGCTGCCGGCGCCGCTGTTCGCGGCGCTGGCGGCGGTGCTGCGCCTGGCCCCGCCATTCCGCGGCCTGCGCCCGGCCATGGTCTGGCGCCAGCGCTGCGACCTGGTGTTCGACGACCGCGCGGCGCGCACGATGCTGGGTTATGACCCGCGTCCGTTTCGCCCGTCCCGCGCGGATCNNTTTCGCCCGTCCCGCGCGGATCTCGAGCCGCCCCATGCGGCGGCCCTGGAGGCCCTGTCCCGGCCCTGAGGCGGGGCCGCGGGTGCCCGTGCAGGGCGGCCGGGATGTTAGAATGGCAGGCTACGCCGGGCCCTGCGAGGCCGCCGGCCCGCAGCCACCGATGACAAGGACCCGAAATGTTTGACGACACCTTCACCATCGAAGGATTCGACCCCGATCTGGCCGCCGCCATGGACGGGGAAAGACGTCGCCAGGAACAGCACATCGAGCTGATCGCCTCCGAGAACTACGCCAGCCCGCGGGTGCTCGAGGCCCAGGGCTCGGTGCTGACCAACAAGTATGCCGAGGGCTATCCGGGCCGCCGCTACTACGGCGGCTGCGAGTACGTCGACGTCGCCGAGCGCCTCGCCCAGGAACGCGCCCGCGAGCTGTTCGGGGCCGATTACGCCAACGTGCAGCCGCACTCGGGCTCGCAGGCCAACGCGGCAGCCTACATGGCCCTGCTGCAGCCCGGCGACACCCTGCTCGGCATGAACCTGGAACATGGCGGGCACCTCACCCACGGGGCCAAGGTGAACTTCTCCGGGCGGGTGTTCAGGGCGGTGCAATACGGCGTGGATCCGGACACCGCGCTGATCGACTACGAGCAGATCGAGGCGCTGGCCGCGGAGCACCGCCCGCGGATGCTGATCGGCGGGTTCTCGGCCTACTCGCGGCACGTGGACTGGGCGCGCCTGCGCGCGATCGCCGATTCCGTGGATGCCTGGTTCCTGGTGGACATGGCGCACGTGGCGGGCCTGGTGGCGGCGGGCCTGTACCCGAACCCGGTGCCGCACGCGCACGTGGTCACCTCCACCACGCACAAGACCCTGCGCGGCCCGCGTGGCGGCGTGATCCTGGCGCAGGCCGACCCCGAGGTCGAGAAGAAGCTCAATTCGCTGGTGTTCCCGGGCACCCAGGGCGGGCCGCTGATGCACGTCATCGCGGCCAAGGCGGTGGCCTTCCTGGAGGCGCTGCAGCCCGATTTCCGCGCCTATCAGCAGGCAGTGGTGGACAACGCGCGGGCCATGGCGGCCGCCATGCTGGCGCGCGGCTACAAGGTGGTTTCCGGCGGCACCGACAACCACCTGTTCCTGGTCGACCTGATCGGGCGCGAGTACACGGGCAAGGATGCCGAGGAAGCGCTGGGGCGGGTCGACATCACCGTCAACAAGAACACCGTGCCGGGCGAGCCGCGCTCGCCCTTCGTCACCAGCGGGCTGCGCATCGGCACGCCGGCCGTCACCACGCGCGGCTTCAACGTCGCGGACTGCGAGCGGCTGGCCGGGCTGATCTGCGACGTGCTGGACCGCCCCGACGACGCAGCGGTGGCGGAGGCCACGCGCGCCTCCGTGGCCGAGCTGTGCGGGCGCTACCCGGTGTATACCGGCTGAGGACAGCCCGCATGTGGTGCCCGCTGTGCAACCATACCGAGACCCGCGTGGTGGACTCGCGGCTGACCCGCGACGGCATGCAGATCCGGCGGCGGCGCGAGTGCAGCCGCTGCAACAACCGTTTCAATACCTTCGAGACCCCGGAGCTGAAGGCCCCGCGGGTGATCAAGTCCGGCGGCAACCGCGAGGCGTTCTCCGAGCACAAGCTGCGCCAGGGCATGCTCAAGGCCCTGGAGAAGCGGCCGGTGGAGACCCGCGAGGTGGAGCGGGCCATCCGCGGCCTGGTGCGCGAGATCAGCAGCGTGGAGGAGGCCGAGATCCCCGCCAGCCTGATCGGGGAATGGGTGATGCGCGAGCTGAGCCGGCTCGACCAGGTGGCCTACGTGCGCTTCGCCTCCGTCTACAAGCGCTTCGAGGATGTGCAGGCCTTTCGCGACCTGATCGAGCGGCTGGAGCGGGAGCACCCGGGCGGACTCGACCAGCGCCAGATTTCCCTGCTGGACCAGCCGGCGGGGCGCAAGCGGCAAGGCAAATGAGCTGGGACGCCTTCGATCACCGGTGCATGGCCGAGGCCCTGCGGCTGGCCCGGCGCGGCCTGGACGGCACGCACCCGAATCCGCGCGTGGGCTGCGTCATCGCCCGCGACGGGCGCGTCCTCGGCCGCGGCTGGCACGCCTTTGCCGGCGGGCCGCACGCCGAGATCGGGGCGCTGGAGGAGGCCGGGGAGGGCGCGCGGGGCGCTACCGCCTATGTCAGCCTCGAGCCCTGCAGCCACCATGGCCGCACCGCCCCCTGCACCGCGGCGCTGATCGAGGCCGGCATCGCGCGCGTGGTGAGCGCGGTCAGGGACCCCAACCCCAGCGTTGACGGTGACGGCGAGCGGCAACTGCGGGACGCGGGCGTGGCGGTGGAGAGCGGCCTGATGGCGGCTGCGGCCGAGGCCCTCAACGCCGGGTTCTTCAAGCGCATGCGGGGCCAGGGGCCGTGGGTGCGGGTCAAGCTGGCGCAGAGCCTGGACGGCCGCACGGCACTGGCCAGCGGCCAGAGCCAGTGGATCACCGGCGAGGCGGCCCGCCGCGACGTGCAGGCCTGGCGCGCGCGCGCCTCGGCGGTGCTGACCGGCATCGGCACCGTGCGCGCGGATGATCCCGCGCTCAACGTGCGCACCCCCGGCTGCCGGCGGCAGCCGCTGCGCGTCATCGCCGACAGCCGCTGGCAAACGCCGCCCGCAGCCCATACCTTGTCCCTGGAAGGCGAGGTGCTCATCGCCGGCCGCGCGGACCTCGAGGCGCCGGCGGCGCTGGCCGCGGGACCGGCGGAACTGCTGCCCTTGCCGGCGCGCGGCGCGCACCTGGACCTGCGGGCCCTGATGCAGGCGCTGGCCGCGCGGGAGGTCAACGAGGTGCAGGTCGAGGCCGGCGCCACCCTGTGCGGGGCTTTGCTGGAGGAGCGGCTGGTGGACGAGATACTGCTGTACCAGGCGCCATTGTTGCTCGGCGCGGGGGCGCGCGACGCGTTCCGGTTCGGGCCACTGGCGAGCATGGAGGAACGGGTGCCGCTGCAGTGGCTGGAACAGGTGCGCGTGGGGCGCGATCTGCGGTTGCGGCTGCGGCCGGATTACGGGGATCGCTGATGTTCACGGGCATCGTGACGCACCGGGGCGTGCTGGCCGCCCGCAGCGAGCGGGGCGGCGACCTGCGCCTGGAATTCGAGCTTCCCGGGGGGACATTGCCCGAGTGCGGCGCGGGCGACAGCATTGCCGTCAACGGCGTATGCCTGACCGTGCTGACCGCCGACCCCGGCCGCTTCAGCGTGGACGCATCGGCCGAGACCCTGCAGCTCACCACGCTGGGCGCCTTGCCGCTGGGCGGTGCGGTGAACCTCGAGCTGGCCCTGCAGGCCGCGGACCGCCTCGGCGGGCACCTGGTGAGCGGCCACGTGGACGGCATGGCCCGGCTGGTCGAGCGGCGGGCCGACGGCCGCGCCGAGCGGCTGGAGTTCGAGTTGCCCGCGGAGCTCGCCCGTTACGTGGCGAAAAAGGGCTCGATTTGCCTGGACGGGGTCAGCCTGACGGTCAATTCCGTGGCGGGTGAGCGCTTCTCGGTGTGCATCATTCCGCACACGCTGGCGGTCACCACCCTGGGCGAGCTGCAAGCGGGGGGGCAGGTGAACGTGGAAGTCGATATGATCGCCAGGTACCTTGAGCGTTTGCTGGCAGTGAAGTGAAGGCATGAAGCTGAATAGCATACCGGAGCTGGTCGCGGACATCGCCGCCGGGCGCATGGTCGTCATGATGGACGACGAGGACCGCGAGAACGAGGGCGACCTGATCATGGCCGCCTCCATGGTGCGCCCGGAGGACATCAACTTCATGGCCCGTTACGGGCGCGGCCTGATCTGCCTGCCGCTGACCCGGGAGCGCTGCCGGCAGCTCAACCTGCCGCTGATGGTCAACAAGAACGAGGGCCGCTTCGCCACCAATTTCACCGTTTCCATCGAGGCGGCGGAGGGCATCACCACCGGCATCTCCGCTTACGACCGCGCCCACACCATCCGCACCGCGGTGCGCCCGGACGCCAGCGCGCAGGACCTGTCCCAGCCGGGGCACGTGTTCCCGCTCATGACCCAGCCGGGCGGGGTGCTGGCGCGTGCCGGCCACACCGAGGCCAGCGTGGACCTGGCGATGCTGGCGGGGCTGGAGCCGGCCGCGGTGCTGGTGGAGATCCTCAACGAGGACGGCAGCATGGCCCGCCGTCCCGAGCTGGAGGCCTTCGCCCGCGAGCATCAGCTCAAGATCGGCACCATCGCCGACCTGATTCGCTACCGGCTGGAGAACGAGCACCAGGTGGAATGCGTCTCCACCCACGAGGTGGTCACCGATCACGGGCCCTTCCGCCTGTACACCTACCGGGACCACATCGAGCACCGCCTGCACCTGGCGCTGGTGAAGGGCGAGATCGACCCCGCGGCGGCCACCCTGGTGCGCGTGCATGTCCAGAACCCGCTGAACGACGTGATGGGCATCCGGCGGGACGATTTCGGGCTGCCGCTGCGGGTCGCGTTGGCCGAGGTCGAGCGCGTCGGCGCCGGCGTGGTGCTGGTGCTGGGCGGGCACGAGGAGGACGACGCCCTGTTGCGGCGCATCCAGGAGGTGCCCGAGCCGACCGTGTCGCGCAACGGCGACAACCGCCGCGCGCAGGAACTGCGGACCTACGGTATCGGTGCCCAGATCATCGCCGACCTGGGGGTGCGCCGCATGCGCGTGCTGAGCGCGCCGTTGCGGCTGAGCGGCTTGTCCGGTTTCGGCCTCGAGGTGGTGGACTACGTCGAGCCCGGCGAGGTGCAGCCGTGAGCCGCAGCGAGACCGGCCGGCCAGGGCAAGCGGTCCGCATCGGCGTCGCCGTCAGCCGCTTCAATCGTTTCATCACCGACCAGTTGCTGGCCGGGGCGCTGGATGCCCTCGACCGGCACGGCGTTGGCGAGGACGCCCGGGTCGTGGCCTGGGTGCCGGGCGCCTTCGAGCTGCCGCTGGCCGCCGACCGCCTGCTGCGGGACGCCGCGTGCGATGCCGTGGTCGCGCTGGGGGCGGTCATCCGCGGTGGCACCGCCCATTTCGACTACGTGGCGGGGGAATGCAGCCGGGGCCTGGCGCAGGTGGCGCTGCAGCACGGCAAGCCGGTGGCCTTTGGGGTGCTGACCACCGACACGGTGGAGCAGGCCCTGGAACGCGCCGCGCCCGAGCAGGGCAACAAGGGGTTCGATGCCGCGGTGGCGGCCCTGGACATGCTGGGCCTGCTGCAGCGGCTGGCGGACGGTGATGGCGCGGGGGACGGATGATCGCAGCCGCTTCGAGCCGCGCCGCCGGGCGCGGCGGCGGGCGCTGCAAGCCCTGTACCAGTGGCAGCTCAACCCGACCGAGGTGNNGCTGTTCGAACGCCTGGTGGCGGGCGTGGTGGCCGGCCGCGAGGAACTCGACCGGCGCCTGGCCGCCTTCCTGGACCGCCCTGCGGAGCAGCTCGACGTGGTGGAGTCGATGATCCTGCGGCTGGCTGCGTTCGAGCTGCTGCACAGCCCCGACGTGCCGCTGCGCGTGATCCTCGACGAGGCGGTGGAGCTGGCGCGCCGCTTCGGGGCCGAACAGGGCCACAGCTACGTCAACGGCGTGCTCGACCGGGCGGCCAGCGAATGGCGCGCTGAGGAGTACCGCGCCGGCTCGCCGGCCGAGGACCATGCGTGAATTCGAACTGATCGAGCGGATCCGGCGCCGGGCGGGCGCGGCGCCGGCCGGCGTGGCGGTCGGCATCGGTGACGATGCCGCCGTGCTCGAGCTGCCGCCCGGCCACCAGCTGGTGGCGACCACCGACACGCTCAACGAAGGGGTGCACTTCTTCGCCGGCACCGCGGCCGGTGACCTCGGCCNNTCGGCCACAAGGCGCTGGCCGTCAACCTCAGTGACCTGGCCGCGATGGGCGCCGAGCCGCGCTGGGCGCTGCTGTCGCTGTCCTTGCCGGAGATCGGCCCGGGCTGGCTGGATGAATTCATGGACGCTTTCCTGGCGCTGGCGGGCCGGCATCATGTCGCGCTGGTGGGTGGCGATACCTGCGCGGGCCCGCTGTCGTTGACGGTGACCGCGCTGGGCGTGGTCGAGCCCGGCCGCGTGCTGACCCGCACCGGGGCCCGGCCCGGCGACCTGGTCGTCGTGTCCGGCACGCTGGGGGATGCGGCGCTGGCGGTGCAGCAGCTGGAGAACGGCGAGACCCCGCTTCCGGAGGCCCTCGCGGCGCTGCTGCGCCCGCAGCCGAGGGTCGCCCTCGGCGCGCGCCTGGCGGGCGTGGCGAGCGCCGTGATCGATATCTCCGACGGGCTGCTGGCGGACCTGGGCCATGTCGCGCAGGCATCGGGCTGCGGTGCCGAGATCGAGCTGGAGCGGCTGCCCTGCAGCGCAGGCCTGGCCGCCCTGCCGGAAGCACGGCGCTGGCCGCTGCTGCTGGCCGGCGGCGACGCCTACGAACTGTGCTTCACCCTGCCGGAGGAACGGTCCGGCCGGCTGGATGCGCTCCGCGACGAGCTGGGAACGGCCCTGACGGTCGTGGGCCGCATGGACGAGGGCGAGGCTGTTCGCTGCCGCGCAGGGGACGGTACACTGTACACATGCGATCGGACGGGCTACGACCACTTCGCCTGATCGGGCAACGCCTGCGGCGGGCCATGGAGCGCGAGGATGCCCTGGCCGGCGAGGCCCGGCGCGAGGCGCTGTCCACCCCGGACGGCTTCCTCGCATTCGGGTTCGGCGCGGGGCTGGCGCCGCTCGCGCCAGGTACCGCGGGCACGCTGGTCGCGGTGCCGATCGCGGTGTGGCTGAAGCTGCAGTCGGCCCTCACCCTGGTGCTCCTGCTCGGCCTGCTGTTCCTGCTCGGGGTGTGGCTGTGCGCGCGCGTCAGCCGCCGGCTCGGCGTCGCGGACCACCCCGGCATCGTGTGGGACGAGATGTTCGGTTACTGGCTGACGGTAGCCTTCGTGCCGCTCGACTGGCGCTGGATGCTGGCCGGTTTCCTGCTGTTCCGGGCGTTCGACATCGCCAAGCCGTGGCCGATCAGCGAGGTCGATTTCTATGTCCCGGGGGGCTGGGGAATCATGCTGGACGACGTGGCCGCGGCCGTCTACGCCGGTGTCATGGTGGCGGGCGTCGCCTACGTGTTCGGGGGGGCTTGAAGCGCGCGGCGCTCAATCCATGTAGCTGAACACCTTGATCACCCGGTCGACGCCCGACACGTTGCGGGCGACCTCGGCCACCGCGTCGCCTTCCTCCCGCGTGACCAGCCCCATCAGGTAGACGTTGTTGCGGGCGCTGACCACCTTGATGCGGGTGGCGTCGAATCCGGGTACCGGGTTGTCCTTGACCAGCGCGGCGTTCACCTTGGTGGTCAGCCAGGTGTTGTCCAGCTTGCCGCCCATGCCGGCCCGCTCGGTCACCTCGAGCTCGTTGACGACCCGCTCGGTGTTCTCGACCGCCTCGGCCAGTTCGGTCGCCAGGCGCTTCTTGGCCGCGTTCTGGACTTCTCCCACCAGCAACACGATGCCGTTGTATACCTCGACCTTGATATGGTCGTCGGCGTCCAGGCCGGGGTCGGAATGCAGCCGGTCGACCACCTTGATCTCGACGGTCTGGTCGTCGATGACCGTGCCGGTCGAGCGCCGATCGGTGACCACCACCGCCGCACCACCGGCAACCACCGCCGCGCAACCACCCAGCAAGGTGCCGCACAGCATCAGGATCAGCAGTCGTTGCGCGAGGCCCGGGACGCTGGCGGCATTGCGCGGGTAACTCATGTCGGTGCTCCGTTCAGCTTTGCTGGGCATCGAAGGCGTTGCGGATCCACTCCACCCGCGGCCGTTCGGCATGCCCGCTGAGGGATATTACGTCAAACCGGCAGGGCCGTGCTGCAAATTCGCGGTGGCGGGCGAGGAAATAGGCGGCCGCGCGGGTGATTCGCCGTTGCTTGCGACCATCTACGGATGCGGCGGGCCCGCCGAAGCCATTGCGGCGGCGGTAGCGCACTTCGGCGAACACCAGGCAGCCGCGGTCCGCGAGCACCAGATCGATTTCGCCGCTGCGGCAGCCGAAATTGCGCTGCACCACCCTCAGGCCATGCCGCCGCAGGTAGGCCTCGGCGAAACGCTCCCAGCGCTGCCCGGTGCGGCGGCGGTTCAAGGCCCGCCGGGCGCCCACGCGATGGGCACCGGGTGGCCCTCGGTGAACATCGCCCAGGCTGGCTCGCGCTGGAGCGACCCCGCTTCGGACAGGCGCAGGGTGCCGACTGCGCCGCGAAAGGCGAAGCCCGGGTCGCGCTCCATCAGTTCCAGCCACGGCAGCAGGTTCCAGGCATCGCGGCCGAGCGCGTACAGGCTGTCCAGGGCACCCTCGCGCAGGCTCGCCAGGGACGGTGCCGCTGAGGTGGAGGCCGCGCTTTCCCGCCAGCGGGTGGTGGGAAAAATCACCCCGTTGAGATCGCGGTCCGCAGCCGGGTCGACGGTGCCCGAAAAAACGCGTCCCATGGCGAACACCGGCTTGTCACCGGCTTCGTGGAAGCGGAGCTGGGGCTTGATCTGGCGGCCCTGCACGGGGTCGGCGGCCAGGAAGATCACGTCGAAATCGTCCCGGCGCACCGGCTCGAATGCCAGCGGCAGGCCGATCCGGGCTTCCAGCCGGGCCTTGCGCTCCTCGCTCTGGTCGATGCGCAGCAGGTGTTTGAGCAAATCGCCGAGGTTACTCTCGTCCGGTGGAAAACGCGCGCTGTCGGTCACCACCCCCTCATGGGCGGTCAGCGCCGCCGTGAAGGCCGCCTCCATGCGCCGACCCCAGGCGGTATCCGCGGCCAGGGTCAGGACGCGCGCACCGCCGTCTGCCGCCACCTGCCGGGCGACTGCCCGGGCCTCCTGTTCCTGCGACAGGGACAGCGCGTAGCGCAGGCCCCGCCCGGGCCGGACTTGCATGTCGGGCGCAGCCGGCTCGTTCAGGAACAGCACCGGCACGGCCAGGTCGCCGACGGCGGCCAGCGCCGCGACCGACTCGCGGCGCAGCGGGCCGATCAGCCAGTCCACGCCGTCCGCCACCGCCTGGAAGTAGGCCGACACCGCGGACTGCGGGTCCTCGCCGGTGGGGTAAAACTGCAGCGTCGCCTCGCCGGGTCGATCCAGGTAGGCGCCCAGCAGGCCGTCGCGAATGGCGCGCGCGGCGGCCGCCAGGCCGCCCTCCGCGGGCAGCAGCACGCCCACCTGGCGCGGCAGCGGCAGGCCGTGCAGGTAACGGGTGCCGAGTTCCACGTATCCTGGCCCGTCGACGGCGTGGCCGGGATGGGCGGCCGACCAGTCCCGGGCTGCCGCGCCGAGCCCGCCGCCGGCCGCCAGGGCCTGGCGCAGGTGGCGGATCAGGCCCGGCCAGTGGCCGAAAGCTGCGTCCCGGAATGTGTCGTCCGCGAGGGCCTCGATCTGCTCGGCGGGTACCTGCTCGAAGAGCCCCAGCAGCTCCAGCCCCTGCTCGATGGTGTAGGCCGGTTGTTCCTGCAGGCGCGCGGCCACGGCCGCCAGCGCCAGGCTGCCGGCGCCACCTTGCAGTTGCGCGAGGCCGCCGCGCAGCCGCCGGTAGGCGGGCTGCAGGTCGGGTTCGAGGCGGCCCTGGGCCATCGCCAGGTAGCGCGCGGCGGCGGCCGCATCCCGCTCGCCGAGCGCCAGCTCCGCCATCGCCAGCGCGTAGCGTGCCTCCTCGCGTGCGGTGAAGTGGCGCGGGTCGAGCCCGTCCAGCGCGCTCCGGGCAGCGCCCGAGCGTCCGGCGGCGAGCCACGCCTCGGCGGCGTTGAGGCGATACGCCTGGCGCTCGCCGCCACTGGCGGCCTGTGCCGCGGCCAGCCAGGCATCGGCCGCCTCGGCATGCCGGCCGGCCTGGGCGGCGCTATCCGCGCGCGCCGCTGCCGCTGCGGGCGCCTCCCCGGCCTCCCGGGGCGCCACCGCGCAGGCGCCCAGCGCAACCGCGAGTGCCATCATCGGCAGTTTTTTTGCCCAGGCGGCGGCCATTTCGCTTCGCGGCACTCCTTCAACGACCCGGCAGCGGGGTGATAACCTAGGATACCCGCTCACCCC
>WVWV01000107.1:46836-50547 GCA_011773845.1 Lysobacterales bacterium | reverse complement strand
CGCGCCGTGGCGGTGCTGGCCTCGGTGGCCTGCATCGCCGCCGAGGACACCCGCCGTACCCGGGTGCTGCTCGAGCGTTACGGCATCCAGACCCCCATGCTCGCGTTGCATGAGCACAACGAGGAGCGGGTCGTGCCGGGGCTGGTCGAGCGCATGCGGGAGGGCCAGGCCATTGCGCTGGTCTCGGATGCGGGCACTCCGCTGATTTCTGACCCGGGCTTCCGGCTGGTCCGTTCGGCCCGCCGGCAGGGGCTGCCGGTGGTGTCGGTGCCCGGCCCGAGCGCCCTGACCGCGGCGCTGTCCATCGCGGGCCTGCCGTGCGACCGGTTCGTGTTCGAGGGCTTTCTGCCGGCCCGCGCAGCCGCGCGCCGCAAGCGCCTGGCGCAGCTTGGCGGCGAGCCCCGGACGCTGGTGTTCTTCGAATCCAGCCACCGCATCGTGGAGGCGGTGGCGGACATGGGCGCAGTATTGGGCCCTGACCGCGAGGCCGTGATCTGCCGCGAGCTGACCAAGCGCTTCGAGACCGTTCTGACCGGCACGCTCGCGGCGCTGCACGAGCGCCTGGGGGCGGATGCCGACCAGCAGAAGGGCGAATTCGTGGTGTTGGTGGCGGGCCAGCCCGCGGCGGCGGAACTGGCCGCAGGGGTCGAGCTGGCCCGCGCCCTGCTGGAGTTCCTGCCGGCCAGCCAGGCCGCGCGCGTGGCCGCCCGGGTCACCGGCGCTGCACGCCGCGCGCTGTATGCGGCCATCGCGGAGGAATGAGCGGGCGGTGTGATGAACCAAAGCTGTCATTGCAGGTCAGACTGGGCGAAAATAGTACCGGGAGCCGGCCAGGCAATCGCTCTGGCGGCCGCGAGGCCGCCGGGGAGGAAAGTCCGGGCTCCGCAGGGCAGGGTGCCAGGTAACGCCTGGGGGGCGCGAGCCTACGGAAAGTGCAACAGAAAGCAAACCGCCCCACTCAAGCGAGCGGGGTAAGGGTGAAAAGGTGCGGTAAGAGCGCACCGCGCAGGTGGTAACACGCTGCGGCTAGGTAAACCCCACCCGGAGCAAGACCAAGTAGGAAAGCGATACCGTGGCCCGCGGTGCTTTCGGGTAGGTCGCTCGAGGCCATTGGCGACAATGGTCCCAGATGAATGATTGCCCACGACAGAACCCGGCTTATCGGCCGGCTCCCACCCTTCCATCCCATTGCCACAATTGGGGCCCGCCAGCCGCCCCGCCTGCTGCTGTAATCACGGGCAAGTCCTTGACGTGCTTGACATTCGAAAGCACAGGGACTATCGTGCAAATATGTGGGAAAATGTGGTAAATAATTACAATTAAGTGGGAATGACGTGTTCTTCGGTGAAACCGCAGTCAACCTGGACGCCAAGGGGCGCTTCGCGATCCCCACGCGTTACCGTGAGGCGATCCAGAGCCGGTGCGGGGGTCGCATGGTGCTGACCTATAGCGCCTTCGACTCCGGCGCCCTGTGGCTGTATCCCGAAGAGGAGTGGCAACGGGTGCGGGATGAGGCCATGAGCCTCAGCACGTTCAACGCCTCTCACCGCGGCCTGCAGCGCCGGCTGGTCGGCAGCGCGAGCCCGGTGGAGCCTGACGGCAACTGGCGGATCCTGCTGCCCCAGGCCTTGCGCCAGGTGGCGGGGCTGGAAAAACACATGGTGTTGCTGGGCATGGGTTCCCGGTTCGAGATCTGGAACGAGAAGACCCTCAACCAGAAGCGCCTGGAGGAGGAGCAGAGCCTGGGCGGCGAAGCTTCCGAGGAGATGGCGCGCCTGGTGCTGTAGGCGATGGCCGGCGCCGGGCGGCAAGGAATGAGACTGGAGGTTGCAACCGGGTAGATGGGCGCATATCCGCACCAGCCGGTGCTGCTGGCGGAAGCCGTTACATCACTGGGGATTCGCGGCGACGGAACCTACCTGGACGCCACCTTCGGCAGAGGAGGACACAGCCGGGCCATATTGGCGCGGCTGACCGAGCAGGGACGCTTATTTGCCCTGGATAAAGACCCGCAGGCAGTGGAAGCGGGCCGCAGGGCACTGGGTGACGATCCGCGATTCGCGATCACCCAGGGGAGCTATGCAGACATGGGTCGGTGGACCCGTGCCTGGGGCGTGGCGGGCGAACTGGATGGAATCCTGTTCGACCTGGGTGTTTCCTCGCCCCAGTTGGACGACCCGGAGCGGGGTTTTTCGTTTATGGAAGACGGCCCTCTGGATATGCGGATGGACCCAACACAGGGCATTTCTGCCGCTGAGTTCCTGGCATCGGCAGACGAACGGGAGCTGTCCCGAGTGTTTTGGGAGTTCGGAGAGGAGCGCCATGCGCGCAGGATTGCCAGAAGCATCGTGAAGGCCCGGCGGCACGAACCGTTGGAGCGCACTTCACAGCTGGCCGGGCTGATCGAGAAGGCCATCGGCCGCCGTGAGGGCAAGCATCCGGCCACGCGATGCTTCCAGGCAATCCGCATACACATCAATAACGAATTGGCAGATCTGAGCAGCGGCCTGCAGGCCGCGATCGAGCAGTTGCGCCCGGGGGGAAGGCTGGTGGCGATCAGCTTTCACTCCCTTGAGGACCGCCTGGTCAAGCGGACGATTCGAGAAGCCGTACGACCAGGCCAGGTCCGAAGGGGCCTGCCGGAGCCGCCGGATTGGCGGCCCCGGTTGCGCTCGGTTGGCAAAGCCATTCGACCCTCTGACGCCGAAATCTCCGCAAACCCCAGGGCCCGCAGCGCGGTCATGAGAGTTGCGGAGAGATTGGCGTGAGCAGCCGCTTACTGATCCTGATCATCGTACTTCTGGCCGATGTGGGCAGCGCCCTGGGCGTGGTCTACACCCGCCACCAGAGCCGGCACCTGGCCGTGCAGCTGGGCGCTCTGGACAGCCAGCGTGACGACGCCATCGCCGAGTGGAGCCGCCTGCAACTCGAGCAGGCCTGGCTGGCCGATGCGAGCCAGATCGAACGCAAGGCCCGCCGGCAGCTGAACATGGATCAACCCGAGGAAATCCGCGTGCTGGTGGTTGGCCAATGATCGTCGCGCACGGGCGGGAATTCCACAACAGCAGGCTGTATGCCCTGCTGTTGATCTTTCTGGTTGCCAGCGTCGCGCTGGTGGTGCGGGCCATCAAGCTGCAGGTCATGGAGTCGGAATTCCTGCAGGACCAGGGCGAGGCGCGTTTCCTGCGGGAAGTGGACATCCCCACCACGCGCGGCATCATCAGCGACCGCAACGGCGAGCCGCTGGCCGTCAGCACCCCGGTGGACTCGGTGTGGGTCAATCCCCGGGAGCTGCTGCAGGTCCCCGAGCAGATCGAGCCGCTGGCCCGGGTGCTGGGCGCCGATCCCGACGACATCGAGCGCAAACTGAACCAGCGCTCCGCGCGGGAATTCGTCTGGCTGCGCCGGCGCCTGCATCCCGACATGGCGGCGCAGATCCGGGCCCTCGCCATACCGGGCGTGTTCCTGCGCAAGGAGTATCGCCGCTTCTACCCGGCGGGCGAGGTGGCCGCGCACGTGGTCGGCTTCACCAATATCGACGACGTCGGCCAGGAGGGCCTGGAACTGGCGTACAACGACTGGCTGCGCGGCGAACCCGGCAGCAAGCGCGTGATCAAGGACCGCCTGGGGCGCACGGTGGAAGAAGTCGAGCTGGTGCACGAATCCCGCCCGGGCAACGACCTGCGCCTGACCATCGACCGGCGCCTGCAG
>WVWV01000107.1:10962-46817 GCA_011773845.1 Lysobacterales bacterium | reverse complement strand
AGCCGTCCTACAACCCCAACCAGCCCACCACCCCGGGCGAAGGCCTGCGCAACCGGGCGGTCACCGACGTGTTCGAGCCGGGCTCGGTCATCAAGCCCTTCGCGATCGCCGCGGTGCTGGAGCAGGGCATCGCGACGCCGCACACGCCGGTGGACACCACCCCGGGACACCTGACCCTGTCCGGGCACACCATCCGCGACCACCACGATTACGGCTTGCTGAGCGTCACCGGCGTGATCACCAAGTCCAGCAATGTGGGCGTCAGCAAGCTGGCGCTGCAGCTCGAGGCGGAGCAGATCTGGGGCCTCTACCAGCGGCTGGGGTTCGGAGAAGCGACCGGCACCGGCTTCCCGGGAGAATCGGCTGGCGTGCTGCGCAACTACCAGCGCTGGCGGACGCTCGAGCAGGCCACCATCTCCTACGGCTACGGGCTGTCGGCCACCGCCCTGCAGCTGGCCCAGGCGTATGCGGCCCTCGCCAACGAGGGCCGGCTGCGGCAACCCACCCTCATCCAGGGCGCGGGCAATCCGCCGATGTCGGTCATGGACCCCGCGCTGGCGCGCCAGCTGACGGCCATGCTGGAAACCGTGACCGGCCCGGCCGGCACCGGCCGGCAGGCGCGGGTGGCCAACTACCGGGTGGCGGGCAAGACGGGCACCTCGCGCAAGGCCAGCGCGTCGGGTTATGCCTCCCGCTACATCGCCAGCTTCGCGGGCTTCGCGCCCGCCAGTCGGCCACGGCTGGTGTGCGTGGTCGTGATCGACGACCCCACCGGCGAGCAGTATTACGGCGGCGAGGTGGCGGCACCGCTGTTCGCCAGCGTCGTCAGCGGCGCGCTGCGGCTGCTGGACATCCCGCCGGACGACTACCAGGCACTGATGGTGCAGTCGGCGCCGACGGCCCCGGGCGGTGGCCCATGACCTACGGCATGAGTCTCCAGGTGCTGCTCGAGGGCTGGTGTACCGGCGTGCCCGACGTGGCGGTCGCGGGCATCAACCTGGATTCCAGGCGCATCGGCGAAGGCCACGCCTTCGTCGCGCTCCAGGGCAGCCGCGCGCACGGTATCCAGTTCGCCGAACAAGCCATCCAGAGCGGCTGCGCGGCGATCATCTGCGACGAACTGGCCGACCTGCCGGACCTGGATGTGCCGGTGGTGCGGGTCGAGCGCCTCAGCGAGCGGCTCGGGGAGCTGGCGTCGCGCTTCTGGGCGGCGCCCTCCGACCTCCTCACGCTGGTCGGGGTCACCGGGACCAATGGCAAGACCTCGGTGACCCATTTTCTCGCCCAGGCCTGGCAGCATGCCCATGGCTCGGCGGGCGTCATCGGCAGCCTTGGCTACGGACCGCTGGATGACCTGCAGCCGGCCGACCACACCACCCCCGACGTGTTTCGCCTGAACGAGCTCATCGCCGGTTGCCTGGACCGCGGCGTGGACCGCATCGCCATGGAGGTCTCCTCCCACGCGCTGGAGCAGGAACGCTGCCAGACCCTGCAATTCGATGCGGCGGTGTTCACCAACCTGAGCCGGGATCACCTCGATTACCATGCCGACATGCCGGCCTACGCGGCGTCGAAGAAGCGCCTGTTCACGGAATTCGTGCCGCGCTTCGCGGTGATCAACCGCGACGACCTGACCGGCCGCGGCTGGATCGACGAATTGCAGACCGTCTCGCAGGTGCTGAGCTACGGCATGGCGCCGGGCGCCGAGTTGCAGGCCGAGATCCTGGCCATGGACGCGGATGGCATGTCGTTACGCGTAGACGGCCCCTGGGGCGGGGCCGAGCTGCGCACCGTGCTGTTGGGCGCCTTCAATGCCTCCAATCTGCTGGCCACCGCGGGCACGCTGGCGCTGCTCGGCATGGACTGGGACGAGGTGATTGCGCAGCTGGAGATGATCGAGCCGGTGCCGGGGCGCATGATGCGCTTCGGGGGCGAGCCGGGGCAGCCGGTGGTGGTGGTGGACTATGCACACACGCCCGACGCTCTGGCCCAGGCGCTGCAGGCGGTACGGGCGCACCAGCAGGGCCGGCTGCTGTGCGTGTTCGGTTGTGGTGGCAACCGCGACCGGGGCAAGCGCGCGGAAATGGGCCGCGCGGCCGAGGCACTGGCCGACGAGATCTACGTGACCAGCGACAACCCCCGCTACGAGTCGATGAATTCCATCATCAACGACATCCTGGCCGGGCTGGAGCAGCCGGGCCAGGCCCATGCCGAGCCGGACCGGGCGGCCGCCATCACCCAGGCGATCCGCAGCAGCGGTCCCGGGGATATCGTGCTGATCGCGGGCAAGGGCCACGAGACCTGGCAGGAGGTAGCCGGCCAGCGCATTCCCTTCAGTGACGTCGCCACGGTGCGGGCGGCGCTGGAGCACGCGGCATGATCACCCTGACATTCGCCGAACTCGGGGCCGTGCTGGGATGCCAGCCGGACGATGGGTCGACGCGCTTTTGCGGGGTCAGCACGGACAGCCGCACGGTGGCGCCGGGCATGCTGTTCGCCGCGCTGCCCGGTGAGCGCGTCGACGGCCATGAGTTCATCGGCCAGGCGGTCGAGGCGGGCGCGGTGGCGGTGCTGGCGCAGCGCGCAGGGCCGCCGATCGGCGTGCCGCAACTGGTCGTGGACGACGTGCTGGCGGCGCTCGGGCGCCTGGCCCGCGCCTGGCGGGATCGGCATCAGCCACAGGTGGTGGCGATCACCGGCAGCAACGGCAAGACCACCACCAAGGAGATGGTGGCCAGCATCCTGGGGCTAAGCGGCGAGGTCCTGGCCACCGCCGGCAACTACAACAATGAACTGGGACTGCCGCTGACGCTGTTCGGGCTGGGCGCGGAGCATCGCTACGCGGTGCTGGAGATGGGCGCGGCCAAGGCGGGCGATATCGCCTACCTCGCCGGCATCGCGGCACCGCGGGTGGGCCTCATCACCAACGTGGGGCCGGCGCACCTGCAGGGGTTTGGCGACGAGGCCGGGGTGGCACGCGCGAAAGGGGAGCTCTACACGGCCCTGCCGCCGGACGGGGTGGCGGTGGTCAACGCCGACGAGCCCTGGCGCGACATGTGGCTGGACAGCGTGAGCGCCGGGTCCACGCTGTTGTTCGGCGGGGGCCCGCACTGCGACGTGTGGGCCGAGCCCTCCTCGCAGGGACACCGGATCCACTCCCCGGCCGGCACGTTCGAGGTGCGCCTGCACCTGCCGGGCCGGCACAACCTGCAGAATGCGCTGGCGGCGACCGCGGTGGCCTGCGCGCTGGAGGTGCCCCGCGAGCAGATCCGCGCGGGCCTGGAGCGAACCCGGCCGGTGCCGGGGCGCCTGAACCTGGATTACGCGCGCGGCGGCTGGACGGTCATCGACGACACCTACAATGCCAACCCGGCATCGCTCTACGCCGCCCTGCAAGTGCTGGCCGAGGTGCGCGGGGAGTCGTGGCTGGTGCTGGGCGACATGAAGGAACTCGGCCCCGAAAGCCGCAAAATGCATGCCGAGATGGGGGACGCCGCGCAGGCGCTGGGCGTCAAGCGGCTGTTCGCGATCGGCGAGGTGACGCCGGCGACGGTCGACGCGTTCGGGGAGGGCGGCCGGCATTTCAGTGACCACCAGGCGCTGATCGAGGTGTTGTGTGCCGAGCTGAGGCCGGAAGTGACGTGCCTGGTGAAGGGTTCCCGCTCGATGGGCATGGAGCGCGTGGTGCATGCGATCTCCGGGGACTGCGCGGGCCGGGAGGTGGCGGAATGCTGACCGAGCTGTTTCGCTGGCTGGCGACCTTCAACCCCGATTTCAACGTGTTCGGTTACATCACCCTGCGCGGCATTCTCAGCGCGCTGACGGCGCTGGCGGTGTCGCTGGTGTTGGGGCCGTCGTTCATACGCCGGCTCGTGCGGGGCCAGGCGCAGCAACCGATCCGCGAGCTCGGGCCGAAATCGCATTTCGCCAAGGCCGGGACGCCCACCATGGGCGGCGCGCTGATCCTGTTTGCGATCGTCGTCTCCACGCTGCTGTGGGCCGACCTCGGCAACCGCTACGTCTGGGTGGTGCTGCTGGTGACACTGGCGTTCGGCGTGATCGGCTGGGTGGACGACTACCGCAAGCTGGTCCTCAGGGATTCCCGGGGGCTGCCCGCGCGGTGGAAATACCTGGCCCAGTCCGCGGCCGGGCTGGCGGCGGCCATCTACCTGTACCGGAGTGCGCAGAGCCCGGCCGAGACCCAGTTGATCGTGCCGTTCTTCAAGGACGTGCTGATACCGCTGGGCATCGCCTATGTCGTCGTGACCTACCTGTTCATCGTCGGGTTTTCCAACGCCGTCAACCTGACCGACGGGCTGGACGGGCTGGCCATCATGCCCGCGGTGTTCATCGCGGTGGCGCTGGGCATCTTCGCCTACGCAACCGGCCACTCGGTGTTTTCGAGTTACCTGGGCATTCCCTACATCGGCGGCGCCGGGGAGCTGACCGTCTTCTGTGGCGCGCTGGCCGGCGCCGGCCTGGGTTTCCTGTGGTTCAACACCTATCCCGCCCAGGTGTTCATGGGCGACATCGGCGCGCTGGCCATGGGCGCCGCGCTGGGCCTGATCGCGGTCCTGGTGCGCCAGGAACTGGTGTTCTGCCTGATGGCCGGGGTGTTCGTGATGGAGACCGTGTCGGTGATCCTGCAGGTGGCCTCCTTCAAGCTCACCGGCCGGCGCATCTTCCGCATGGCGCCGATCCACCACCACTTCGAGCTCAAGGGCTGGCCCGAGCCGCGGGTGATCGTCCGCTTCTGGATCATCTCGGTGATCCTGGTGCTGGCCGGCCTGGCCACCCTGAAGATCCGATGAGCACGGCCACCCTCAGACAGCAGGCGCAGCGCGCGGGCCAGATCACCCCGAGCGCCATGGACCTGTGGCTGCTCGTTCCGACCGTGCTGCTGATCAGCCTGGGGGTGGTGATGGTCGGCTCCGCATCGATCGCGGTGGCCGAGAGCCAGGGCGTCAGCGCCGCGCATTATCTGGCCCGGCATGTCATCTACCTGTTGCTGGGCCTGACGCTGGCCAGCGCGTTTACGGTCATCCCGATCGCCTTCCTGGAACGCATCTGCCGGCCGATGATGGCGCTGGCGATTCTGTCGCTGCTGCTGGTGTTCATCCCGGGGCTCGGTCATGAGGTCAATGGCAGCAACCGGTGGATTCGGCTCGGCATCCTGAATTTCCAGGTGGTGGAAGCGGTCAAGCTGATGGTGATCGTGTACATGGCGGGTTACCTGGTGCGCAAGGCGGACCTGATCCGCAACCGCTTTTTCGACACCCTGAAGCCGCTGCTGCTGGCCGGCGTGCTCACGATCATCCTGCTGGCGCAGCCGGACATGGGCAGCGCCGCGGTGATCACGGCCCTGGTGGGCGGCATGATCTGGCTGGCCGGGGCGGCCTGGCGGCATATCGCGGTGTTGGGCCTCATCGCCCTGCCGGCCTTCGGCTTTGCCGCCATGGAGCCGTATCGGCTGCGGCGCATCATCAGCTTCATGGATCCATGGGCCGACCCCTACAACAGCGGATTCCAGCTCACCCAGGCCCTGATCGCGGTCNNTCGGGCTCGGCGCCAGCATCCAGAAACTGTTTTACCTGCCGGAGGCGCACACCGACTTCATCTTCGCGGTGTTGGCGGAGGAACTCGGTCTGCTGGGCGTCCTGCTGGTGCTCGGCCTGTTCATGTTGCTGGTCACGCGCATCATGTCCATTGGCCTGATGGCCCACCGCTACGGGCGCCCGTTCGCGGGTAACCTGGCCTATGGCATCGGTTTGTGGATTGCCCTGCAGGCGCTGGTCAGCGTCGGCGTCAACCTCGGTGTCCTGCCGACCAAGGGCCTGACCCTGCCGCTGATCAGCTCCGGCGGCAGCAGCGTGCTCATGACCCTGCTGGCCCTGGCGGTGGTGTTGCGCATCCGCTACGAACTGGTCTGCAGCGGCGAGGCGCCCTCTGCGTCCGGCCGGCGGATCCGGAGCGTCCACCCATGAATGGCCTGGCCCGCCAACCCGTGCTGATCATGGCCGGCGGTACCGGTGGTCATATCTTCCCCGGCCTCGCGGTGGCCGAGGTCCTGCGTGGGCGCGGGATCGACGTGCACTGGCTCGGCGCACGCGGGGGCATGGAAGGCACGGAGGTGGCCGCGCATGGCATCGCCATGGACGAGGTCCGCATCAGCGGCGTGCGGGGCAAGGGCATCCTCGGCTGGCTGTTGCTGCCGTTCCGGTTGCTGCGCGCGCTCGGCGACGCCTGGCGGAGCCTGCGTCGGGTCCGCCCCGCCTGCGCCATCAGTTTTGGCGGCTATGCCGCCGGGCCGGGCGGCCTGGCGGCGTGGTTGAAGGGCGTGCCGCTGGTGGTGCACGAGCAGAACCGTGTGCCGGGCATGACCAACCGGTTCCTCGCGCGGCTGGCGGCTCGCGTGCTGCAGGCGTTTCCCGGCACCTTTCCCGAAAGCGCCCGGGCCGAGACCTGCGGCAACCCGGTGCGCTCCGATGTGGCGGCGCTGCCGGAGCCCCGGCAAAGGTTTCAGGCCCGCGCGGGGGCGCCGCGGCTGCTGGTGACGGGCGGCAGCCAGGGCGCCAGCGTGCTGAACCGGGTGGTCCCGGCCGCCGTGGCGGCCCTGCCGCTGTCGCTGCGCCCGCACATCCGCCACCAGGCCGGCCGCGGCGCGCAGGCCAGCACGCTGGAGGCATACCGGGATCAGGGTGTGGAGGCCGAGGTGTGCGAGTTCGTCCGCGACATGGCGGCGGCATACGGCTGGGCGGACCTGGTGGTCTGCCGCGCCGGCGCCCTGACCGTCTCGGAACTGGCCGCTGCCGGGCTCGGTGCGGTGCTGGTGCCGTTTCCGCATGCCGTGGACGACCACCAGACCCGTAATGCCGAGTTTCTCGAGCAGGCGGGCGGTGCCCGCATTCTGCCGGAGGCGGCGCTGTCGCCCGACTCGCTGGCCGCTGTGCTGGCCGCGCTGCTGGCCGACCGCGGCTTGCTGATGGATTGGGCGGAGGCGAGCCGCGCGGTGGGCGTCCGGGACGCCGCGCAGCGCGTGGCCGCCGCCTGCACGCCCTGGGTGGCCACGTGAACGTGCCTTCCAGCCATCTGCACCCGATGCGGCGCATCCGCAAGGTGCATTTCGTGGGCATCGGCGGCGCCGGCATGAGCGGCATTGCCGAGGTACTGGTGAACCAGGGTTTCGAGGTGACCGGCTCGGACCGGGTGCAGTCCCGCACCACCCGGCACCTCGAGCAGCTGGGAATCGCCGTTCACCACGGGCACGATCCCAGCCTGGTGGCGGGGGCAGATGTGCTGGTGGTATCCAGCGCGGTGCCTGCCGACAACCCCGAGCTGGAGGCCGCCCGCCAGGCGCGGGTGCCGATCGTGCCACGGGCGCAGATGCTCGCGGAGCTGATGCGTTTCAAGCGTGGCATCGCCGTGGCGGGGACGCACGGCAAAACGACGACCACCAGCCTCACCGCAAGCCTGCTCGCGGCGGCCGGGCTGGACCCGACATTCGTCATCGGTGGTGTGGTGAATGCCTGGGGCAGCCATGCACGCCTCGGGCAGGGTGAATTCCTGGTTGCCGAGGCCGACGAGAGCGACGGCTCGTTCCTGCTGCTGCAGCCGGTGATGGCGGTGGTGACCAACATCGACCGTGACCACCTCGACAGCTACGGTGGCAGCTTCGACAACCTGCGGCGCGCCTTCGCCGAGTTTTTGCAGCACCTGCCGTTCTACGGCGCCGCGGTGCTGTGTGCCGACGATGCCGAGGTGGCCCGGCTGGTGCCGCAGGTGACCCGCGCGGTGGTGACCTACGGTTTGTCCGAGGACGCGGACATCCGGGCCGTCGACGTGCGGCAGGACGGCCGGCGCATGCATTTCGGCGTGTGGCTGCCGCAGGCTGCGACGCCCCTGCCGATCACCCTGAACCTGCCCGGTGTCCACAATGTCCGCAATGCCCTGGGCGCGATGGCCGCGGCCTGGGAACTGGGTGTGGATGTACCCGCCGTGGCGGGGTGCCTGGAGCGCTTCGAGGGCATTGGCCGGCGATTCGCCGAGGTCGGCGATTGCCGCCTGGGCGGCAGCCAGGTGCACGTGGTCGAAGACTACGGCCACCATCCGACCGAGATCGCGGCCACGCTGGCGGCGGCGCGTGGTGGCTGGCCGGCCGCCCGGCTGGTCGTCGTGTTCCAGCCGCATCGCTTCAGCCGCACGCGGGACCTGTTCGATGATTTCGTCCGCGTGCTGTCCGAGGCCGACCTGGTGGTGCTCACCGAGGTCTACGCGGCCGGGGAACCGGCTATCGAGGGTATCCACAGCCGGGCGCTCTGCCAGGCCATTCGTGCGCGCGGCAAGGTGGACCCGGTGCTGATCCCGGAGGTGCAGGACCTGCTCGACGGCTTGTCCGACCTGCTGCGCCCCGATGACCTCGTGTTGCTGATGGGCGCCGGCAGTATCGAGCAGGTGGCGCAGCAATTGCGTGACCGTCCCGACCTGCGCGAGGTGGCGCTGTGACGCGGCTGGCCGACTGCCGTATCTCGGACCCAGCCGACTTTGGCCGGGTCGCGTTGCTGGTGGGCGGCGAGAGCGCGGAGCGGGAGGTGTCGCTCGACGGGGGCGAGTGCGTCGCCGGTGCGCTGAAAAGACGCGGCGTGCGCTTCGAGGTCTACGATGGCACACCGGATCTGTTCGACGCCATCCTGGCGCGGCGCATCGACCGCGTGTTCAACCTCATGCACGGTCCGGGCGGCGAGGACGGCGCCATCCAGGGCGCCCTGCAGCTGATGAAAGTCCCGGTCACGGGCTCCGGCGTACTCGGCTCGGCGCTGTCCATGGACAAGGTCCGTTCGAAATGGGTGCTGGAGCGCCTGGCTATCCGCACCGCGCCGTTCGAGCGCACGGGCGCGCGGGACGATGACGCCGCGCGCATCATCGAACGCTTCGGCTTGCCGCTGTTCGTCAAGCCGGCCGGCCTGGGCTCCAGTATTGGGGTCTCCCGGGTGGAGCGCGCGGAGGAGTTGCCGGCGGCCATCGAGTTGGCGGCCGGCTACGGTGAGGAGGTGATCGTCGAGCCCGGTATCGAGGGCGACGAGTATTTCGCCGGCATCCTCGGGCGGACGCCGCTGCCCCTGATCCGCATCGAGACGCCCCGGGCGTTCTACGACTACGAGGCCAAGTACCACTCCGATGATACCCGCTATTTCTGCCCCGCCGGCCTGGAGCCCGCGCTGGAGCAGCGACTGCAGTCAGAGGCATTGGCAGCATTCGATGCCCTCGGGGCCGCCGGCTGGGGCCGGGTGGACTTCATACTGGACGGTCAGCAGCGGGCCTGGTTCCTGGAGGTCAACACGGCGCCGGGCATGACCGATCACAGCCTGGTGCCGCAGGCCGCCGCCGCCATCGGCGTCGATTTCGACGAACTGGTATGGCGCATCCTGGAGACCAGCCTGTGATGGCGGCGCGGGTGCCGGTCCCGATACGGCGGAGCCGTGGCTTCATCGGCGCGGTGACGACCTTCGGCCTCGTGCTCCTGGCGGCGCTGGGCTCGGCGTGGGTGNNCAGCCTGTGATGGCGGCGCGGGTGCCGGTCCCGATACGGCGGAGCCGTGGCTTCGTCGGCGCGGTGACGACCTTCGGTCTCGTGCTCCTGGCGGCGCTGGGCTCGGCGTGGGTGTATTCCGGCATGGTGACGCGCGACCAGTGGCCGATCCGCTGGCTGGAGGTGGACGGCGCCTTCGAGCGGGTCAGCGCAGAACAGGTGCGGGCGGCGCTGGCACCCAGCGTGGCCGGCAGTTTCTTCACGGTCGACGTGGAAGCGCTGCGCGCTGCCGCACGGCGCCTGCCATGGGTTGCGGGGGTGAGAATCCAGAAGCGCTGGCCGGATACGGTGCACGTGACCATCCGCGAGTTCGAGCCGGTCGCTCACTGGACCGGCGGTTCGCTGGTCTCCAGTGACGGGCAGCCGTTCACGGTGCCGGGGGCGGACGGCATCCAGGGCCTGCCGTGGCTGGAAGGTCCCGACGGCCGGATCGACCAGGTGATCGAGGCCTGGGGGCAATTCAATAACCTGCTGCTGCCAACGGGCCTGGAGGTCGGTCGCATCCGCCTGGACCGGCGCGGCGCCTGGTTCCTGGTGCTGTCCAACGGCACGCGGGTGCACATCGGCCGTGCAGACGCCGCGCAGCGCCTGCAGAGGCTGGTCGCCAGCTGGCCGGTCCTGATGCGGGGGCAGGAACTCGCGCCCATGGGGGTCGACCTTCGCTATACCAACGGGTTCGCGGTGCAGTGGCGCGGGCCGTCCGAAGCAAGAGCGGGGAGCTATGGTCAAGAAAGTTGAAAAATCGCTGGTCGTCGGGCTCGACATCGGCACCTCCAAGACGGTGGCGATCGTGGGCGAGATCCAGGCCGACGGCGCCGTGGAGGTGATCGGGCTGGGCTCCCATCCCTCCCGCGGCCTGAAGCGGGGCGTCGTGGTCGACATGGCCTCCACCGAGCAGGCCATCCAGCGCGCCGTCGAAGAGGCGGAGCTGATGGCGGGGTGTGAAATCCATTCCGTGTTCTGCGGCATCTCCGGCAACCACATCAAGGGCCTGAACTCAGATGGCACGGTGGCCATCAAGGACAAGGAAGTCACCGAGGGTGACGTCGACCGGGTGCTGGATGCGGCCCGGGCGGTACCCATCGCGGCCGACCAGAAAGTCCTGCATGTGCTGCCACAGGAATACGTGCTGGACAACCAGGAGGGTATCCGCCAGCCCATCGGCATGGCCGGCGTGCGGCTGGAAGCGCACGTGCACGTGGTCTCGGCGGCGCTCAGCGCAACCCAGAACATCAGCAAATGCGTCCAGCGCTGCGGGTTGAGCGTGGACGAACTGATCATGCAGCCGCTGGCAGCGAGCTTCGCTGCCCTCAGCGAGGATGAAAAGGATCTCGGGGTATGCCTGGTGGACATCGGCGCGGGCACCACCGACATCGCGGTGTTCACCGGCGGCGCCATCCGCCACACGGCCTGCATTCCGATCGCAGGCGACCAGGTGACCAACGACATTGCCGTGGCGCTGCGCACGCCCACGCAGCACGCCGAGGACATCAAGATCCGGTATGCCTGCGCCCTCGAGCAGTTGGCCGGCACCGAGGAAACCATCCAGGTGCCCAGCGTCGGCGACCGGCGGTCGCGCCGGCTGGCGCGCCAGACCCTGGCCCAGGTGGTCGAGGCTCGCTACCGGGAGCTGTTTTCCCTGGTCATGGCGGAACTGCGGCGCAGCGGGTTCGAAAACATGGTGGCCTCGGGCCTGGTGCTGACGGGTGGCGCGGCCAAGATGGAGGGCGCGGTGGAGTTGGCGGAGGAGATTTTCCACATGCCGGTGCGCCTTGCGACACCGCAGTACGTGACGGGCCTCACGGAAGTGGTTTCCAACCCCGTGCATGCCACCGGTGTCGGCCTGCTGCTGTACGGCAGCCGCACCGACGGCAGCCGCAGCCTGTCCGGCGGCGGCGGTGGGGAGACTTTGATGGACCGCATACGCGCGTGGTTCCGGGGCGAGTTTTGAGGACGACGGAAATGCGACGGGTGCGCCGGCACCCGCCCGCCTGCTGGTTGGCCAGCGGCGGCGAAGCCGGCCAACGGTTGTTTTAAAACGGCGAGCGAGAGGAGAAAATCACAATGTTTGAATTGGTGGAGAACTACACACCGAGCGCCAAGATCAAGGTGATCGGTGTCGGGGGCGGCGGCGGCAACGCGGTCGCACAGATGATCGACGCCAGCATCGACGGCGTCGAATTCATAGCGGCCAATACCGATGCCCAGGCGCTGCGACAGTTCAAGGGCAAAGCCGTGCTACAGATCGGCTCCAGCGTCACCAAGGGCCTGGGGGCCGGCGCCAATCCGGAAACCGGCCGGCAGGCAGCGCTGGAGGACCGCGACCACATCATCGAGATGCTGGGTGGCGCCGACATGGTGTTCATCACGGCGGGCATGGGGGGCGGCACCGGCACCGGCGCCTCGCCGGTCATAGCCCAGGCAGCCAAGGAGCTCGGTATCCTGACCGTGGCGGTCGTCACCAAGCCGTTCGCCTTCGAGGCGCGCAGGCGCATGGCGATTGCCGAGCAGGGCATCGAGGAACTGTCGCGGCACGTGGATTCCCTGATCACCATCCCGAATGCCAAGCTGACCCAGGTCATGGGCGAGGACGCGTTGTTGCTGAACGCGTTCAAGGTCGCCAACGACGTGTTGCAGGGGGCGGTGCAGGGCATCGCGGAGCTGATCACCCGCCAGGGCCTCATCAACGTGGATTTCGCCGATGTGCGCACGGTCATGTCCGAGATGGGCATGGCGGTGATGGGCGCCGGGCGGGCCAAGGGCGAGGACCGCGCCCACATGGCCGTGCAGTCGGCCATCGGCAGCCCCCTGCTGGAGGACATCAACCTGTCGGGTGCGCGTGGTGTGCTGGTCAACATCACCGCCGGCATGAACCTGACCATGAAGGAGTTCGACGAGGTGGGCAGCGCGGTGGCCGATCTCGCCTCCGACGACGCCACGGTCGTGGTCGGCACGGTCATCGATCCGGAGATCGGCGATGAATTGCGCGTCACCGTTGTGGCCACCGGGCTCGGCGACCAGCGGAAGCGGAAACTGGAGGTCGTTCGCACGGGCACCACGGGAGAGCCCGACTCCGCTTTCGCGGAGATGACGGGCGTGGTGGACAGGGCGCCGAACCCGTCCGGGGCAGAGGCATCGGGTGCCGCCACCGGCGACATGTTCGCCCAGCCGGATGTCGACTACCTGGACATACCCGCCTTCCTGCGCAGGCAGGCTGACTGAGTCGGCCCCCTGGTGCAGGAATCTGCTCGCCGTTCGAGGCCGGCCCGGGCACGGGCCGGCCGAGCCTGCACGGGGCCCGTGGGCGGGTAAATGTTACCGCCCTGTTAAAATGTTGTTAAATTACAACAAAATGTTGCTAAAAGCCCGAAAAATCGCTTTTTGAATCCGGGTCGCTGTGCTAGTATGCCGACGGCTTTTCGGGCTTGAGGTCTGAAAATTGATAAGGCAACGAACCCTCAAGAACGTCATCAGGGCTACCGGCGTCGGTATCCATTCCGGTGAGAAAGTGTTCATGACCCTGCGACCTGCAGCGGTCAACACCGGCATTGTGTTCCGGCGCGTCGATCTGGACCCGGTGGCGGAGATTCCGGCCATGGCGACCAATGTTGGCGACACCAGCATGTCGACCACGCTGGTCCACGATGACGTGCGCGCCTCCACCGTCGAACATCTGCTCTCGGCCATGGCGGGCATGGGTATCGACAACGCCTACGTCGATCTCAGCGCGCCGGAAGTGCCGATCATGGACGGCAGCGCCGGGCCGTTCGTGTTCCTGATCCAGTCCGCCGGCATCGAGGAGCAGTCCGCGCCCAAGCGCTTCATCCGCATCCTGCAGTCGGTGGAGATCCGTCAGGACGACAAGTGGGCCCGTATCGAGCCCTACGACGGGTTCCGGGTGTCCTTCAAGATCGACTTCAATCACCCCGTGTTCCGCTCCCACACCTCCTTTGCCTCCGTGGATTTCTCGACCACCTCGTTTCTGAGGGAAGTGGCGCGGGCCCGCACATTCGGGTTCATGCGTGATCTCGAGATGTTGCGCGATCGCCAGCTGGTGCTCGGAGGCAGCATGGATAACGCCGTGGTCCTGGACGACTACCGCGTGCTCAACGAGGACGGCTTGCGCTACGAGGACGAATTCGTCAAGCACAAGGTGCTGGATGCGATCGGCGACCTGTACCTGCTCGGACACCCCCTGATCGGGGCATTTTCCGGCTACAAGTCGGGGCACCATCTCAACAACCTGCTGCTCCGCGAACTGCTGGACCGTCCCGACTGCTGGGAGGAAGTGGTGTTCGAGGATCCGACTACCGCGCCGATTTCTTACCTGCATCCCGCCCAGGCCATCTGAGCGGTCCCCAATTCGTGCGGTCCGCCGGCCCCGCGATGGGGGCGCGGCTCGCCGCGCGTGCCTGCCGACTCAGGTGCGCTTCGGCGGCTTGCCGCTGCCCCGGATGATGGCCTCGATCTCCGGATCGCCGCTGTCCCTGGCGAACCGGTCCAGCGCCTGCCGGGCCGCGGGGGACAGGGGCCGCCGCGTGCGTTCCGGCGTTGTCCCTGCCGGCAGCGGCGCTACCCGCACCTCGAGTTCAGCGATGCCCGTCGTACCCGCCTCGGCCAGGTCCTGCAACAGTCGCTGGCTGTCCAGGCGCAGCCGAGCGGCGACGGCGGCGCTGGACGTGACCAGCACCAGCCGGGCCTCGTGCCGCACCGCGATCCGCGTCAGGGCAGCCAGTTCCGGAGCCAGCAGGCGACCCAGGACTTGCTCCAGGCGCTGGTACTCGCGGGCCCGGGCCAGCAGTTCGCCGAACCCGGCCCCGCGGGTGCGGAGCCACTCGTTGACCGGTCGCGCGCGGCGCGCTGGTGCATCCGGGGGTGACATGCATCAAGGGTACCCGCTGGCGGTGCCGGACGCCATGCCCGGCGCGGGTCGTGCGCGGCTGGCGGCCCTGCTGGCCGTCTTGTATCGTATGCCCTTAGACCCCAACTAGGACTCAGCGCGAGGGGGAGCGTGTCGTTGCCCCGGGGGACCGAACTTCTCTCATGCTCAATAAACTGATTACCAAGATCCTCGGCAGCCGCAACGAGCGCGTCATCAAGCGCATGGGCCGGCTGGTCCAGCAGATCAACGAGCTCGAGCCCGCCATGCAGGCGCTTTCCGACGAGCAGTTGCAGGCCCGCACGGGCGAGTTCCGGGAGCGCCACGCGCAGGGCGAGAGCCTGGAAGACCTGCTGCCGGAGGCATTCGCCTGCGTTCGCGAGGCGAGCGTGCGCAGCCTGGGGCTGCGCCACTTCGATGTGCAGTTGATCGGCGGCATCGTGCTGCATCGGGGCATGATCTCGGAAATGAAGACCGGCGAGGGCAAGACGCTGGTGGCGACCCTGCCCGTCTACCTGAACGCCCTCACCGGCAAGGGCGTGCACGTGGTGACGGTCAACGACTACCTGGCGCGCCGCGACGCGGAGTGGATGGGGCCGATCTACCGCGCGCTCGGCATCAGCGTGGGGGTGGTCATCCCGGGCATGAACGCGGCCGCCAAGCGCGCCGCCTATGCCTGCGACGTGGTTTACGCCACCAACAACGAACTGGGTTTCGATTACCTGCGCGACAACATGGCCTTCACCGTCGACCAGCGGGTGCAGCGCGACCTCTACTACGCCATCGTGGACGAGGTCGACTCGATCCTCATCGACGAGGCCCGCACGCCGCTGATCATCTCCGGGCCGGCCGACGAATCCCCGCAACTCTACGTGCGCATCAACAAGGTGATCCCGTCGCTCACCCGGGCGGAAAAGATTTCCGAGGAGGGCGAGGAAGATGTATTCGAGGGTGATTTCACCATCGACGAGAAGCAGAAACAGGTCTACCTCACCGAGGACGGCATGGCGAAGGTCGAGGAGTTGATGGTCCGGGCCGGGCTGCTGAAAGCCGATGACAGCCTGTACAACGCCAATAACCTCAACCTCGTGCACCATCTGAATGCCGGCTTGCGCGCGCATCACCTGTTCCACCGGGACGTCGACTACATCGTGCGCGACGACGAGGTGGTGATCGTGGACGAGTTCACCGGCCGCACGATGCCGGGCCGGCGCTGGTCGGACGGGCTCCACCAGGCGGTGGAGGCCAAGGAAGGCGTGCCCATCCAGCGCGAGAACCAGACGCTCGCCTCCATCACCTTCCAGAACTATTTCCGGCTGTACGACAAGCTGGCGGGCATGACCGGCACGGCGGACACCGAGGCCTACGAGTTCCAGTCGATCTACGGGCTGGAGGTGATCGTGATACCGACCCACCGGCCGATGATCCGCGACGACCGCGACGACCTCGTGTTCCTGAAGGTGGAGGCCAAGTGGCAGGCGATCATCGAGGACATCAAGGACTGCGTAGAACGCGGACAACCCGTGCTGGTCGGCACCACTTCGATCGAAAACTCCGAACTGCTGGCCGGCAAGCTGGGCAAGCAGAAGATTCCCCACGAGGTGCTGAACGCCAAGCAACACGAGCGCGAGGCGCTGATCGTGGCCCAGGCCGGACGGCCGTCGGCCGTCACCATCGCCACCAACATGGCAGGGCGGGGCACCGACATCGTGCTGGGCGGCAGCCTGGACGCGGAACTGGCCGCCCTGGACGAGGGGGTGGACGACGACCAGCGTGCGCGCATCCGCGAGCAGTGGCAACAGCGACACGATGCCGTCATCGACGCCGGCGGGCTGCACATCATCGGCACCGAGCGGCACGAATCGCGGCGCATCGACAACCAGTTGCGCGGCCGCTCGGGCCGGCAGGGCGACCCGGGCTCGTCGCGTTTCTACCTGTCGCTGGAAGACAACCTGATGCGCATCTTCGCCTCCGACCGCATGTCCAGCATGATGCAGCGGTTCGGCATGAAGGAGGACGAGGCCATCGAGGCCGGCATGCTGAACCGCGCCATCGAGAATGCCCAGCGCAAGGTCGAGGCGCACAACTTCGACGTCCGCAAGCACCTGCTGGACTACGACAACGTCGCCAACGACCAGCGGCGCGTGGTCTACCAGCAACGCAACGACCTGATGGAGTCGGACGAGGTGCATGAAACCATGCTCGAGTTCCGGGCCAACGTGTTCGATGCCATCGTCAGCCAGTTCGTGCCGCCGGGCAGCATCGACGAGCAATGGGACCTGCCGGGCCTGGAGAAGGCGCTGGAGGGAGAATTCGGCATCTCCCTGCCGCTCACGCGGTGGCACGACAACGACGAGCTCGACAACGAGGAGGTCCTGCGCAGCAACATTTCGCAGGCGGTGAGCAATCACTTCGAGGCGCGGGAGGCACAGACCGGCACAGGGGTCATGCGCCATTTCGAGAAGGCCCTCATGCTGAACGTGCTCGATCAGCAATGGAAGGACCACCTGGCGAACATGGATTACCTGCGCCAGGGGATCCACCTGCGGGGCTATGCCCAGCGCCAGCCGATGCAGGAGTACAAGCGTGAGTCGTTCGAGATGTTCACCGAGTTCCTGGACAATGTGCAGCACGAGGTGGTGCGGATCCTGGCGCGGGTCCAGGTGCGTGCGGAGGAAGACGTGGCGGCGGTGGACGCCCAACGCCGCCAGGAGACCTCGATGCAGTTCCGTCATGACGAGGCATCGGCGGTGCCCGCTGGCGGCCAGGCAGGCCCCGAGCGCGAGCAGCCGTTCGTGCGGCAGGGGCGCAAGGTGGGGCGCAATGAGCCGTGCCCCTGCGGTTCCGGGCGCAAGTACAAGCAGTGCCACGGCAAGCTGAACTGACTGGGCGCCACGCCGATGCGGTGACCTGACCGGCGTGAGCCATTCCCTGCCCCGAAACTACGCCATCACCGGCCCGGCCGCCGATGTCGCCGAGTGGTGGCGGCGGTTCGAGCGGCTGGTGGACAGGGTGCCGGGCATGGTGCAGCTGCGATGCAAGGCGCTGGCGCTGGACGCCCTGCGCGAGCGCGCGGCGCGCGCCCAGGTCCTGTGCGCCGAGCGCGGCATCCCCCTGCTGCTCAATGGGCCGGCGGCGCTGGTCAGCGAACTGGGCCTGGCCGGGGTGCATCTCGGTACTGCCGCCCTGCTCGCCGCGGGCGAGCGGCCCCTGGGTCGCGAGTTTCTGGTGGGGGCCTCCTGCCACTCGGCGGCGGAGTTGCGGTGTGCCGCGGAACTCGGCGCCAGTTTTGCCTGCCTGTCGCCGGTGTTTTCGACCCGCAGCCACCCGCAGGCCCAGCCACTGGGCGTGGAAGGCCTGCGCACCCTGGTCGCGCAGACGCCCTTGCCGGTGTTCGCGCTGGGCGGTGTCGGGCAGGCCGATCGGGCGCGGCTGATCGAGGCCGGCGCGCACGGGATAGCCGGTATCTCGGCCTTCTGGGGCTGAGGCGCGCGCTTACTCCTGGCCCGCGTTGGCCAGCGCCAGGTACTGCCGGTGCAGCTCGGCCACCCGCTCCAGTGTCGCCGCCAGCGAGCCGGAATTGTCGATGAGGTCGTCGGCGATCGCCAGCCGTTCCGCGCGGGTGGCCTGGGCGCGCAGAGCGGCGTCCGCCTCGCTCTTGCTGGCCCGGTCGCGATGCGCGAGGCGCTCGCGCTGCACCTCGGGGGGCACGTCGACCACCAGCACGCGATCGATCCCGGGTCCCCGGCCAAACTCTGCCAGCAGCGGAATGACCAGCACGCAGTATGGCGCCTCGACCTCACCGATCTGGCGGCGGGCCTCGTCCAGGATTTCGGGGTGCATCAAGGCTTCGAGCTGGCGGCGCTTCTCCTCGTCGGTGAAGATCAGCTGGCGCAGACGGCGGCGCTTCAGGCGTCCATAAGCATCCAGCAGCTCCTTGCCGAACGCACCCACGATCGAGGCCAGCAGTGGCGTTCCGGGTTCCACCAGGTCACGCGCAATGACGTCGGTGTCGATAACGGGCACGCCCAGACGCGTGAACTCGCCCGAGACGGTCGATTTGCCGGACGCGATTCCACCCGTGAGGACGACGACGTAAACCGGTTGCGCTCTCCCTTGCGGCATGCTCCTGCTATCCCAATCCGCTGAACCGCAGCCAGCCCATGACGATGGGCTCACCCCAGATTAGCGCAATCCAGCCGGCTGCGGCAATGTAGGGGCCGAACGGCATGGGCTGATCCTTCCGGTGGCGCCGCAGGGCCAGCAGCGCGAGTCCGACGACCGCCCCGACCACGGACGACAGCACCAGCACCAGGGGCAGCATCTGCCAGCCCAGCCAGGCGCCCAGCGCCGCCAGCAGCTTGAAATCACCGTAGCCCATACCCTCCTTGCCGGTCAGCAGGCGAAACAGGTGGTAAATAGACCACAGCAACAGGTAGCCAGCCGCGGCGCCGATGATGCTGCTGACCGGGTCGGTGAACACCCCGAGCAGACTCAGCAACAGGCCGGCCCACAGCAGTGGCAAGGTCAGATTGTCGGGCAACAACTGGTGATCGAAATCGATGCCGGCCAGCGCCACCAGGAACGCGGTGAGCACCAGGGCCGCCAGGCACTGCAGGGTGGGGCCGAAGTGCCAGCCCACGAGCAGGAACAGTGACGCGGTCAACAGCTCCACCAGGGGGTAGCGCAGGGAAATCGCCGCACCGCACCCGGCGCACCTGCCTCTCAGTGCCAGGTAACTGAGCACCGGGACATTCTCACGGGCCCGGATGGGGCGACCGCAGCCCGGGCAGCGCGAGCGGCTGAAGACCAGGTCGGGCGGCGGCGCATCATCCGCGGCCTCGAGTTCGAGCAGTTCCCGGCACTGTCCTTTCCAGTCGTGTTCGAGCCGCGCAGGCAGGCGCAGTATGACCACATTGAGAAACGAACCGAGCAGCAGCCCAAAGACGACCGTCCCGGTCAGGAACAGGGGCGGGTGCTCGGCCAGCAGCGCGAGCATCAGTGGGTCAGATGACGGCCGCCATCTTGAAGATGGGGAGGTACATGGCGATCACCATGGTACCGACCACGACGCCGACGAACACGATAATGGCCGGCTCCAGCAAGCTGCTCAGCGCATCCACGGCATTGTTCACTTCTTCCTCGTAGGCCTCGGCCACCTTGATCAGCATGTGGTCCAGCGAACCGGACTCCTCGCCGATGGCCGCCATCTGGATGACCATGTTGGGGAACACGTCGGTCTGCTGCATCGCCAGCTGCAGTTGGTGACCCACCGCCACGTCCTCCCGAACGCGCGCGGCCGCATCGTTGTAGACCTGGTTGCCGGTCGCGCCGGATACGATCTTCAGCGCGTCCACCAGCGGCACGCCGGCCGCGAACGTGATGGCCAGGGTGCGGCAAAAGCGCGCAATCGCGGCTTTCTCCAGGATGGCGCCTACAATCGGTAGCTTCAGCGATACACGGTCGAGCCAATGCGCGAACGGCCGCGAGCGCTTCTTGAGGGTTACCAGGCTCGAGATCACCACGATGAGGCCGATCAGCAGCCCGAAGCCGTTGGACCGCAGCCATCGACTCACGCTCACCACGGCCTGCGTGAAGGCCGGCAGATCCGCCCCGAAGTTCGCGAAAATCCCTTCGAACTGCGGAATGACATAGATCAGCAGGATGGCGGAAACGATGATGGCGACCGCGATCACCGCGGCCGGGTAGTACAGCGCCTTCTTGATCTTGCCCTTGATGCTCTCGATGCGTTCCTTGTAGGAGGCGATCTCATCGAGCACGGTATCCAGCACGCCGGCGCTCTCACCGGCCTTCACCAGGTTCACATACAGCTCATCGAACTGGCCCGGGTGCGCGCTCAGCGCCTCGAACAGGCTGCCGCCCGATTCCACGTCGGACCGAATGCGGTTCACCATGTTGCGCATGCGGGGATTCTTGACGCCACCCGCAATGATCTGAAACGCCGTCACCAGGGGCACGCCGGCTTTCAGCATGGTCGCCAGCTGGCGACTGAAGACAGCGATGTCCTTGGGTCTGATACGGTGGCCGGCGCCCCCGAACAGGGGCTTGGGTTTTTTCCGGACCCGGATCGGGTTGATGCCCTGGCGCCGCAGTTCGGCCCGGACCAGGCTGGGGTTGGCGGCAACCTGCTGCCCCTTGAGCTTCACCCCGCGCTTGTCGCGGCCCTCCCACAGGAATGTGACGCTTTCAGCCTGCACGACCGCCATGGCTTAATCCTTGGTGACCCGATTGATTTCGATGAGGTCCGTGATGCCCTCGGCCACCCTGTTGAGGGCGGAGCGGCGCAGGTCATTGATCTTCTCCGCGCGCGCCTCCTGCGCGATGCGGATGGCGTTGCCCTCCTCCAGGATGATGCGCGCGATGTTGTCGGAGATCGGCATCACCTCGAAGATGCCGGTCCGTCCCCGGTAGCCGTCGTTGCATTCGCTACATCCACCCGGTTTGAACAGCTCCAGGCCCTTCAGTTCATCTTCCCCGAAGCCGGCTTGCAGCAGGGCCTCGGGGGGCAACTCGTCCTGCACCTTGCACTTGTGCAGTTTTCGCACCAGGCGCTGGGCCATGACCAGGTTGACGGCGGAGGTGATGTTGTAGGTCGGCACGCCCATGTTCATCAGTCGCGTGATCGACTGCGGCGCATCGTTGGTGTGCAGGGTCGACAGCACCAGGTGCCCGGTCAGGGCGGCCTTGATCGCGATCTCGGCGGTCTCCAGGTCGCGGATCTCGCCGACCATGATGACGTCCGGGTCCTGGCGCAGGAAGGAGCGCAGCGCGCGGGCGAAGGTCATGCCCTGCTTGAGGTTCTGCTGCACCTGGTTGATGCCCTGCACCCGGATTTCGACCGGGTCCTCGACGGTGGAGATGTTGCGACCCTCCTCGTTGAGCAAATTGAGCGCGGTGTAGAGCGTCACGGTCTTGCCGCTGCCGGTGGGCCCGGTCACGAGGATCATGCCGTAGGGCTTGGCGATGGATTTCTCGTACTGCACACGCTGGTCCGGCTCGAATCCCAGGCCTTCGATGCCCAGGCGCGTGGCGGCGGAGTCCAGGATGCGCAGCACCACTTTCTCCCCATGGAGGATGGGACAGGTGCTGACGCGGAAATCGATGGACTTGGCGCGTGATACGCTCAGCTTGATGCGGCCATCCTGCGGTATGCGCTTCTCGGCGATATCCAGGCCGGCCATCACCTTGAGTCTCGAGGCCAGACGCCTGGACATTTGCACCGGCGGGCTGGCGACGCCCTTCAGCACGCCATCCAGGCGATAGCGAATGCGGTAGAGCTTCTCGTAGGGCTCGAAATGGATATCGGACGCGCCCTTGCGGATCGCATCGAGCAGCACCTTGTTGATGAAGCGGACCACCGGTGTCTCATCGACCGCCGGATCCGCGGATTCATCCTCGGACTGGTCCGCCTCCAGCTTGAAACCGACATCTTCCAGGCCTTCCTCTTCGAAGTCGTCGAATTCCGTATGGGTCGCCTCCAGCGCGCGCTCGATGGCGCTTTCCAGCTGGTTGGCAGCCACCAGGATCGGCTCGACGTGAAAGCCGGAACTGAAGGAGATTTCGTCGATCAGGTCGTGGTTGGTTGGATCCGGCACACCCACGAACAGGGTGTTGCCGCGCAGGTACAGCGGCAGGGCGCGATGTTTCTGGATGAGTTTTTCATCGACCAGCGACATCGGTGCGTTGGCGATGTCGAAGGCGGTCACGTCCAGCAGCGGGACGCCGTATTCCTCGGACGCGAGGGTGGCCAGCACCTCGAGATCCAAGCCATCCTCGCCGATCAACCAGGCCAGCACGGTGCGCCCTTTCTTGGCGGCCTTGTCGTGCGCTTCCAGGGCGGCCTGCTCGTCCAGCAGGCCCTCGGCGACCAGCCGCCGGGCGAATCCATGCAGGTGGCTGGAGACTTTCAGCTCAGTGCTCATCAGCGGGTCACTCCTTGTTCCCGCGTATATTATACGAACAGGTTACCATCAGATTGCAACTGTCAGATGATACAGGGAAATTTCTCGGCGCGACGGGGGAGCCGTGTCGGCGCCGCCGGCGCTCATCGCCAGTGGTGCGAGGGGACTGGGGCCCCGGCAGGGCATGTTTCATCAATATTCATCCGCTCGTCCTAACTGGACCACGCCATCCAAAGGGCGTTGTCCGCCGCGCTGTGGCCGGGTCTTCGCCCGGCGTTCCCTGCAACCAGAACGGGCAATCACTTCCCCTGCCGGCTATTGTAGTTGAGGGAGCGGAGTGGTGCAAATTGAGGGTGGATTTTGTATCTATCTGAACATGAAAGAAAAAACCCCTGCGAGGCTGGGGTTTTCTCTTTTCTGGAACTGTGGGATCGTGCAAATATTCAAGTATCGATGGTCCTGCATTGCGACGGCAGGTATTTCAGCTGGTCGGCTGCCGTTCCCCCCGGCTGACAATCCCAGTCGATACCGGCTTCAATGTTCGTATCATTGGGTATCATGCGCACCTCGGTGGTCGACGCCAAGGCGGGGTCGATCTGGCCCTCATCGAGGTTGACGGTGAATTCCCCGTTGCCATCATAGTCGGTCGGCAGACAGTAGTAGGTGTCACCCGTCGTGTTGCCGATGCCCGCTTCGTTGGCGTCATTGGGCCAGCGCCCTTCGGACTCGCGGAATTCGGATACCGCCAGCTTGGTCACGGCCGCGTTGTTCACGCACTCGGCGATCTTGGAGCGGATGGTGTAGTCGTTGTAGGCCGGAACCGCCAGCGCGACCAGGATGGCCACGATCGCGATCACGATCATCAGTTCGATCAGGGTGAAACCCCTGGAAACGCGTTTCATGTCAATCACTTTATTACCCTCCGGTGGTAACAGGTGCCGGGACTACCCGCGGCACTGGTCAATCCCCCATGAAACGTGGGATGCGGAAGAAAAATGCAATACTCGTGCCAGACAATGAATCATCATTTAAAACAGAAGGCTAGCNNGGTGACAAAAATGGTCACCCGTGTTCGGGTCGCCTCCCTGCACCGACCCGCCGCGCGCCCGGGGCCATCATTCGATGCCATACTTGGTGAGCTTGTAGCGCAGCGACCGGAAGCTGATGCCCAGCAACTCCGCGGCGCGCGTCTTGTTGTACCGGGCGCGCCGCAGCGCGTCTTCCAGCATCTGGCGCTCGATGTCCTCCATGTAGCTGTCCAGCGACTGATCGGCGTCCGGGCCCGGCATTTCAGGCGTTTGCTCCTGTACCGCCACCCGCTGCAGCGCCAGGTCCTTGGACTCGATGACCTCGCCCTCGCAGAGGGTGACCGCACGCTGCAGGATGTTGATCAGTTCCCGCACGTTGCCCGTGTAGCGGTGCTTGCAAAGCGCCGCCAGGGCTGGCTCGGAGAGGGTGGGCGCCCGTTGCGCCTGCCATTCACGGGCGATTTCGTCGAGGAACTGCCGGGCCAGCAGCGGAATGTCCTCGACCCGCTCCCGCAGGCTGGGCATGGGAAGTTCGATGACATTCAGGCGAAAGTACAGGTCGCTGCGGAATTTCCCGCTCTCCACCAGGGGCTGCAGGGGCTGGTTCGCGGCACTGAGGATGCGCACGTCAACGGGTACCTCCCGGCGCGCGCCAATCGGCTTGACGGCCCGCTCCTGGATGGCGCGCAGCAACTTGACCTGCATGTGCAATGGCAGGTCGGCTACCTCGTCCAGCAGCAGGGTCCCGCCGTCGGCGGCCTGGAACAGGCCCGCCTTGTCCTCCCCGGCACCTGTGAAGCTGCCTTTGCGGTGGCCGAAAAACTCGCTTTCCATGAGTTCGGTGGGAATCGCGCCGCAGTTGACCGGCACGAACGGGTGGTCGGAGCGGGGGCCCAGTTCATGGATCAGCCGGGCCGCCAGTTCCTTGCCGGAACCACTCTCCCCGCTGATCATCACCGGTGCCTGGCTGCGGGCGAGTTTGCGAATCAGGGCCCGGGTGCGGCGGATGGCGGGTGACTCGCCGGTGAGCCTGCGCAGCACCTCGCCATCGGCATCGGGCCCATCCGCGCTCGCGGCGCGGGCGCCGCGTGTCGCGCCCAGCTTGAGCGCGGTATTGACCAGGCGCCTCAGGATGGCCAGGTCGACGGGCTTGGATACGAAATCGAAGGCTCCGGTCTTCAGGGCCAGCACCGCGTCCTCGACCTTGCCGTGCGCCGTGATCACGGCGGTGGGCAGGTTTGGGGACTGGCCGGCAATCTCGCGCACCAGGTCCAGGCCGTTGCCGTCCGGCAGGCGCATGTCCGTCAGGCAAAAGCTGAAGTCGCGCTCGGCCAGGCAGCGGCGGGCCTCGGCAAGGTCCGCGGCGGTGGTCACGCCAAGGCCCATTTTGCCCAGCGTCAAACCGAGCAGTTCGCGAATGTCGGGCTCGTCATCGACCACCAGGACCTGCTGTTTCTCGCTCATGCCGATTGCAGCTGCATGTTGGGGTCCGCGGCCTCCGCATCGCCGGCCGTAGCCAGGCGGACATGGAAGCGGGCGCCCGAGCTTGCCGTTGAATCCACGGTCAATTCCGCCTGGTTGGCCTCACACAGTTGACGGGCGACGTACAGCCCGAGACCGGCGCCCTGCGGGCGGGTGGTGAAAAACGGTTCGAATATGTTGCCGAGATTCTGGGGCGGTATGCCTGGGCCATTGTCCTCGACGCTGATCACGCAGTGCCCGGTATTGTGCTCGTTTTGGAGCCGCAGCGCCACGCGGGGCGCCGGGTTATCGCCCCCGGCATGGTCGACGGCGTTCTCGAGCAGCTTCCAGAGCGCCTGGTGCAGCTGGCCGCGGTCGAACATGACCCACAGCGCGCCGGGCTCGGCCGCCAGCGTGATGTCCGCGGCGTCCCGGGACAGGGTGCTTCGAAATTCCTCGGCCAGGTCTTCGAGCCACGGCCGGATATCCAGCAGTTCGGGGCGGGAGCGCTCCCGGCGCGAGAGCTGCAGGATGCTCTCGACGATGCCGTTCATGCGCCGCGCCTGGCCATGGATCATGCCGACCAGCCGGCGTTCCTCCGCCGGCAGCTCGGCAGTCTCGTCCAGCAGTTGTGCCGCATGGCTGATAGCGGCCAGCGGGTTGCGGATCTCGTGCGCGATGCTGCCCGACAGCTCGGCCAGTTCCGTGGCCGAGCGTTCGATGGCGCGGCGGGCAATCACGTCGTTGTCGTCGAGAAACACCAGCACCCGGGCTTCACCGTCTTCCGGGAGTGCCACGAAGCGCGGGATGATCTGCGCCTGGCTGGCCTGCAGGGTCAGCGGTTCGTGCTCCGGGCGCCGGTGCTCGCGCCAGGCATTGAGCCCCGCCAGCAGCTCCGGCGCGACGTCTGCCAGTGCGCGCCGTTCGGCTGCCGGGTTGCCGAGCAGGAACCACGCGGATTCATTCATCATCTGGATTTCGTCGTTCCGGTCGAGCGCCAGCACGCCGCTGCTCATGCGTCGGATGATCAGCTCGTTGATTTGCTCGAGGCGCGTCAGCGTGCGTTGCTGGCGCTCGGCGATCAGGCGGTAATCGCGCGCCCGGATGGCCAGCTGGTGAGCCAGCAGGGCCGTAATCAGGTTGGTCAGCCCGTACACGCCGGCGCCGAATATGTTGGCGGGCGTGGCGCCGTACAGCAACTCCTCGAGAAACGCCTCGCCCACCAGCGCGAGCGAGGCCAGTGAGGCGATCAACAGGGCGATGCGCAGGGGCAGCAGGATGGCGGCGGTCGCGCTGACGAACACCAGCAATACCCCCAGACCGCTCTCGTAGCCCCCGAAGATGACCAACACCAGCGACAACAGCAGCGTGTCGACCCACAACCCCGCCCGCGCCAGGTGATGGGGGTTGGCTCGCTTGCGCCCGGAGGCCGCCAACAGCGTCACGCCAAGGCCCACATAGCTCACCAGGGTGACCAGCGCGATCGTGGGTGAGCGAATGACGGCGCCCTGTACCAGCGTTCCGAGCAGGAAGGAGAGCGTCAGGGCGAGGCCGATAAAAAGCCGGAAAACGTTCAGGTAGCGGGCCACGCGCCGCGTGACGTCAGCGGACAGCGGGTAGCTTGTAGAATCCTTTACCGGTCTCACCTTCATCCCTGCGGACAGGCCATTCCTTGCATACGCCGGATGTGCGTTGCACTGGCAGTATAGCACCGGCCCATTCGCACCGGCCGGGTTTTGATTTGCTCAAATAATCGCGCGAGAATAGGGGTTTGAGGGTTCGCCTCGAGCCGTTCCGGAGGGAACGCTCCGCCCGACCGGGCTGCTGCCACGGAGACAACATGAACTTCCATGAGTACCAGGCCAAGGGCCTGTTCGCGGAATACGGTATCCCGGTGCCAGGCGGTGAAATCGCCCGCACGCCCGAACAGGCCGTCGCCGCCGCGCGCTCGGTCGCAGGCCGCCAATGGGTGGTGAAGGCGCAGGTGCATGCCGGTGGGCGCGGCAAGGCCGGGGGCGTGAAGCTGGTCAGCAGCCTGGACGAGGTGCGCAGCGAAGCCGAGCGGATGCTGAGCATGTCCATCAGCACCTACCAGACCGGCGGCCGGGCCTTGCCGGTGGACACGGTGCTGATCGCGGAGGCCACGGAAATCCGGGAAGAGTTGTACCTGTCCGCGCTGGTGGACCGGGTGCATCGCTGCATCACCTTCATGGGTTCCGCCGCGGGCGGCGTGGACATCGAGCAGGTGGCGCGCACCGAACCGCACAAGATCATCACCGCCCAGGTGAACAACACCACGGGCCTGCAGGCCTTCCAGGCCCGCCAGATGGGCTTTGGCATGGGCTTGTCCGCCTCCCAGGTCCGGCAGCTGGGGGCCATCATGCAGAGCCTTTACCGGCTGTTCATCGACAAGGACCTCAGCCTGGTCGAGATCAACCCCCTGATCATCGACGGGGACGGCAACCTGGTCGCCCTGGATGCGAAGATCAACGCGGATGACAACGCCCTGTTTCGGCATCCGGACCTGGCCGCCATGCGGGACGAGGCGCAGGAGGACCCGACGGAGGTCGAAGCCAGCCGCCACGATCTCAATTACGTCACGCTGGACGGCAATATCGCCTGCATGGTCAACGGCGCGGGCCTTGCCATGGCGACCATGGATGTCATCAAGCTGAACGGGGGCGAGCCGGCCAATTTCCTGGACGTGGGCGGCAGTACCGACGCGGAGCGCGTGGCCGCGGCATTCAAGCTCATCCTATCCAGCGAGCACGTGGATGCAATCCTGGTCAACATCTTCGGCGGCATCGTGCGCTGCGACCTCATCGCCGAGGGCATCATCAGCGCGGTCCAGGAGGTCGGCGTCGAGGTGCCCGTGGTGGTGCGCCTGGAGGGGACCAATGCCGAACAGGGCCGGCGCATGCTGGCTGACAGCGGGCTGGCGCTGACCCCGGCCGCCGACCTCAACGACGCGGCCCGCAAGGTGGTAGCCGCTGCCGGGCAGGCCGCGGAGGTGTCGCCATGAGCGTGCTGGTCAACCGGGAAACGAAGGTCATCTGCCAGGGATTCACGGGCAACCAGGGCAGTTTCCATTCGCAGCAAGCGATCGACTACGGCACCCGCATGGTCGGCGGAGTCACGCCGGGCAAGGGCGGTCAGCAGCATCTCGGCCTGCCGGTTTTCGACACCGTGCGGGAAGCGGTGGCCGAGACCGGGGCCGATGCCAGCGTAATTTACGTGCCGCCACCGTTTGCGGCGGATGCCATGCTGGAGGCGGCCGATGCCGGCATCCGCGTCATCGTGGCGATCACCGAGGGCGTGCCGGTGCAGGACATGATGCGCGTCAAGGCGTTGCTGGACAGCGCATCGGACACCTGCCTGATCGGGCCGAATTGCCCCGGAATCATCACCCCGGACGAGTGCAAGATCGGCATCATGCCGGGGCGCATCCACGCCCCGGGCCGGGTGGGCATCGTGTCGCGCTCCGGCACGCTGACCTATGAGGCGGTCTACCAGACCACCCTGGCGGGGCTGGGGCAGTCCACCTGTATCGGTATCGGTGGCGATCCCATCCAGGGCATGAGCTTCATCGATGCCCTGCGCCTGTTCCAGGACGATCCGGACACCGAGGGCGTCATCATGGTGGGCGAGATCGGCGGCTCCGCCGAGGAGGACGCGGCCGAGTTCATCGCCGAGTACGTGACCAAGCCGGTGGTGGCTTACATCGCCGGCGTCACGGCCCCGCCGGGCAAGCGCATGGGCCACGCGGGCGCCATCATTGCGGGCGGCAAGGGCACCGCGGAAGCCAAGTTCGCGGCCCTGGAAGCGGCCGGCGTCAGAACGGTCCGCTCGCCGGCAGACCTCGGCACGGCGATGGACGAGCAATTGGCGCAGTAACCCCCGGCCCCGGTCCGCGCTCATGTTCACCCTCGCCCTGGCCCAGCACGATTTCCTGGTTGGGGACATGCGCGGCAACCTCACGAAAGCCCTCGAGTGCATCGCGCAGGCCCGCGCCGCCGGCGCCCGGGTGGTGCTGTTTCCGGAACTGGCCATCACCGGGTATCCGCCGGAGGACCTGTTGCTGCGCCCCGGTTTCATGCGCCAGACCCACGAGGTCCTGGCGGAGCTGACCGCTGCGGTGCGCGACATCGACGTCGTCATGGGCCATCCCTGGCTCGAGGACGGGCGGCGCTACAACGCCGCCAGCTGGCTGCGCGATGGCCGCGTGGTGGGCCGCTATCGCAAGCAGTGTCTGCCCAACTATGCCGTGTTCGACGAGCGCCGCTATTTCCATCCCGGTCACGAGGCGCTGGTGGTGGAGTGCGGCGGCGTGCGTATCGGAGTGCTGGTCTGCGAAGATGCCTGGGAGCCGGGGCCGGCCCGTCAGGCCCGCGACGCCGGCGCCCGGCTGCTGCTGGTGCTCAACGCCTCGCCGTACCGTGACGACAAGCAACCCGCGCGGCTGGCGATGCTGGCCGAGCGGCATGCCGAGACCGGGCTGGCGGTCGCCTACTGCAATCTGGTGGGCGGTCAGGATGAGCTGGTGTTCGACGGGCGTTCGTTGCTGATGAGCGCCGACGGCACGGTCAGCGGGTCGGGCCCGTTGTGCGAGGACGCCCTGCTGATGGCCGATTTCGATGCCGGCAGCGGAGCGCTGAGCCCGCGCCAGTGGCCCGTCGCGCCGTCGCAAGCGGCTGCCGAAATCTATGCCGTGGTGGTGCGTGGGCTGGCGGACTATGTGCGCAAGAACGGTTTTACCGACATCGTGCTGGGGTTGTCGGGCGGGGTCGACTCGGCGCTCACCCTGGCTGTGGCCGTCGACGCGGTGGGGGCCGAGCGGGTGCACGCAGTCATGCTGCCCTCACCGTATACCTCCGACCTGAGCCGGGAGCTGGCCGAACGCCAGGCGGCCCTGCTCGGCGTGGATTACCGGGAGAGCGCCATCGACCGGGCCTACGCGGCCGTCCTCGATCAGTTGTCGCCGGCATTCGGCGGGGAGCCGGCAGGCATCGCGGAGCAGAACCTGCAGGCGCGCCTGCGCGGCAACGTCATCATGGCCCTGTCCAACCGCTTCGGCTGGCTGCCGGTCGCCACCAGCAACAAGAGCGAACTGGCCGTCGGGTACTGCACGATTTACGGGGACATGTGCGGGGGATTCGCACCGCTCAAGGATTGCCTCAAAACCCGCGTCTACCAGTTGGCCGAATACCGCAATTCCATCAGTGAGGCCATTCCCCGGGAGGTCATCCAGCGTGCCCCCACCGCGGAACTGGCACCCGGCCAGACCGACCAGGACCAGTTGCCGCCCTATGACGTGCTGGACCCCATTCTCGTGCAGTTCGTCGACCAGGACCGCTCCATCGCCGAGATCGTCGCTGAGGGCTTCGAGGAGGCCACGGTGCGGCGGGTCGCGGACCTGGTGCTGAACAATGAGTTCAAGCGACGGCAGGGGCCGCCGGGTGTGCGGGTGACGGCTCGCGGTTTTGGCCGCGACTGGCGTTATCCCATTACCTCGGGCTGGCTGGAGAGCGGCAATCCGCGGCGGCCCTGAAGCCGCCCGGCCTCACGCCGAGCGCTTCAGTCGAAGGGCCAGAGCTTGCCGAAGAAGCCTTCCTTGTCCCGCTGGCCGCTGACGTAGGGGTGATCGGGATAATTCAATTCCAGCACCCGCAACGCGTCGTCGGCGAGTTCGGGCATCCCCAGTTCGGTGTAAGCGATGTGCATGACCTCCAGGGCATTGCCTGCTTCCGGAGTCTCGGGAAAGGTCTCCAGCAGGTAGCGCGCCCGGTTCGCAGCAGCGACGTAAGCGCCGCGGCGCAGGTAGTATCGGGCCACATCGATCTCGTAAAACGACAGGTTGTTGCGCAGGAAAATCATTCGTTGCCGTGCGTCGGGCGCGTAGCGGCTGTCCGGGAAACGCCGGCACAGTTCGTCGAAATCCCGGAAGGCCTCCAGCGCCGCGGTCTGGTCGCGGTCGCGGATTCGTGAAGGCATCATGCGCTCGAGGAACCCCACCTTTTGTTCGTAGTTGGTCAGCCCGCGGATGTAGTACGCGTAATCCACGTTGGGATGGCTCGGATAGGTCCGAATGAAACGGTCGGCGGTCGCCAGCGCCTGCTCCGGCTGGCCGGCCTTGAAATAGGCGTAGGCGATCTCGAGCTGGGCCTGTTCCGCGTAACGTCCGAACGGATATCGGGTCTGCAGCATCTTGTAGCCACGGACCGCGCGGTCGTAGGCTTTCTTGTCGAGGTATCCCTTGGCCTCGGCATACAGTTCGGGCGCAGACCGTCCGTCTTCGATGGGCTCCTTGTCCCGGTTGCACCCCGACACGGCCATCGCGATGGCGAGAGCGATCAACAGTAGCGGCCTTGCGAACGATCCGGTGCCGGCGCTCATGGCAGGAATGGGAAACATCAATTCAACGCGGTGAGTGCAGAGACGGAATGATAACGAAACCGGCTTCCTTTCACTAGTGAGACATGGGGTGTACATTGGTCAGCCCCTCGCCAGGGGTTGGCGGACTCAGGGAAGCACAGCACGCAGGATGCCGGGCCATGCATGACACCATCACGCTGAGCGGGTCGGTCGGTGCCGACTGCGCGGGGCGCCGGATCGACCAGGTGGCGGCGGAGCTGTTTCCGGATTTTTCCCGTGCCCGGCTTCAGCAGTGGATTCGCGAGGGCTGCCTGAAGGTGGACGGCCGCCCGGTGCGGCCGGCCTACCGCGTGGTGGGCGGCGAGCACTTGGAGCTCGAAGCCCGGCCGGAACCGGACCTGAAGGTCCGCGCGCAGCCCATCCCGCTGCGGGTGGTGGCCGTGGACGATCACGTTCTGGTGATCGACAAGCCGGCCGGCCTGGTGGTGCACCCGGCGGCCGGCAACCCGGATGGCACGCTGCAGAATGGCCTGCTGAACTATGACCCGGCGCTGGCGTCGATTCCGCGCGCGGGCATCGTGCATCGGCTGGACAAGGACACCTCCGGCTTGCTGGTGGTGGCCCGCAGCCTGAAGGCCCACGCCAGCCTGGTGGCACAGCTGCAGGACCGCAGCATGCGGCGGCACTACGAAGCCGTGGTCTGGGGTCGGGCGAAACCCGCCGGCGTGATCGAGGCGCCCATCGGCCGCCACCCTCGGCAGCGCCAGCGCATGGCGGTGGTTGCAAGCGGCAAGCCGGCCGTGACCGAGTACCGCCGACTGGAGGCCTATCGCCACTTCAGCCACCTGGAAGTGGCGCTGCGCAGCGGGCGCACCCACCAGATCCGGGTGCATATGCAGCACATCGGCCTGCCGCTGGTGGGCGACCCGCTGTATGGGGGACGCCCCGGGCGACGCCGGATCCTGCCGGACGAGGCACTGCGCGCGGCGATCGCCGCATTTCCGCGCCAGGCCCTGCACGCGCGCAGCCTCAGCTTCACGCACCCCGCCAGCGGCCAGCTGGTGGACTTCGAGGCGCCGCTGCCAGCGGATCTGCTGGCGCTGCTGGAGGTGCTGAGACGGCATGACAACGCGCAACCGTCCTGAAGTGATCCGGCCGGACTGGCCCGCGCCCGCCAATGTCCGTGCCCTGGTGACCACGCGCCAGGGCGGCGTCAGCCGGGGGGCGTGGGCGACCTTCAACCTGGGTGCGCATTGCGGCGATCGCGCTGCTGCCGTGCACGAGAACCGGCATCGCCTCCGGCGGTTGCTGCCCGATGAGCCGATGTGGCTGGCACAGGAACATGGCAATCGGGTCGTTTCCTGGCGGGCGGGCCGCGAGCGCCTGCCGCGGGCCGACGCCGCGGTCGCCAGCGGTCGGCACGAGGTGCTGGCGGTGCTGACGGCCGATTGCCTGCCGGTGCTGTTCTGCGATGAACGCGGCCGACAGGTGGCCGTGGCGCACGCGGGCTGGCGGGGCCTGGCCGCAGGCGTACTCGAGCAGACGGTGGCGGCGATGCGAGCGGCGCCGGCTGCCGTCCTGGCCTGGCTGGGCCCGGCTATCGGGGGCAGCGTTTACGAGGTGGGTTCCGAGGTGCGGGATGCCGTGTGCGACGCGCACCCTTCGGATGCGGACGGGTTCGAGCCGCACGGGGAGCGCTGGCTGGCGAATCTCGAACACCTGGCTGCTGCCCGCCTGCGCCGCTGTGGGTTGCGCCAGGTGTATTGCAGTGGGTCCTGCACCTTTACCGACGCAGAGCGATTCTTTTCCCATCGTCGCGACGGCGTGACCGGGCGCATGGCGTCCGTGATCTGGCTTGACTGAACTGGCCGTGCCCGATCCGCACAGGCTTCCCTCGTCCGCTGCGGCCCGGCTGCTGGCCTGCTTCAGGCGCCACTGGCGGCAGCTGTTGGCCATCCACGTCGCGGCCAACGCGTTCTCGCTCCTGCTGCTCACACCGGTGTACGTGGCGATTACCGGCTGGCTGGTGCTGGCCTCCGGGGATGCCGCGCTCACCGACGAGGACATCCTGTTCCATATGCTCTCCCCGGGCGGCCTGCTGGCCCTGTTCCTGGTGGCCAGCCTGCATGTCGTGATCCTGGTGTGGCAACACCTGGCCATGGTCATGGCGGCATACCTCGGCCTTCGGCATGAGGCACCCGGAACCATGGCGTTGCTGCTGCACCTGCTGCGACAGTCGAGGCCGGTGTTCGGCCTCGCCTGGAAGCTGGTGACGCGCACCCTGGCCGTGGCGGCGCCGTTCCTGGCGCTGGCCGCCATCGCCTTCGACCGCTACCTCACAGCCTTCGACATCAATTACTACCTTGCGGTGCGACCCCCGGAATTCTGGTGGGTCGGTGGCTTCGTGCTGTCGTGCCTGCTGGTCATGGCGCTGTTGCTGACCCGCATGTTCGCCGGATGGCTGCTGGCATTTCCACTGCTGTTGCTGGAGCGTCAGTCGCCAGCCGTTGCGTTGCGCAGCAGCCTTGCGCTCAGCCACGGGCGGCGAACTTCGATCACCGCCACCCTGGCAGCCTGGATGCTGGTCAGTGTGGGTCTGCTGGGGCTGGTCTCCATGCTGGTCGACGAGGCGGTGGATACCGCGGTGGTGCTGGCTGGAGATTCGCTGTCGGCGCTGACCTACCTGCTCGGCGGCGTGCTGGTCGGGTGGATGGGCGGCAATCTGATCCTGACGTTTCTCAGCAGCGCCGCGCTCAGCCTGCTGATTCTGTATTTCTTCCTCACCCTGGCCTCCACCCGCCCCAGCGCCGTGCCCGCGCCCTCGATCGGCGGCTTTGGCGCGCGCAGATGGCGCATTCCCGCCGCCCTGCTGGCGGCCGCACTCAGTGCTGCGCTGCTGGTGGCGGCCGGCGTGTTGCGCGTCGCCGTGGCGCGGTTTGACGACCGCGCGCTGACCCAGGTCGTGGCCCATCGCGGCGCGTCGGCGGATGCGCCGGAGAACAGCCTGGCGGCGATCGAGCTGGCCATTGCCCAGGGGTCTGATTGGGTCGAGATCGATGTGCATGAGAACCGGCACGGGGAGATCGTGGTGATTCACGACCGCGACCTCAAACGGGTGGGCGGCGTGCCCCTGCAGGTTTTCGACACGCCCTTGGCGCAGCTGCAGACGGTGGACATCGGGTCGTGGAAAGACCCCGCCTTCGGCCAGCAGCGCGTGCCATCGCTGCAACAGGTGCTGGCCCTGTGCCGGGGGCGGGTAGGGGTGCTCATCGAGTTGAAATACCATGGGCGGGAGTCGCGCCTCGAGGAGCGCGTCATGGCCCTGGTGGACGCCGCAGACATGGGCGGCGACGAGGTGATGCTGATGTCGCTCAGCTACCCCGGCATCCGCCGGCTCAAGTCATTACGCCCGGAGTTCAAGGCCGGCTTGCTGCTGTCGGTGGCGATCGGCGACGTCATGCGCCTGGAAGTCGATTTCCTGGCCGTGAATGCGCGCCTGGCGCGCCGCGCGTTTATCCTCGCGGCGCATCGCGCCGGGCGCGAGGTCATTGCCTGGACAGTCGACGACCCGGTTTCGATGGCGGCCCTGATGACGCGCGGCGCCGACGGCGTCATCACCAATCAGCCGGAACTGGCGCAACGAGTGCGAGCGCAGTACGCCGAGCTGGAGCTGCCCGAGCGATTGCTGATTCAGGTCGCCAGCCTGGTCGGCAGCGCGCGCCCGGTCGGCGCGCAGTGACGACCTTCAGCCCTGCAGTTCGGACAACGGGCGGTAACGGTAGCCGTGGAACATGGCGTAGAACATCGGCACCACGATCAGGGTCAGCACGGTAGCGAACCCGAGCCCGAACATGATGGTCGCAGCCATGCTCTCGAAGAAGGCATCGGCCAGCAGGGGAATCATGCCGAGAATGGTGGTGATCGCGGCCATGGAAACCGGCCGCACGCGGCTCACACCGGAGTCGAACACGGCCTGGTAGGGCTCCTTGCCGGCCGCCAGTTCCGAATTGATCTGGTCGAGCAGCACGATGCCGTTTTTCAGGAGCATCCCAGACAGGCTCAGCAGTCCCAGCAACGCCATGAAACCGAATGGCTTGTTCATCACCAGCAGGCCCACCGTGACACCGATGATGGCCAGCGGCACGCAGGCCCAGATGACCAGTGGTGCGCGCACCGCGTTGAACAACACCACCGTGATCAGGAACATCAGCAGGAATCCCAGCGGCAGCGAGGCGAACAGGGCGGCCTGGGCATCCTGCGAGCTCTCGTACTCACCCCCCCATTCCAGGAAATAGCCGTCCGGAAGCTCGATGGCCTCGACCCGGGGGCGCAGGCGCGCAAACAGGTCGGCGGCCGTTTCAGTGCCGAACACGTCCGGGTCGGTCAGTGCGGAAAGCGTCCGCTTGCGGTCGCGCCGCTGGATCAGCGGGTCTTCCCACGCGGTCCTGAACTGATCGACCACCTCGCCGATCTGCACGTAGCGGCCGAAGGTATTGCTCCACAACTGCACGTCTGCCAGCGTGTCGATGCTCAGGCGTTCCGACTCGGGCAGGCGCACCAGGATGGGCATCAGGTTGGTCCCGTCCCGATACAGGCCGACATTGATGC
>WVWV01000107.1:5503-10907 GCA_011773845.1 Lysobacterales bacterium | reverse complement strand
CGGCCAGTGACCGCAGCACGTCCGGGTCGGGCCCGGTAAAGCGCGCCTCGATCTTCGCCGGCGGGGAGGGGCCGATCTCCAGGCGCCGGAATTTGATCGACGCCTCGGGGTAGTCGTCCTCCAGCAGGGTTTCCACCTCGCGCATGAGCGGCGCCACCTGCTGCGGATCCTTGACCCTCAGTATGAGTTGCGCGTAGCTGGAATAGGCCGCCTCCGGCGTGTAGGTGAGCATGAAGCGCGGCATGCCGCCGCCGATCACGGCATGGAAATACGCGATGCGCCCATCCGCGGCGAAGCGGTTCTGGATCTCGGTCACGTACTCGTCGGTGGCACGAATGTCGGTGCCCTCGGGCAGCCAGAAATCCACCAGGAAGATGGGCGTCGTGGACGGCGGGAAGAAGGACTGCTGCACCTTGCCGAAGCCGGCGATACCGGCTGCCAGGGCGGCCAACAGGACCACGGTGGTTACCGCCCGCCGGCGCATGCATACGTCGAGCAGCTTCTTGTAGGCCACGAAGATGAAACCCTGATACGGGTCGGCCGGCGGCTGCCCGCTGGCCTGCGCAGTGGCGATCTCCTCCTTGAACAACAGGTCGCACAGGAAGGGGGTGATGGTGATGGCCGTGAGCCAGCTCAGAAACAGCGAATACATCAGTACCCAGAACAGCGATCCCGCGAACTCGCCGGTGGAATCGGGGGACAGGCCGATGGGCGCGAAGGCCAGCACCGCGATGAAGGTTGCGCCCAGCAACGGCCACATGGTCTGCTTGACGATCGCATTGGCCGCTTCCAGCTTGGTCTGGCCGCGCTGCAGGCCGATCAAGATGCCTTCCGTAATGACGATCGCATTGTCCACCAGCATGCCCAGAGCGATGATCAGCGCGCCCAGCGAGATGCGCTGGAGCTCGATGTCGTTCTGCAGCATCAGGATGAATGTGCCGCTGCAGGTCAGGAACAGCACGATCCCGATCAGCACGCCGCTCTTGATGCCCATGAAGAACAACAGCACCACGATGACGATGGCGACGGCCGCGATCAGGTTCTTCAGAAAACTGGCGACCGAGATCTCGACTTCCTTGGGCTGGTTGTAGATTTCATGGAGCTCGATGCCCACGGGCAGGGCGAACTCCAGCTCATCCAGGCGCCGGTCAATGGCCTTGCCGATGTCCACCACGTTCACGCCCTGGGTGAACGACACCCCCACCACCAGGGCCTCCATGCCGCCGAACCGCATGATCTTGCTGGGCACCTCCGCGAAGCCCTGGTACACCCTCGCGACGTCGCCCAGCCGGATCAGCTGGGAGGCGCCCGGCTCGCTGATCAGCAACTCTTCGAGCTGACCCACGTCGGTGAATTCGCCGGTGGGGTTGATCCGCACCGACTCGCTGCCCACGCGCACCTCGCCGGCGCGGGACACGGTATTCTGCGTCGCCAGCAGGTCATAGATACGCTGGATCGAGATACCGAGCGAGGCCAGCGTGGACTGCGAGATCTCCACGAAAACCTGCCGTTGCCGGGCACCGGTGATTTCCACCTTGGCGACACCCGGCACGAGGATCAGCTCGCGGCGCAGGTAATCGACGTAGTCCTCCAGCTCCGCGTAGCTGTAGCCCGCGCCCGTGACGGCGTACATGAGGCCGAATACGTCCCCGAAATCGTCCATCACCAGGGGTTGCGAAGTGCCCGGCGGCAGCTCGCCGCGCACCGACATGTCATTGATCTTGCGGCGGAGCTCATCCCATACCTGCTGCAGCGCCGCACCTCCGTAAGTGTTCTGGATGGACGGCGTGATCTGGGACAGACCCGCGCTGGACGTGGACACCACCTCATCGAGCGCCGCCATCTGTTGCAAGGCCTGCTCCACGGGATAGGTCACCTCCTCCTCGACCTGTTGCGCCGAGGCACCCGGATAGCTGACCAGGATCTTGGCATCCTTGACGGTGAAAGGGGGGTCCTCGAGCTGGCCGAGGGCAAAAAAGGCCACCATGCCGCCGACCCCGAGAACCAGGATCAGCAGCCAGCTGATGACTTTCTTTTCGATCGCGAATTGCGCGGGGCTCATCAGAGGCCGGCCTCACGCTGCATGGGTTTCAGTAGCATGCCCTCGGTCACCGAGCCCACGCCGGCGGCCACCAGCAGGTCCCCGCTCTCCAGACCCTCGAGCACGGCCACGCTGTCGGCGGTCAGGGAACCGACCCGGACCCCGGTGCGGTGCGCGCGCATGGTGTCCGGGTCGAGCTTCCAGACATACCGCGTCTCGGACGAAAGGGGAGTGTCCTCGGCGCTGAACACGGCCTCGACCGGCACCAGGTGACCCTCCGCTTCCTCGCCGAACAGGCCGCTGACATCAGCGATCAGCGTGGCGGCCATGCCGGGCAGTACGTTGAGGTCGGAAGGGGAAGGCATCGAGAAGGTCACCTTGTACGTGAGCGTGGCGGGATCGGCCTGGGCCTCGTGCTCCTTGTAGGTCGCTTGGTAGGTGCGGTCGGGTGCGCTTTCGAACCGCACTGTGACCGGCTTCGGGTCGCGTTCCGCTCCGGCGTTGTCGACCCGGGCGATGATGGACTCCGGCACGTCCACGGTCACGTCGACCCGGTCGCCGGTCTGCAACACCAGGACCACCTGCCATGGTGATACGAATTCGAACGCTTCGGCCATGCGGCGCGCCACCACGCCGTCGAAGGGGGCATGGATGCGGGTGTAGTTCAGGTTGTTGCGCGCCTGGGTCAGGTTGGATTCGCTCACCCGCAGCTTCGCGAGGCGCTGGTCGTATTCGGCCTGGGCGATCAGCTGCCGTTCGACCAGCTCGCGGGCCCGCTCGAACTGGGACTTGGCCAGTTCATACTGGGCTTCTTCCTGCCGCACGCGGGCTTCGTAGTCGGCGGGGTCGAGCCGGGCCAGCAGGTCGCCCTGATTGACGCGCATGCCCCGGGTGGCCGGGAACTCGACGATTTCACCGGACACACGAAATGCCAGTTCGGCCTGGTCGGTGGCCTTGACCTCGGCCGGGAACGATCGCAGGTAAGCGACGCCGGGCGCCTTGACGGTGAACAGCTTGGCCGGCCGTGCCACCTCCGCCCGTTCAACGGGCGGCGCTTCCTGGCAGCCCGGCAACGCGAGCATCGCGGCGGCCACGGTCATCAGGGTCGTGAGAGCTTTCATGCTGGTTATCCTGGGCAGAGGGCGGGGGCATTGTCCCCTCATTCGGGCTGGCGCTGCAAGCCGCTGGGAGGGTTGCGGCGCGGTGTCTTCCGGTCGACTCATGCTATCCTTGCCCGCCAGGTTACTGGAGTCGGGCAGACCGTGGCGAAATTGACCGGGCCGCACACCGATATCAGGCTGAAGGGGCATCGCACCCTGTTCACCGCCCTGATCGCATTGCTGCTGCTGGATCCCCTGCTGCACACGTTGCCGGCGCTGCGCTGGCTGGTGGCGCTGGTGCTGGTCGGCCTGGTGCTGGCGGCGGTGCGCACCGTCTCGGCCCGGGGATTCCCATTCCACGCGGCGGCCGGGCTGGCGACCATCGCGCTGATTGCCCAGGTCACCCTGTTGCTGGTCGGCAGCGAGTGGCTGGAACTGGTCCGATACCTCTCTTATGCCGCCTTCCTGGTGCTGGTGATCGGCCTGCTGCTGCGCGACATCGTGGTGCGCAGCAGCGAGGTCACCTTCGAACTGATCCTGGGCGCGATCAACGTCTACCTGATGGCGGGCGTGGCTTTCTCGTTCGCGCACGCCACGCTGGAATGGCTGCAGCCGGGCGCGTACGGGGGCATGGAGGCAGCGGTCGGCACTGCCGACCAGCTGCTCCCGTTCACCTATTTCAGCTTCGTTACCCTGACCACCCTGGGGTACGGCGACATCACGCCGGTGAACCCGATGGCGGCCACGCTCTCGACCCTGGAGGCCATTTTTGGCCAGCTGTACCTGGCGGTGCTGGTGGCGCGCCTGGTCGGCCTGTACGTGGCACGCTCACGCGCCTGAGCGCCGGGCGTTCAGTCGCTGGCCAGCTCGATCAGGGTGACGCGCTGGAACCCCCTTGGCAGCTTGCGGCCGCGCCGCGCGCGCTCACCGGCGTAATGCTCGAGGTCCTTGCCGCCCATGCGCAGGTAGCGCTGGCCGGCCCAAACGAGGATTTCCTGACCGGGCGCCGGAGCCACCATGCCGACCATGTACTCCTCGCCGGCTTTCAGGCGGGCGGGGGGAATGTTGATCAGCTTGATGCCCTTGCCCTTGGCCAGTTCCGGCAGATCGGCCAGCGGGAACGACAACAGATAGCCCTCGGAGGTGACACAGACCAGCGTGTCGGCCTCCTCCGAGCCGATCATGGCGGGCGCGACCGGCTGTGCGTCCCCGGGCAGGGTGAGAACGGCCTTGCCGGCCTTCACGCGGCTGTGCAGGTTGCCAGTGTGGCTTAGAAAGCCATAGCCCCAGGTGCTGGCCAGCACGATCCGCTGCTCCGGGTCGCCGGCGAGCACGTAGCGGAACGAGGCGCCCTCGGGCAGGGTGAAGCGGCTCGTCAAGGGCTCGCCCAGGCCCCGCGCCGAAGGCAGGGTGTGGGCGGCCAGTGCGTAGGCGCGCCCGCTGGAGTCGAGGAACACGGCCTGCTGGTTACTGCGGCCCCGCGCCGCATGGCAGAACTCGTCACCCGCTTTGTAGCCCAGGCTGGCCGCGTCGATATCGTGCCCCTTGGCCGCCCGCACCCAGCCGGACCGCGACAGCACGATGGTGCACGGTTCGGAGGGCACCAGGTCCTCCTCGCGCAGGGCCTGGGCGGCCTCGCGCTCTGCCAGCGCGGTGCGGCGCTCGTCGCCGTATTGCTCGGCATCCTCCGTGAGTTCCTGCTTGATCAGCGTCTTCAGTCGCGCCTTGGAGCCGAGGGTTTTTTCGAGGCTCTGCCGCTCCTGTTCGAGCTCCTCCTGCTCGCCGCGAATCTTGATTTCTTCCAGCTTGGCCAGGTTGCGCAGCCTGAGGTCGAGCACGGCATCGGCCTGGGTGCGGGTCAGGCCAAAGCGTTCCATGAGCGCATCGCGGGGCTGGTCCTCGGAGCGGATAACCTGGATCACCTCGTCGATGTTGAGGTAGGCCACCATCAGGCCTTCCAGGATATGCAGCCGATCCACCACCTGGTCGAGACGGAACTCGAGCCGGCGGGTCACCGTGTCCATGCGGAATTGCAGCCACTGCCGGAGCAGTTCCCGCAGGTTGAGCACCTGCGGCTTGCCATTGATGCCAATGACATTCAGGTTGATCCGGTAGGTGCGCTCCAGATCGGTGGTCGCGAACAGGTGGTTCATCAGCTGTTCCACGTCGACCCGGTTGGAGCGCGGCACGATCACCAGGCGGGTCGGGTTTTCGTGGTCGGATTCGTCGCGCAGGTCCTCGACCATCGGCAGTTTCTTGCCCT
>WVWV01000107.1:0-5342 GCA_011773845.1 Lysobacterales bacterium | reverse complement strand
ATCGGGCGCCCGGACGTGTTCGCACAGGTCCGCCACCGAGGCCTTGGGCTGATCCAGCAGACGCAGGCAGGCGCTGACCACCTCCCGCAGGTTGTGGGGCGGGATGTCGGTGGCCATGCCCACGGCGATCCCGGTGCTGCCATTCAGCAGCAGGTTGGGCAGGCGGGCCGGCAGCACCACCGGTTCTTTCAGGGTGCCGTCGAAATTCGGTTGCCAGTCCACCGTCCCCATGCCCAGTTCGCTGAGCAGCGAGCGGGCATACGGTGCGAGCCGGGATTCGGTATACCGCATGGCGGCGAATGACTTGGGATCATCGGGAGAGCCGAAGTTGCCCTGCCCGTCGATCAGCGGATAGCGGAACGAGAACGGCTGCGCCATCAGCACCATGGCTTCGTAGCAGGCGGAATCGCCGTGCGGGTGGAACTTGCCCAGCACGTCACCGACGGTGCGGGCCGATTTCTTGTGCTTGGCGCCGGCGTTGAGGCCCAGCTCGCTCATGGCATAGACAATGCGGCGCTGGACCGGTTTGAGGCCGTCCCCGATGTGCGGCAGGGCGCGGTCGAGCACCACGTACATCGAATAGTCCAGGTACGCGCGCTCGGCGTAGTCCTTGAGCGGGATTTTCTCGAATTCGGCGAAGCTCTGGGTAATCTCGTTCATACTCTCAGCCCATTTCGGTGGTCACAGCGTGGCCAGGTCGCCCTTGTCCTCCAGCCAGGCCTTGCGATCCGCGGCGCGCTTGCGGGCCAGCAGCATGTCCAGCACGCGCACGGTCGCCTTCTCGTTGTCGATCGTCAGTTGCACCAGGCGCCGCGTGTCCGGGTCGATGGTGCTCTCGCGCAACTGCAGGGGGTTCATCTCGCCAAGGCCCTTGAAGCGGGTCTCCGTGATCCGCCCGCGCCGCTGCTCGGCCGCGATCAGTTCCAACACGGCCTCACGTTCCTCCGCGTCGAGGGCGTAGAAGGTTTCCTTGCCGACATCGATGCGGTACAGCGGCGGCATGGCCACGAACACGTGGCCGGTCTCGACCAGGGGCTGGTAGTGGCGCATGAAGAGCGCGGAGAGCAGGGTGGCGATGTGCAGGCCGTCGGAATCCGCGTCGGCCAGGATGATGATCTTGCCGTACCGCAGCCCGGCGATGTTGTCCGAGCCGGGATCGACCCCGATGGCGACCGAGATGTCGTGCACCTCCTGGCTCGACAGCACCGCGTCCGAGTCGACCTCCCAGGTGTTCAGGATCTTGCCGCGCAGCGGCAGGATGGCCTGGAATTCGCGGTTCCGGGCCTGCTTGGCAGAGCCGCCGGCGGAATCGCCCTCCACCAGGAACAGCTCCGTCATCGCCAGGTCCTGGCTGGTGCAGTCGGCCAGCTTGCCGGGCAGCGCCGGGCCGGAGGTGACCTTCTTGCGCTCTACCTTGCGGCTCCTGCGCATCCGTTTCTGCGCACTTTCGATCGCCAGCCGGGCGATCTCCTCGCCCTCGGCGACGTGCTGGTTCAGCCACAGGCTGAAGGCATCCTTGACGATGCCCGCCACGAAGGTGGCGGCCGCCCGCGAGGACAGCCGCTCCTTGGTCTGGCCGCTGAATTGCGGGTCGGCGAGGCGCAGGGACAGGATGAAGGCGATCTGCTCCCAGATGTCGTCGGGGGCGAGGCGCACCCCGCGTGGCAGCAGGTTGTGGAGTTCGCAGAATTCGCGCAAGGCCTCCACCAGCCCGGTGCGCAGGCCGTTGACATGGGTGCCGCCCTGCGGGGTCGGGATCAGGTTGACGTAGCTTTCCTGCAGATTGTTGCCCTCGGCCAGCCAGCCCACCGCCCAACTGACCTCGGAATCGGTGCCCTTCAGGTCGCCGGTAAAGGGCTGGGCAGGCAGCAGGTCGCGGCCGCCGAGTTCCGAGTTCAGGTACTCTGCCAGGCCCTGCTCGTAGTGCCAGACTTCCTTTTCGCCGCTCTTGGCCACGATCAGGGTGACGGTCAGGCCCGGGCACAGGACTGCCTTGGCGCGCAGCAGGTGCCGGAGGCGCTTGACGGAAACCTTGGCCGAATCGAAATACTTGGGCGCCGGCCAGAAGCGCAGGCGCGTGCCGGTGTTGCGGCGGCCCACCGTGCCGATGACCTCCAGTTCCGATACGGGCTCTCCATCCCGGAACTTCATGTGGTGCTCCTCGCCGTCGCGCTTGACCCATACTTCCAGGTCGCTGGACAGGGCGTTGACCACCGACACGCCCACGCCGTGCAGTCCCCCCGCGAAGCGGTAGTGCTTGTCCGAGAATTTGCCGCCGGCATGCAGGCGGGTGAGGATCAGCTCGACGCCCGGAATCTGGTGTTCGGGGTGAATGTCGACCGGCATGCCGCGGCCGTCATCGGCGACTTCCACCGAGCCGTCCTCGTGCAGGGTGACCACAATGGATTTGCCGTAGCCCGCCAGCGCCTCGTCGACGCTGTTGTCGACCACTTCCTGGACCAGATGGTTGGGGCGGGTGGTGTCCGTGTACATGCCGGGGCGGCGCTGCACTGGCTCGAGGCCGGACAGGACTTCGATATCCCTGGCCTGGTATTGACTGCTCATGGAACTCCGCAGAAGGGTTCTGGTGTTGCCGCGCACGGGGCCCGGCACGTGGCGATATTGGCCTGATCCGATTGAGTTTGCAAGTCTGCCCCGCGCGGGCGCCGAAACCCGGTCCACGCGCTGTCCGCGGCAGCCCGGGCGGTCCCGAATCCGGCCACCGGCAACCGCCAACGGCGCCAAATTGGTGCCGCATCGACAGCCGATGTCGGGTACAATGTCCTTCCAGAACTTCGACCCCACTACAGCAGGTTCTGGCATGACTTCACTCGTATTCGTCACCGGCGGCGTCGTTTCCTCGCTGGGCAAAGGGCTGTCAGCAGCGGCGCTCGCGGCGATTCTCGAATCCCGCGGGCTCAAGGTCACGCTGGTGAAGCTCGATCCGTATATCAATGTCGATCCCGGCACCATGAGCCCGTTTCAGCATGGCGAGGTGTACGTGACCGAGGACGGCGCGGAAACCGACCTCGACCTGGGCCACTACGAGCGGTTCGTGCGGACCCGCATGAGCCAGCTCAACAATTTCACCACCGGGCGGATCTACAACAACGTGNNCAACAACGTGATCGCGAAGGAGCGCCGCGGTGATTACCTGGGCGGCACCGTGCAGGTCATTCCGCACATCACCGATGAAATCAAGGAATCGGTGGTCAGGGCTGCGGAGGGTTACGACGTGGCGATGATCGAGATCGGCGGCACGGTCGGTGATATCGAGTCCCTGCCGTTCCTGGAGGCCATCCGGCAACTGGGCGTGGAATACGGCGACCAGGCGATGTTCATTCACCTCACGCTGGTGCCCTACCTGCGGGCTGCCAACGAGACCAAGACCAAGCCAACCCAGCATTCGGTCAAGGAACTGCGTTCCATCGGCATTCAGCCCGACGTGCTTCTGTGCCGCTGCGAGAACGAGCTTTCCGAGGAGGAGCGCGCCAAGATCGCCCTGTTCACCAATGTCCCCAAAAAGGCCGTCATCCCGGCCCTGGATGCGCGCAACGGCATCTACGAGATTCCCATGCTGCTTCACGATCATGGCCTGGACGACATCGTGGTGGAGCGCCTGGGCCTGCAATGCCGGGAGGCGGACCTTTCCGATTGGCGCGAGGTCGTCGACCGGATGCAGCACACCCGCCACGAGGTCACGGTGGCCATGATCGGCAAGTACGTCAATCACGCGGATGCCTACAAGTCCCTGACCGAGGCGCTGCAGCATGGTGGCCTGCGTCACCGGATCAAGGTCAACATCCTGGCCGTGGAGTCGGAGGAGATCGAGGAAAACGGTATCGAGCGCCTGGCGGAGGCCGACGCCATCCTGGTGCCGGGCGGGTTCGGCGAGCGGGGCTTCGAAGGCAAGGTGCGGGCCATCCGCTACGCCCGCGAGCAGGGCGTGCCCTACCTGGGCATTTGCTTTGGCATGCAGGCGGCGGTGGTCGAGTTCGCGCGCAACGTGGTGGGCCTGAAGGGGGCCAACAGCACGGAAATCGATCCGCACTGCAGCGATCCCGTCATCGGCCTGATCACGGAATGGCTGGACGCCTCGGGTTCGGTCGAGCGACGCAGCGAGGAATCCGACCTCGGCGGCACCATGCGCCTGGGGTCCCAGCGCTGCCGGCTGACCGAGGGCTCCCTGGCGCGGCGGCTGTACGGCCAGGAGATCATCGCGGAGCGCCATCGCCACCGCTATGAATTCAACAATCATTACCGCGATGTGCTGAAGAAGGCGGGCATGCTGCTGGCCGGCCATTCCATGGACGAGATGCTGGTCGAGATCGTCGAGTTGCCGGACCATCCGTGGTTCCTCGGCTGCCAGTTCCATCCCGAGTTCACCTCCACGCCCCGCGACGGCCATCCCCTGTTCACGGGTTTCATCGAAGCCGCGCTCAAGGCCCAGCAGGGCGCTTTGCCAGCCGGAGTGGCCAGCTTGTGAAGCTGTGCGGCTTCGAAGTCGGCCTCGACCGGCCGCTGTTCCTCATCGCCGGCCCCTGCGTCATCGAGAGCGAGGCGCTGGTGCTCGAGACTGCCGCTCGACTCAAGGAGATCACCGCGCGGCTGGGCATGCCACTGGTGTTCAAGTCATCCTTCGACAAGGCCAACCGTTCGGCGCTCGCGAGTTTTCGCGGACTGGGGCTGGACGAGGGCCTGCGTATCCTGGGCGAGGTCAAGCGCCAACTCGACGTGCCGGTGTTGACCGACGTCCACGAGGACACCGACGTTCGAGCGGTCGCGGAGGTGGCCGACGTATTGCAGACGCCCGCGTTCCTGTGCCGCCAGACCAATTTCATCACCCGGGTGGCGCAGTCCGGGCGGCCGGTCAACATCAAGAAGGGGCAGTTCCTCTCGCCGTGGGAGATGCAGAACGTCGTGGACAAGGCACGCGCCACTGGCAACCAGCAGATCATGGTGTGCGAGCGCGGGGCCTCCTTCGGCTACAACAACCTGGTTTCCGACATGCGCTCGCTGGCGGTGATGCGCGAGACCGGTTGTCCGGTGGTGTTCGATGCCACCCACTCGGTGCAGCTGCCGGGCGGGCAGGGCACGGCCTCCGGCGGGCAGCGCGAATTCGTTCCGGTGCTGGCACGCGCAGCGGTGGCGGTGGGCGTGTCCGGATTGTTCATGGAAACCCATCCCGATCCGGAGCGCGCCCTCAGTGACGGGCCCAATGCTTGGCCACTGGACCTGATGGAGGAACTGCTGACCACCCTCAAGGCGATCGACGAGACGGTCAAGGCCGGACCACTGCCGGAGCGGCGGGTCTGACGGCGCACCACCGGATGGGCGAGAGG
>WVWV01000099.1 GCA_011773845.1 Lysobacterales bacterium | reverse complement strand
AAACGCAATCCACCGAGGATCCGGACCTGATGGAAGCGGACCCCCTGTTCCATTACGACAGCGAGCGCTGGATTCCGCCCAACACCGAGGGACGCTACCGCAAGGCGATCGAGGCGACCGAGCGATACCTGGCCCGGTTATCGGACCCGACCAACCCGGAGGCGCAGTTCTATGCCCGCGCCGACAACCTGCGCGACTGGCTGGCGATCGTGGAGAAACGCCTGGGTTCGATTTCCCAGCGCCTGTCCGCCAGCGCCGGGCAGGATCGCCTCAACACGGACCTTTCCGGGGACCCGGAGGCCCGGCAGTCGACAAACGCGCCCACCGAGTTGGCGGTCAAGACCCCATGGCTGCAGATTGACGACGTGTTCTACGAGGCCCGCGGCACCACCTGGGCCCTGATCGCGTTTTTCCGCGCCATGCAGGTGGACTTCGACGCCGTGCTGAGCAAGAAGAATGCGCAGGTGAGTTTTCGCCAGATCATCCGCGAATTGGAATCGACCCAGGAACCGCTCCGGGCGCCCATGGTGCTCAACGGCGACAAGTTCGGCGTGCTCGCCAACCACTCGCTGGCCATGGCCAACTATATCGCCCGCGCCAATGCGGCGATCATCGACCTGCGCAACCTGCTTGCACAGGGCTGATGGTGCACCGGGAACCACATGGCATGACGGTCCGCGCGATGCTGGTCGCCGGCTGGTTGCTGCTGTTGCCGGGGCTTGGCTGGGCACAGGCGCTGGTCATCAGGGAAGTGAATGTGCTCGCCATGCACGACGGCTCGGTTCGCGAGGGGCAGACGATCCTCGTGCGGGACGGGCGCATCGAGGCGGTGCTGTCACCGGCCGACGCCGGAGCCCTGACCGCCCCCCGGGAGGTGGACGGCGGGGGCGCCTGGGTCATTCCGGGGCTGGCGGAAATGCACGCTCACGTGCCGCCGCGCAGCCGCGGCGAACAGTACGCACGAGACGTTCTGGCGCTGTATCTGGCCAACGGCGTCACCACCGTGCGGGGCATGCTCGGCGAGGCATGGCACCTGGAACTGCGCGACCGCCTGGCCTCGGGCGCCTGGCACGGGCCCCGCCTGGTAACCAGCGGACCTTCGTTCAACGGCGACTCGGTGACCTCACCCGCGCAGGCAGCCGAGCGCGTTCGCCTCCAGGCCGCCGCCGGCTATGACTTTCTCAAGCTGCACCCCGGACTGATGCGGGACGAATTCGAGGCCATTGCGATGACGGCCAGGGAGCTTGGCATCCCCTTCGCGGGACACGTTTCCTTCGACGTGGGGCTGGCGGCCGCCCTCGCCTCCGGACAGGCCACCATCGATCACCTGGACGGCTATGCCGAGGCCCTGGTGCCTTCGGATTCGCCACTGGCGGGTACCGCTCCCCAGTGGTTCGGGCTCAACCTCGGCCACGTGCTGGACCCGGCTCGCGTGCCGGATCTCGCCCGCGCCACGGCCCGCGCCGGGGTGTGGAACGTGCCCACGCAAAGCCTGATGGAGACCAGCTGTGGCGAGACCCCGCTGGCCGAACTGATGGCGCGCCGGGGCATGGAATACCTGTCACCGGAGCTGGCCCAGCGCTGGCGCCAGGCCGTCGCGGACATTCGTGGGCGCTCTACCCCGGAACAGCGGGCGGGCCTGCTCGCGTCCCGGCGCATGCTGCTGGCGGCCCTGCAGGAAAGCGGCGCCGGGCTGTTGCTGGGCTCGGATGCGCCCCAGATCATGAACGTCCCCGGTTTCTCCGTGCACCAGGAGCTGCAATACCTGGTCGCGGCCGGCCTGAGCCCATTGGCGGCACTGCAATCCGGCACCCTGAACGTGGCGCGTTTCCTGGGCCGGGTCGACGCGGGCGAGGTGTCCGACGGCATGGTGGCCGATTTCGTCCTGTTGCGGGGCAATCCATTGCAGGACATCCGCGCCACCGCCTCGATCGTCGGCGTGGTCAGGGCGGGCGAGTGGCTCGACCGCGCCGAACTCGACCGCTGGCTGGCCGAGGTCCGGCAGCGGGGCCTCTGATCGGCGTCACGGCATGCCGCACACGCCCGGTTGCGGTATATTCTCGCCCATGAACCCCTGGCCCTCCCACGCCATTGGTCGCGTCCGGGTGCTCGCCGCCTGCGTCGCCCTGCTGCTGGCCGCCTGCGCCGCCAGCGACCACGTCGCCGATCGGCAGTACGGCCAATCCCTGGTGTGCCACGAGGGCCGCACGCTGTCCGTGTCCAATGCCGACATGTTCGTCCACCAGGGTCACGGCGACGCGCTGGGACCGTGTCCGGAGGATGGCTGACGGGCCGCTCGAACCGGCTGGCGGGCCCGCGCTGCGGACCCGGCCGCTGAGCTACGAACAGCGCCTGCGGGCGCGGCACATCGACGATATCGATCTGCTGGTGATCCACTGCACGGAGTTGCCGACCCTGGCCGTCGCCAGGGAGTACGGTGAGCGCATCCACCATGCCGGCAGCGAAACCGGCAATTCGGGTCACTACTACATCGACCGTGACGGACGCATCGAATGCTGGGTGGTGCCCGAGCGGATCGCGCATCATACCCGCGGCTACAATGGGCGCAGTGTCGGTATCGAGCTGGTCAACACGGGGCGCTGGCCGCACTGGTTCGACTCCCGCCACCAGGACATGAGCGAGCCGTATCCCGAAGTCCAGATGCAGGCCCTGGTGCAACTTGCCCGCCTGCTGTGCGAGCGCTGCCCACACCTGGCGTGGGTGGCCGGCCACGAAGACCTCGACCGCGCCCAGGTGCCGGCCAGCGACGATCGAGGCAGGCAGGTCTACCGCAAGCGCGATCCGGGGCCGGCCTTCGATTGGCGCATGTTCCTGGACGCGGTGCGCCTGCGGCGCGGCAACGCCGAGACCCTGCCCTGAGCATGCACCGGCCGCCTGTTACATGGGTGGTCCCGGCCAGCCAATGGGTCCGGCATCACCGCGCGGTAGCGCATCTTGGAGCGCCGGCACTGATGCTGGCCTTGCTCATGGCGCTGTACTTTTCCGGCGTCGCGCCGCTGCAGCAGGTCGTCGCACCCAGCGTTTCCTTCCTGCCGCCCTATTACTGGCGCGAATTCGGCCTGCTGGAAGGGTTGCAGAACCTGTGCCTGCTGGTCACCCTGCTCGCGGCACTCTCTGCCGCCCGGGTCACCCGCCTGCGGCTGGACCGCATGTTGCTGGGCCTGATGATGGTGGGCGCGCTGTTCGTCCTGCTGGAAGAAACCGATTACGGCCGCCATTTCTTCGACCTGGTGCGCGGCCAGGCGGGGTCGCTGGATCCGGAGCGCTGGCGCCGCAACCTGCACAGCGTGACGATGGCCGACGGGCAGATGCTGGCATCCTGGTTCAAGCTCGCCGCCCGGTTGGTGCTGGTGACCTGGTTCCTGCTGCTGCCCTTGTTGTGGCGGCCCCCACCGGGTGGATGGGTGGCCCGGTTCCTGCCTTCCCGGTGGTTCACGGCAACTGTCATGTTGCTGTTGATGGTCTCCGCGCTGGCGCACGGGCTGGACGACCGGGGCCTCGGCATCATCCATGGCTCCCAGGGGAACCTGCACAAGAACATTTCCGAGTTCGGCGAACTGTTGCTCTACTACCTCGCCATGGTGTACACGGTGGAGACGGCGGGGCGCTGCGTCGGCGGGGCCGAAACGCCCGACCCGGCAGAGTGAGGGGCAGACCCCGACCCCAAGAATACGATCGATGGCCCGCGACCGCGGCGACGAGAACGCTGCTATGCTGAGCCGGCTGCCAGAATTGGGAAACGACGAGTGAAAAGGATCTGTGTCTATTGCGGTTCGAGTCCCGGCCGCGTGCCCATGTACCGCGAAGCGGCTGCCGCTCTGGGGCGCGCTCTGACCGCCCGTTCGCTCGGCCTGGTTTACGGCGGCGCCAGTATTGGCGTAATGGGGGCCATCGCCGATGCGGTGCTGGAAAGCAGCGGCGAGGCCATCGGGATCATTCCCGAAGCGCTGGCGGTCAAGGAAGTGGCGCATCAACACCTGACGCGCCAACACGTGGTTTCCTCCATGCACGAGCGCAAGGCCATGATGGCGGAATTGTCCGATGGCTTCATTGCCATGCCCGGCGGCTGGGGCACCATCGAGGAGCTGTTCGAAATCCTCACCTGGGCGCAGCTCGGATTCCACGAGAAGCCCTGCGGCCTGCTGAACGTGCACGGCTACTTCGACGGTTTGTTCGCATTCCTCGAGCACGCGGTCGAGGAGCAGTTCGTGAAGCCGGAGCATCGCCCGATGCTGATCATGGAGGATTCGCCCGAAGACCTCCTGGAACGCTTCGACCGCTACCGCGCACCGCAGGTCCGCAAGTGGCTGACGCCCTCGCAGACCTGAGTCACGAGCGTCATGCCGCAACGCCAGATCCACCTGAAAATCCCCCGGACCGGCTTGGACCGGCTGGAGTCTTTGTGCGAATCCGCGCGCATTATCAGCGCCGTTCCGGATGCGCGGAACGACTCCGACGTACTGGTCCAGATCCTGGTGGGCACGGAGCACAGCGAGGCCCTGCTCGACCGCGTGCAGCAGCACTATGGCTCGGCTCCCGGATTCCGGTTGACCATGGTGCCGGTGGAGGCCGCCTTGCCCCGACCCGGTCAGCCCCCCGGGGACGAGGCGGAACGGGCGGGCGCCGGCCCGCCCGGAGGGCGGAAATTCCGCATCAGCCGCGAGGAGTTGTATCAGGAAATCTCCGCGGGCATCAAGGTAAGCGGCGCGTATATCGCCATGGCCGTGCTGTCGGCGATCGTCGCCGCCATCGGCCTGTACCGGGACGACCTGGTGGTGCTGATTGGTGCCATGGTGATCGCCCCGCTGCTGACCCCGAACGTGGCGCTCGCCCTGTCGGCGGCGCTGGGCGACGCCGGCCTGGCGGTCAAGGCCATATGGACCAATACCGTCGGAGTGACCCTCTCGCTGCTGGCGGCGGTGCTGATCGGCGCGGTGATGCCAATCGAGCCCGAGTTGCCCGCCCTCGCGGCTCGCAGCCAGGTGTCGATCGGTGACATCCTGCTGGCTCTGGCCTCCGGGGTTGCCGGCACCCTGGCCTTCACCACCGGGCTGCCATCCGCGTTGATCGGCGTGATGGTGGCGGTGGCGCTGATGCCGCCCCTGGTCGCCTTCGGGCTGCTAGCGGGCAGCGGGCACCTGCAGGCGTCGCTGGGGGCGCTGTTGCTGCTCAGCACCAACGTGATTTGCCTCAACCTGGCCGCCATCCTGACCTTCGCGGTACAGGGCATCCGGCCGCGCAACTGGTGGGAATCGCGCCGGGCACGCAAAGCCACGCGCTGGGCGGCCACCATCTGGGCGGCCCTGTTGGCGGGGCTCGGGGTGCTGCTCTACCTGAGTCGCAGCGCGCTCGCGTGACGGGCGCCACCTGGCGCTTCTGACCCTCCTGTGCCACGCGCCTCAGCCTGCGGCTTCCGCCACCACCATCGCGCGCACCGGGGCCGGATAGCCCTCGATCGTGCGCAGTGGATCGCCTGGATCCAGGCATTCCCGCAGCGACTCGAATCGCATCCACGGGGTGCTGCGTTGCTCGTCCGCCGTGGTCCGGGTGACATCGACCACGCGCGCGTTTGCCAGGCGGGCATCGCGCATCCAGCCCAGCAGAGCGCTTAGCGAAGGAACGGACCACACGTTACGCATCCGGGCATACCGCCCGTCCGGCACCAGCACCTGGTCGGCGTCGGTGTCCAGCACCAGCGTCTCCACCACCACCTGGCCGCCGGACCGCGCCAGACCGGCCAGGTGGGCCAGGTGGGCCGCAGGCTGCGGGCGGTGATACAGCACACCCATGGAAAACACGCTGTCGAAGCCACCCGCCCCGGCAGGCACATGCTGGATACCGAGCGGAAGCACATAATTGGCGGCATCCCCGGAAAAGTGCGCGGCCGCCCGCCACTGCATGACATAAACCAGGGTCGGGTCGATGCCGACCACCAGCTCCGCACCCGCGCCCAGCATCCGCCAGCCGTAATAACCGTTGCCCGCTCCGACATCGAGCACCGCGTGTCCCGCCAACTCCACGTGCGACGCAATTCGGTCCCACTTGAGGTCGGAACGCCACTCGCTGTCGATTCGCACCCCGCCCAGGCGCAGCGGCCCCTTGCGCCAGGGGTGCAATTCCATCAGCAGCCCGGCCAGCGCCTCTTGATCCGCAGCCGCTCCGCCGAGCGTGGGCGCAGCGCGGGCCAGGTCCACACCGGGCGGCGAGCTCGGGAGCGCCTCGATCGCCGCAAGCCAGCGCGGCTGATCACCGTGTGTGGCGTCCTGGACGCGCCGTCCGGATTCCTCGACCAGAGGCTGCAACCAGGCGAGTTCGGACCGGTCTTGCAGCCGGCGGCGAAGTTCCCGGTAGCAATGCATCAGCGGAACGCCAGGTACCCCGCAAAACTGAAGCAGCGAAACCAGCACAACGGCGCCCCGAAACCGGCGGCCTGCATGCGGTCGAAGTGTTGGGCTTCGGTATCCGGTCGCAGGACGTTTTCCAGAGCAGTCCGCTTGGTGGCGATTTCGAGTTCGGAGTAGCCGCGCGCACGCTTGAACGCCTCGTGCCAGAGGGTCTGCAGGCGTTGTTCCTCCGGGTCGTCGAAGCGGATTTTCTCGACCAGGATCAGCGCGCCACCGTCGACCATCCCGGCCGCGATGCGCTGCAACAGCGTCAGCCGGTCGGCTGGCGGGACGAACTGCAGGGTCAGGTTCAACACCACCACCGAGGCGTTGGCAATCGGCGTTTCCCGGATATCCCCCAGCTCCACGCGCAGCGACGCCCCGCCCGGCCCGCCACTGGCCAGGCGCTCCCGGCACCGCGCCACCATGGGTTCGGAATGATCGACCGCCACGAACGTCACGTCCTCGGCCTGCACTGCCTCGCGCATGGCCGCGGTGACCGAACCCAATGAACAGCCCAGGTCATAGATATGGGTATGCGCCCGTGCGTGACGATCAGCCAGCAAGCCGATCATGCCCAACACCAATTCGTACCCGGGCACGGAGCGGGCAATCATGTCCGGAAACACGTTCGCCACGCGCTCGTCGAACGTGAAGGATTCCGGTCGGCCGGCCTGGCCGCTGTACAGCGTGTCCCGGTCACCCATGGCGCGCCTCCCAATGCCGGCGCCCGGCGGTGCGGGCGTGCGCGTCCGTGCGTTGGCACTTTGGCTCGAGGTGGCTAACGGTTTGCATGTCGGCTTGGGACGACCGCCTTTGGCGTCGCAGCCAGTATCGCACACTCGGTCGAGATCGCGCCGCGTGCAGCGCGCTTCAGTACTTCGCGGGCCTTCGGATATACTTGCCACAGGTTGCGCCAAGCGGAATTCCATGAATTTTCAGGACTTCATTAACCGCCTGTTGAATTACTGGGCGGAACAGGGCTGCGTCGTGGTGCAACCATTGGACATGGAGGTCGGCGCGGGCACGTTTCACCCGGCGACCTTTCTGCGCGCCATCGGCCCCGAGCCCTGGAATTCGGTGTATGTGCAGCCTTCGCGACGCCCAACGGACGGCCGCTACGGCGACAACCCCAACCGTTTGCAGCATTACTACCAGGTGCAGGTTGTGCTCAAGCCTTCACCGGACGACATCCAGCAACGCTACCTTGGCTCGCTGGAAGCGTTGGGTATCGACCCGGGCGTCCACGACATCCGTTTCGTCGAGGACAACTGGGAGTCGCCCACCCTGGGCGCCTGGGGGCTCGGCTGGGAGGTATGGCTGAACGGCATGGAAATCACCCAGTTCACCTATTTTCAGCAGGTTGGGGGACTGGAGTGCGCTCCAGTAATGGGCGAGATCACCTATGGTTCGGAGCGCCTGGCCATGTACCTACAGGGCGTTGACAGCGTCTACGACCTGGTTTGGTCGGACGCGGGCGGCCACACGGTGACCTACGGCGATGTGTTCCACCAGAACGAAGTGGAGCAGTCCACCTACAACTTCGAGCATGCGGATACCGCATCGCTATTCGCCTGGTTCGACACCTGTGAGCAGCAAGCCAGAAAGCTGGTCGAGCTCGGCCTGCCCTTGCCGGCCTACGAGCAGGTGCTCAAGGCCTCGCACACTTTCAACCTGCTGGATGCGCGGCGGGCCATATCCGTCACCGAGCGTCAGCGATTCATCCTGCGTGTGCGAGACGTCTCCCGTCGGGTGGCAGAGGCCTATTTCGAGCGTCGCGAAGCACTGGGTTTTCCAGGCCTGAGGACCTCCTGACATGGCCGCCCGCCGTCGCCCTTCACACCGGCACCTGTTGATCGAGCTCGGCTGCGAGGAATTGCCGCCCAGGTCACTGCGAGGCCTCGCCGATGCGTTTTTCGAGCGCAGCTGCGAGGCTCTGCATGGCGCAGGGTTCGAGTTCGACCGCGATGGCAGCGCCCGCTATTACACGCCACGGCGTCTGGCGGTGCTGATTGCCAACGTACCAGCGCAGCAGCCCGCTCGCATGATCGAGCGCCGCGGGCCGGCCGTGACAGCGGCGTTCGACGCGAATGGCGAACCCACCGCGGCCGCACTCGGGTTCGCGCGCGCCGTCGGTCGCGCCGTGGACGAACTGGAACGGGTGCAGACCGAGCAGGGGGAGTGGTTGTTCTGTCGCTGGGAGGAGCCGGGCCAGACGCTCGGCGAATGGTTGTTCCCGGCCCTGCAGCCCGTGCTCGACGGCTTGCCCATCGAGCGGCCCATGCGCTGGTCGGACCACGGGTTCAGCTTCGTGCGCCCCGTTCACTGGTTGCTCGTGATGCACGGCGACGAGGTCCTGGCAGGCAGCCTGCTCGGACAAGCGGCTGGTCGCCAGACGCTTGGCCATCGCCTGCACAGCCCCGGGCCGCATGAGCTCGGCAGCGCCGCCGATTACCTCGCGCTACTGGCCGATGCTTCCGTGCTGGCCGATCCGATGGAGCGCAAGGCACGCATCCGGGACCAGGCGCAGGCCGCCGCGCACAGGGCGGGTGGTGAATGCCGCCTGACGGACGCGCTGCTGGAGGAGCTCAACAACCTCGTCGAATGGCCGGTGGCCATCGAGTGCAGCTTCGACCCCGAATTTCTCGACGTTCCCCCCGAAGCCCTGATCGCAAGCATGGAGGAGCATCAGCGCTTCGCGCCGGTGCTGAATCCGGGCGACCAGCAGTTGATGCCCGGATTTGTCGCCATCGCAAACCTCGAAAGCCGCGACCCGGCGGCCGTGCGGTCCGGCTTCGAGCGGGTTATTCGTCCCCGTCTCGCCGACGCCCGATTTTTCTGGGAGCAGGACCTCAAACGCGGCCTGGCGCCCTCGTGCGAGGCCCTCGAGGGCGTTGTTTTCCAGAAGGAGTTAGGCTCTGTTGGTGACAAATCGAGGCGTTTAAAGATATTATCAGAGAAAATAGCCGAATTTATCGACATCGAACCCGAGCCGGCCGGTCGCGCTGCGAAGCTCGCCAAGTGTGATCTCGTCAGTCACATGGTGGGAGAATTCCCGGGGCTGCAGGGCACCATGGGCGCTTATTACGCGCAGGCCACGGGCGAGGACGAGACGGTCGCGGCGGCAATCGGCGAGCATTACCGCCCACGGTTTTCCGGGGACGAAATACCGGCCAGTGCCCACGGCCGGGCGCTGGCGCTGGCAGACCGCCTCGACACGCTGGTGGGCGTATTCGCGGCCGGACTCAAGCCCAGCGGCAACAAGGATCCGTTCGCCTTGCGCCGGGCAGCGCTCGGGGTGATCCGTATCCTGCTGGAAGGGGGGCACGATCTCACGCTGGACCGGCTGTTGGCCCTCGCCGCCAACACGCTCGCCGACCAGGTCGATGTCTCCCCCGTTGTTCTTGGCGAGGTGCGGGAGTTCATCCTGGAACGCCTGCGTGCTCACTGCCGCGAACAGGGATATGATGCGCGCCGCCTCAACGCCGTGCTGGCCGCACCACTGCACGGGCTGGTGGATTTCGACGCGCGCCTGCAGGCGCTGGATGCCTTCATGCAGCTTCCGGAAGCGGAACCCCTGGTGGCCGCCAACAAGCGAATCGGCAACATCCTGCGCGATGCAGGGCAGAATATTTCTGACACGATCGAAGAAGATAAACTTATTTTCGACGAAGAAAGACGTCTTTTCGAGGATGTTGACGCACTTCAAGACGAGCTGCGCCCGCTGTTCGAGGCCGCCGACTACACCCCCGCCCTACAGCGCCTGGCGGAGCTGAAACCGGTAGTGGATGCGTTTTTCGACCACGTACTCGTTATGGACGAGGATCTCGGCATTCGTGCCAATCGCTTGGCGCTGCTGCGCCAACTGAAGGCGCTGTTCGACCGCGTGGCCGACTTGTCCCTGGCCGCTTGAACCACCTGCTGTGAACGCCGGGTCCCGACTGCTGATCATCAGTCGCGACGCTTTGCTCGAGGCGGAGGGACAGCGCCACGCCGATACGGTTTTTCGTNNATGTCTAACTGCGCCGGAGCCCGAAAAATGGGTGCCCACCCGGGGCCGCGTCGATGATGCCTTGTCCCGGCAGTCGCACCTCAAGGAACGCATCAAGGCCGCCGGCGGGGAGTTGGATGGCGTGTACTACGTGCCGAGATCACTGCTGACCCAGGACCGCAACCGGGAGGGGGCCCTGCAGGACATTCTGGCTCGATACGGCACCTCCCCGAACCAGGCCACGCTGATCAGTTCCAGCGTGCCCTTCCTGCGGGCGGCCTCGCGGCTCGGCATTGGCACCCGGGAGGTCATTGCAGCTGGAGACGGTCAGAGCAACTTGCTGCCGGAACTGAAAAACCTGGCGCTTACATAATTGTTTTATTTCAATGAGCTGCCTAAACGTCCAGGTTCACGGCATCCAGCGCATAGGAATCGATGAATTCCCGGCGAGGCTCGACTTCGTCGCCCATCAGGGTGGTGAATATCTCATCCGCCACATAGGCGTCCTCGATGGTGACCTGCAACAGCCTCCGCGTATCGGGGTCGATGGTGGTTTCCCATAACTGCTCGGGGTTCATTTCGCCCAGGCCCTTGAAACGCTGGATGCTGCGGCCCTTGCGGCTTTCTTCCATGAGCCAATCGTAAGCCTCAGCAAAGCTCCTCACCGGCTGTTCCGCCTTCCCGCGGTGGACGCTGGCGCCTTCCTGCAGCAGATCGTGCAGCGTATCGGCCACCTTGCCAATGAGCTGATACTCCGGCGAGCGCAAAAAGTCCTGGCCCACGCGCCGACTCTCGGTGACGCCGTGGGTGGTGCGCTGGAGCTGCAGCTCCATGCCCTCCTCCCCGGGCACCACCGCGAGTCGATAGCTGACACTGGGCGGCGAGACATCGTTCATGCGACCCTGCAGACCCTCGCACCAGCGCTTCATTTCCGCTTCGGACCAAGTCACCTGAAACCGCTCGGACTCCAAAAGTTTTGCAAGAAAAACAATGTCATAGCGATTTGACAGGCGCTGGGTCGCGGCGCGTGCGGCCATATACTCGCGCATCAGGTTTTCCAGCCCCTCACCGGTGAGCGGTGGCGCTTCGGGGTCGAACTCCAGGGAAGCCTGGTCCATGGCTCGCGCCAGCAGATAGTCGTTCAACTCGCCGTCGTCCTTCAGGTAATGCTCCTGTTTGCCATGCTTGACCTTGTAGAGCGGTGGCTGACCGATGTAAATGTGGCCACGCTCGATCAGTTCGCGCATCTGGCGGAAAAAGAAGGTCAGCAACAGAGTGCGGATGTGCGAGCCATCAACGTCGGCGTCGGTCATGATGATGATCCGGTGGTAGCGGAGCTTGTCGGCATCGAACTCGTCCCGGCCGATGCCGCAACCGAGCGCCGTGATCAGCGTGCCCACCTCCGCCGAACCCAGCATCTTGTCGAACCGGGCCTTCTCGACATTGAGAATCTTTCCCTTGAGCGGCAGCACGGCCTGGTAACGCCGGTCGCGGCCCTGCTTGGCCGAGCCGCCGGCCGAGTCGCCCTCGACGATGAACAACTCGGATAAGGCCGGGTCCTTCTCCTGGCAATCGGCCAGCTTTCCGGGCAAACCGGCCACGTCCAGGACACCCTTGCGCCGGGTCATCTCGCGGGCTTTGCGCGCCGCCTCGCGGGCGCGGGCGGCCTCCACGACCTTCGCGGTAATGGTTTTGGCCTCTGCCGGGTTTTCCAGCAGGAAGTCTCGAAGAAAACCGGAAACCATTGATTCTACGACGGGTTTGATTTCCGAAGAGACCAGCTTGTCCTTGGTCTGCGAGGAGAATTTGGGGTCCGGTGCCTTGATGGAAAGCACCGCGATCAGCCCTTCTCGCGCATCATCACCGGTCATCGAAACCTTGCTTTTCTTGGCTGCACCACTCTCTTCGATGTAGTTGTTGATGGTGCGGGTGAGTGCGCTGCGGAACCCGGACAGGTGCGCGCCGCCATCCTTCTGGGGAATGTTGTTGGTGAAGCAGTGGACGGTCTCCTGGTAGGCGTCCGTCCACTGCATGGCGGCCTCGACGCTGATGTCGTTGGTTTCGCCGGAAAAATGCAGGACCGTCGGATGCAGCGCGTTTTTCTTGCGCGCCAGGTGCTCCACGAACGAGCGGATCCCGCCCTCGTATTCGAACACGTCGCTCTTTCCGGTGCGTTCGTCCCCGATCCGGATACGCACGCCGGAATTCAGGAAACTCAGCTCCCGCAGGCGCTTCGCCAGGATGTCGTAGTGGAACTCCGTATTCGAAAAAACCTTGCTGCTGGGCTTGAAGGTGATGATCGTGCCCGATTTTGTGCTGCGTCCGGTGGCCTCGAGGCTGCCTTGCGGCTCGCCCATGCGGTAGGTCTGGCGCCAGACCTTGCCATCACGGCGAATTCGAAGCTCCAGTATCTCCGAAAGCGCATTGACCACCGACACACCGACGCCGTGCAAACCGCCGGATACCTTGTAGGAGTTGTCATCGAACTTGCCGCCGGCATGCAGCACCGTCATGATGACCTCGGCGGCTGAGCGCCCCTCCTCCTTGTGCATGTCCACCGGTATTCCGCGGCCGTTGTCTTTTACGCTGACCGACCCGTCCACGTGGATGGTGACCTCGATCTCATCACAATGGCCCGCCAGCGCTTCGTCCACGGAGTTGTCGACCACCTCGAACACCATGTGATGCAAGCCGGTGCCGTCGTCGGTGTCGCCAATGTACATCCCGGGCCGTTTGCGCACGGCATCCAGGCCCTTCAATACCTTGATGCTTTTGGAGTCGTAGTCGGTTCTGGTCATGTTGTTCTGATCACCTCAGGCTTCCCGCTTTCCGGGCGGCGGCACACGAGACGGGCGGGCGGCTGCTTGGGGACTGCTTGACCCGTTCAAGCCTCGGTCGAAAGCATGGGAAATTATACCATTCCCCCGGCCTTCGCGCTCCACCAATTACGCAGTCAGGTGTCTGTTTCTTCGTGAATTTTTCCGTGTTCCACGTGGAACACCCGGGCCGCTTCGCGCGCCGTCTCGAGCAGCGGCTCCGGGCTCACGCCGGTCAGCCAGAGTTGACCACCACAGGCGCTCGCAGATTCCAACACACGGCTCAGGTGACGGCGGTCGAATTCAGAGGNNCGAATTCAGAGGCCACGTCATCGAGCAGCAGCAGGGGCGGCTCCCGATCGCGGGCCATGATCTGCGCCTGGGCCAGCAGCAGCGCTGCTGCCACGAGTTTCTGTTCGCCCCGCGACAGTTGTTCCCGCGCCGGTTTCCCGCGTACCGTGAGGTGCAGATCTGCCCGGTGGGGCCCGGGCCCGGTGGCGCCCTGCTCCAGGTCCCGCACCAGCGACCCCTGCAGGGCTTCGGCGAGCCGCTCTCCGGTCCAGCCCGGGCGGTAACGGCAACCCACTTCCGGCAACTCCGGTCCGAGGGTCGATAACAGGCTCTGGAAACCGGCGCCCAGTTCCTCGGCCTGCGCCTGTCGCGCCCGATGCACGCGGGTTCCGAGTTCGCTCACCTGGGGGTCGAGGCTGGCCACCAGTTTGCGGTCCTGTCTGCGAAGCGCCGCGTTGCGCTGCTTGACGGCCCGGGCGTAGCGCCGCCATACCTCCAGATACGCGTGTTCCACGTGGAACACGCCCCAATCGAGATGCCGCCGCCGGATTTCCGGCCCGCTACTGATCAGCGCATGGCTATTGGGCTCCAGAAGCACCAGCGGCAGATCCGCGGCCAACTGGCTCAGCTGGCTGACTTCCGTTCCGTCTCGCCGCGCACGCCACTGTTGGGTGGATTTTTCCAGGCCCAGGCTGTGGTCGGCGCCCTGCTGGTGGGTGACACGCGCGAGAAGCGTAAATGCGTCACCCAACGGCCCGATCAACGATGCCGTTCGGGCGCTGCGGAACGATCGTCCCTTGGCGAGGATTACGAGGCCTTCGAGCACGGTGGTCTTGCCAGCCCCGTTGTCGCCGACGAATACCATCAGCGGCCCGGATGCATCGATCTCGGCGTCGCCGATATTCCTTAAGTTCTTGATTTTAAACGCTTTTAATTCCACGCCGGCGCAACGGAAGGGTGGTCTGTGGGAGCATGGTCGGTGGCCGCCCTGCGTTCGTCGGGCCCCGCACGTCTGCGTCCCTGGCCGGACTGACGGATCGGCAGAAGCCTACAGCTTGAGCGGCATCACCACGTGTCGGCTGCTGTCGTCATCCGGCACCGAGATCAGGCAGCTGCTGTTGGCGTCCTTGAGTTCGAGGGACACCGTCTCGGCTTCCAGGGCGGTCAGCGCGTCGAGCAGGTAGGTGACATTGAATCCGACCGCCAGTTGGTCGAAATTCATCTCGGCTTCGATTTCCTCGACGGCCTCCTCGTGCTGGGGGTTGTGCGCGATGATCTTCAGGAACCCGTCCCCGGCCTCGAGGCGCACGCCGCGATATTTCTCGTTCGACAGGATGGCCGCCCGCTGCAGCGCCTGGATGAAGGTCGCGCGGTCGATCTGCAGTTCCTTGTCCGCGCCGACCGGGATCACCGCCTGGTAATCCGGGAAACGGCCGTCGATCAGCTTGGACGTGAAGGTGGTGCCGTCCTTGGCCAGCCGCACGTGGCTGCGTCCCAGTGCCAGCGTGACCTTGTGCTTGCTCTCTGCGAGCATGCGGACCAATTCCATCACACCCTTTCGCGGCACAATCAGTTGCCGCTCCTGCTCGAACTTGATCGGGTCGGCGTGATCGCAAACCGCCAACCGATGGCCGTCGGTAGCCACTGCTCGCAAGCGCGAACCGGCGAACTCCAGCAGCAGCCCATTCAGGTAATAGCGCACGTCCTGGTTGGCCATGGCGAAAGCGGTTTTGTCGAGCAGTGTCTTCAGGGCCGTTTCCTTGACGGCAACTTCTTCCAGGGTCTCGAACTGGTCGGTGGCTGGAAATTCACTCGCTGGCAGGGTGGAAAGCGTAAAGCGGCTGCGCCCGGCCGACATCGTCGCCTTGCCGTCCTGCACCGCGAACTTGATCTGGGACCCGTCCGGCAGGGCACGCACGATGTCCACCAACTTTCGGGCCGGTACGGTGATGTCCCCGCCCTCCCCCACGTCGGCCGGCACCGAACCAATCAGTTCCACCTCCATGTCGGTACCGGTGATCGCAAGTTCGTTGTCCCGCACCGCCAGCAGGAAATTGGCCAGCACCGGGAGGGTCTGGCGGCGTTCGACCACGCCCACCACCTGACTGAGCGGTTGCAGGAAGCTTTCTCGCTGGATACTGAATTTCATGACCGGTTCCTTCGTTTACTGTTTATCTTCCTAAATAAAAACAAATAGTATTAATAGGCCTTGTGAATATGATAGTAAGTCAAAAAATTTATCTAAATCAATAATCTATAAATGCACACCGTGTTCAATAGCCGGACATAGCCTGTGCATAAGCTGTGCACCATTCCGGCTGCAAAAACCATCCAGCACTTATCCACAGCTTAATGGTTCGGGTGTCCAACGATCCATCCACATGCTCAGGTGGTCAACAGCCGCAAAAGTTTTGCCTTGTCTTCGCGGATGCGGCCGTCGGTTTCGCACAGCCCCTCAATTCTACGACAAGCGTGCAACACCGTGGTATGGTCGCGTCCGCCGAAAGCGTCTCCGATTTCCGGCAGGCTGTGCTCGGTCAATTCCTTGGCCAGTGCCATCGCCATCTGGCGGGGCCGCGCAATGGTCCGGGTGCGTTTGCGCGACAGCAGCTCGGCGACCCGGAGCTTGTAGTATTCGCAAACCGTTTTCTGGATATTCTCGACCGTGATCAGGCGGTCGTGGATGGTGAGCAGATCGCGCAGCACTTCGCGCGCGAAGGCCTCGCTGATGTCCCGACCGGTGAACCGGGCGTTGGCGATCAGGGTGTTCAGCGCGCCCTCCAGGTCCCGCACGTTGGAGCGCATGCGGCGCGCGATGAGGTAGGCAACCGCCTCGTCGAGCGCGACCCCCCGTTCCTGCGCCTTGTTCAGCAGAATCGCCACCCGGGTTTCGAAATCGGGCGGCTCGATGGCGACGGTCAACCCCCACCCGAACCGTGAGCGCAGCCGTGCCTCGAGGCCCGCTACCTCCTTGGGGTAGCGATCGCAAGTCAGGATGATTTGCTGCTTGCTCTCGAGCAACGCGTTGAACGTGTGGAAGAATTCCTCCTGGGTTCGTTCCTTGCCGGCAAAAAACTGGATGTCGTCGATCAACAGCGCTTCGGCGGACCGGTAGTGGCTCTTGAATGACTCGATCGAGCCGCGCCGCAGGGACTGGATCATCTCCGACACGAAACGCTCCGAATGCAGGTACAGCACCTTGGCTGTCGGGCTCTGCTCCAGGATGAGGATGCCGGCCGCATGCAGCAGGTGCGTCTTGCCAAGGCCTGTGCCACCGTACAACAGCAACGGGTTGTAGGCGCCGCCCGGTTTCTGCGCGACTTGCTGGGCCGCCGCCAGGGCCAGCTCGTTGGACTTGCCGCGCACGAAATTGTCAAATCGGTAGCGGCCATCCAGCCCGGAGGAGACCAGCAACTCGTCCGGTCCTGAGGTCGGCGCGCGTCGGGTGGGCCGGTCGCCGTTGCCGACCTCCACCACTGCCGACTCTCGGGCCTCGCCGAGGTGTTCGAAAATGTCGCGGATACGCTCCAGGTAGTGCGTGCTGATGTGATCGCGGATGTACGCATTGGGCGCCAGCAGACGCGTCTGCCCCTTGCTGTGCGTGACCTGCAGGGGCAGGATCCAGGTGCTGATGTCCTCCGCGGGCAACTCGCGTTCCAGGTGCTTGAGGCAAAGTTGCCAGATGTTTTGCGACATGTCGCCGAACAGCCGTTTCTGATCTTATGTATCACCGGTCCGCGCGTCGACCGATGGAGCCGTGGCGCCCTACCCACCGGGCAACCGCGAGGGATGCGGCTTTGGGCGGCTGCCGGAATCCGGAGCCAACCGCCAGGGGCCAGATCATTGCCGGGGTCACGTCGGGGCGCAGCCACAGTCTACAGCCCTGTGGATAACTTGGCTACTGCTAAATCGTGGATTCTCTGCACGCGGCCCGCATCACCGCGTTTTTCTTGAACAGAAAGCCGCTACGGGCTACCATTCGCCTCTTGCGTCGGGCATCCGCAGGGAGATCCCGAACGATACGACAGCAACCGGTTCGAGGTTCCAGACATGAAGCGTACTTTTCAGCCCAGCCGCCTCAAGCGCGCCCGGAGGCATGGCTTCCGCGCCCGCATGGCAACGCGCGGCGGCCGGGCCGTGATCAAGTCGCGCCGGGCCAAGGGCCGCAAACGTCTGAGCGCCTGATCCCGGCGTTCGACCCGGAATGGCAAGCTGCGTCGGGCCGCCGGGTCACGGCCGGGCGGGCGGCTGGAACAGCCATGAAATTCCCGCGCCGTGCACGCCTGAGGACCGCAGCCGACTTCCGGTTCGTGTTTCAGCGGCCCGTGGTGTCGGACGACCGTTACTTTCGCGTGCTGTTCCGGGACAATGGTGGTTCAGCCTGCCGGCTCGGCCTGGCAGTGTCCCGCAAGGTGAGCGGCAAGGCCTCGGTGCGCAACCGGCTCAAGCGTGTGGTTCGCGAGGATTTCAGGCAGCACCGGGAGGCGCTGGCGGGCGGCCGCGGCAAAGACATCGTCGTCGTGCCCCGGGCGGCCGCGGCGGCGGCCAGCAACGCGCAACTGCGCACGGCCCTGGGCGAGCACTGGCGAAAGGTCCGGGGCGCCGCGACCGGTTAGGTACGGGCTAGACGGAATACAGGATTCAATGGCCAACTTACGTCCAGTGCTGTTCATCACGCTGATCTTTCTTGGCTACCTGTTGTGGGTGGAATGGCAGAAAGACTACGGGCCGCGCCCGCGGCAGGCGGACAGCCCTGCGGCAACGTCCGTCGATGCGATACCCAGCCCGGCGGACGAGGTGCCCGAGGCGGGCGACATACCCGATGCGCCCGGTCCCGCCGACCTGCCGCCGGCGGGCCAGGAGGAGCCCGAGGCGGTTGGCCCCGCGCCCCAGATGACGGCGGGCGCCACGACGATAACGGTCATCACGGATGTCCTGGAACTCGCCATCGACCCGGTGGGCGGCACCGTGGTGTCCGCCTACCTGCTGGACTATCCGGTCGAGCTCGACCGACCGATGGACAAGGTGCGGCTGTTCAACCCGGCCGGCGAGGAGCTCTTCATCGCGCAATCGGGACTGCTCAGCAAACAGCCCGCGCCCAACCACACCAGCGTGTACCGGTACGGGCAGGATCGCTATGAACTCCCGGACGGCGCCGAAGAACTCAGGGTGCCCTTGACCTGGGCGGATCCCGGGGGGCTCGAGGTCACCAAGACCTTCATTTTCAAGCGGGACAGTTACGACATCGGCGTTCGCCACACCTTGAGCAACGGCTCGGGTTCCGACTGGGTCGGCAGCCGATACGAGCAGTTGCAGCAAGCCCAGCCTACGCAGGAGCAGAAACGCAGCTTTACTGACCCGGGCAGCTACAGCTTCCGGGGCATCGGGTTTTTCAGCTCCGAGGAAAAGTTCGAGAAGGTGGATTTCGACGAGGTTGCCGAGCAAGCCTACCAGCGCAGCACGACGGGCGGCTGGCTGGCCATGATCCAGCATTACTTCTTCGCCGCCTGGATTCCGCCGGGAGATGAGCCGGCGACTTACTCGACCCAGGAGTACAGCCCTTCGGGCTGGCCGCGGTACATCGCGCGCGCCGTCGCTCCACCGCTGCGGGTGGCGGCCGGTGACACGCACCAGTTCGGCAGCACCCTGTACGTCGGTCCCAAGCTGCAGGAGCGGCTCGATGACATTGCCCCGGGTCTGCAGCACACCGTCAATTACGGCATCTTCACCGTGTTCTCGAAGCCGCTGTTCTGGCTGCTGTCGGGCATTCACGGGTTCATCGGCAACTGGGGGTGGGCGATCGTGCTGCTGACGGTGCTGATCAAGGCAGCCTTTTTCAAGCTGACCGAGGCCCAGTACCGGTCCATGGCCCGCATGCGAAAACTGCAGCCACGCATCGAGGCCCTGCGCGAACGTTACGGCGATGACCGCCAGCGCATGAGCCAGGCCATGATGGAGCTGTACAAGAAAGAGAAGGTCAACCCGCTCGGCGGCTGCCTGCCGATCCTGGTGCAGATCCCGATCTTCATCGCGCTGTACTGGGTGCTGCTCGAGTCCGTGGAATTGCGGCAGGCGCCTTTCTTCGGCTGGATCCAGAACCTGTCGGCGCGGGACCCCTACTTCATCCTGCCGTTGCTGAATGCCGGCTTCATGATTCTCACCCAGCGCCTGACCCCGACCGCAGGCATGGACCCCATGCAACGCAAGCTGATGAACGCCATGCCGGTGGTGTTCTCCGTGATGTTTGCCTTCTTCCCGGCCGGGTTGGTGCTCTACTGGGCCACCAACGCGGGCCTGTCCCTCGCTCAACAGTGGTATATCACGCAAAAAATAGCCGGCAGCTCGTGAACGACCGGAGCCCGATGCGGCGTGCCCGGCGCGGCACGCTGCGCGTTCGCCGGTGAGAGAAGATGTCGGCTGAGGACACCATTTTTGCCATCGCCACCCCGCCCGGCATGGGGGGTATCGGTGTGATCCGGGTATCCGGCCCGGGCGTGGACGACGTGGCGCGCGCAGTGTTGGGTCGCCTGCCTCCGCCGCGCGTAGCGGCTTTTGGTGCCTTTCGCGATGCCGAGGGCGAGGCGATCGATTCGGGCATTGCGCTGCGTTTTCCGGGACCCGCCTCGTTCACCGGGGAGGACGTCCTGGAATTGCAGGGCCACGGCGGTCCGGTGATCCTGCAACTCCTGGCTGCGCGCCTGATGGAGCTCGGGGCACGGCCGGCGTCGCCGGGGGAGTTTTCCCAGCGCGCATTCCTCAACGACAAGCTGGACCTGGCACAGGCCGAGGCCATCGCCGACCTGATCGGGTCCGGAACGGCGGCTGCGGCCCGGGCCGCACAACGCTCGCTGCAGGGTGTGTTCTCGCGGCGCGTCGGGGCGCTGCAGGAACGCTTGACGGGATTGCGGGTGTTCGTGGAGGCGGGGCTGGACTTTCCAGAGGAGGAAATCGAATTCATGGCCGACAGCGACATCGCGGAGCGCTTGCGCGATGCGGCGGACGCCACCACCACCCTGCTGCACGAGGCGCATCAGGGCCAGCTATTGCGGGACGGCATCACCATTGCCATCGTGGGCTTGCCCAATGCCGGCAAATCCAGCCTGCTGAACGCCCTGTCCGGCACCGAGGCGGCCATCGTCACCGACGTTCCCGGCACCACCCGGGACGTTCTGCGCGAGACCCTGTCGCTCGATGGTCTGCCGGTGCATATCGCGGACACGGCCGGCATCCGACCGGCCGAGGACGTGGTGGAGGCGGAAGGCGTTCGCCGTGCGCGGGCCGCGCTGGAAACCTGCGACCTGGCGCTCTGGGTCATCGACAGCACCGAGCCCGGGGCCGGGCTGGCAGATGAAGTGCCGCCGGGGGTTCCGTGCATCCGGGTATTCAACAAGATCGACCTGACCGGGGCCTCAGCGGCGGTGGACGGATCCGCCGGCACGGTTCACCTCTCGGCGACCACGGGCGACGGCCTGCCCGGCCTGGTCGGACTGATCCGCGAACTGGCCGGCCTGGAGGCCCATGCCGGGGGCACGTTCTCGGCGCGCAGCCGGCACCTCGATGCGCTGCGACGCACGGGTGGGCACCTGCAGGCCGGCGCCGCGGCGCTGGCGGAGACGGGTGCAGCGGAATTGCTGGCGGAAGAGCTGCGCCAGGCGCAACAGGCCCTGGGCGAGATCACCGGGGAGTTCCTGCCGGACGATCTGTTGGGCGCCATCTTCGCCAGCTTCTGCATCGGCAAATGAAACGCGACGCCTGGGTGACCCTGTTGGCCGGGCTGGTTCCCGTGCTGGCCGCGAACGGCGCGTTGCTGATCAACAGCCACCATGGCTTCGAGGCCTGTTTCCCGTACTGGGAAGGGTGCATGTCGGTCAGCCGCGGCGTGCGTTCCGGTCCGGGGCTGTGGTTGTTCAAGGCGCTCGCGCCCCTGGCGGCGGCGTGCATGGCCTGGGCCTGGTGGGTTACCGGCCGGCTGCTGCAGTCCGAGCTGCCGCAGCGTGCGAGGCGCAACCGCCTGTTGACCCGGCTGGGCATCATCGGAGCCGCCTTCTTCGTGGTCTACGCCCTGTGGCTGGGTACGGAGGGCGAGGTATACCGCTGGTTGCGGCGTTACGGGGTGGTGTTCTATTTCGGTTTGACCGGCCTGGCCCAGCTGCTGTTGGCGGCGGAGCTGTGGCCGCGCCGGCACACCCTGCTGGCAGGCCGGCTGCAGGGCCCGATCCAGGCCTTCGGTGTCATCGTGCTCCTGGAATGGGTGTTCGGCGTCGGCTCGGCATTCAAGCGCAAACTGATCGATGATCCGAATTTCCTCGACCGCGTGGAAAATGCGCTGGAATGGAATTTCGCCCTGGCGATGTCGCTGGTGTTCGTGACGCTGGCCGGAGTCTTGCGGGCCGCTGATCGCGCCCGGTGAGGCATTCAGGGCAGCGCGCCCAGCCCGCCGCGTATCGAATAGACCTGCTCGAAACCCAGGCTCTCCAGAGACTTCGCGGCCAGCGCCGAGCGCCCGCCGGTGCCGCAGAACAGGTACAGGGGCGTTGCCAGCAGCGCCTGCTCGTCGAGGTGCTGCAGCGCCGGATGGCGGTTGATCGCGAACTCCAGCAGCCCTCGGGGCACATTGATGGCATCCGGCACCGAGCGTGCCCGATACTCATCGGGCTCTCGCACGTCGATCAGATAATGATCGCCCGCACCCCCCGGGGACCGCACCTCGTCCCAGGAAACTTCGCGCACCGACCGGCGCGCCTCGCTCACCAGGCGCTCGCAGGCAGGCAGCATGGTCGGGTGTGGGCCTGGCTGCACCACCGATCGGCTCAGGTCGAGCAGAAAATCTCGTGCAGGCGTTCCAGCACACCGATCGCCGCGGTATCGGTCAGCGAGTAGTAGATGGTCTGGCTCTCGCGCCGCGTTCGAACCAGGCCCTGCTCGCGCAGGATGGCCAGGTGCTGGGAGAGGGCCGACTGGCTGAGGTCGATGCGCCGGTTCAGCTGCGAGACCGACAGCTCGCCCTCGGCGAGCACGCACATGATCATCAGGCGGTTTTCATTGGCCAGGCTCTTCAGCAGGCGCACGGCATCGGCGGCATTGCGCCGCATCGACTCGGTGTCGATGTTTTCGAATTCCACTAGGTTGCGGGACGGCTCCATGACGCGCAGTGTACTTGTGCGTTTGGTTTATTACAATTATCGAATATAACTGCTGATTCGAACGGCCCGCGGCACCCACAGATGAGCCCAGAAGTCATCCCCTTCTACGAACCCGAGTCCTGTACCTGGACCTACCTCCTGTCCGAGCACGATGGCAAGGAGGCGGCCATCATCGATCCCGTGTGGGTGTTCGACCCCGTCAGCGGCCTGGCCGACACCGGTTTTACGGACCTGGTGCTGGCCACCGCCGCCGACAGCGGGCGGGCCATCACCTGGGTGCTAGAGACCCATGCCCATGCCGATCACCTCAGTTCGGCGGCATACATCCGCGAGCAGACCGGCGCCCGGGTTGCCATTGGCCAGGGCATTTGCGCGGTTCAGGAAACCTTCGCGCGCGTGTTAAACCTCGATGACGTGACCCCGGACGGCAGCCAGTTCGACCGTTTGCTGAGCGAGGGCGATACGCTTGCCGTGGGCGGCCTCGAAATCCGCGTGATGGAAACACCCGGCCATACCAGCGACAGCGTGACTTACCTGGTCGCCGATGCCGCGTTCGTCGGCGATACCCTGTTTGCACCGGGGTACGGGACGGCCCGCTGCGACTTTCCCGGCGGCGATGCGGGGCGCCTGTACGATTCGATTACCCGCCTGCACGCGTTGCCAGACGCCACGCGGCTGTTCCTGTGCCATGATTACCCGGCCGAAGGCCAGGAGCCGTTGAACATGGTCACGGTGGCGGATTCGCGCGCGCACAACGTGCACCTGCAGGAAGGCGTCGATCGCGAGGCATATGTCGCCATGCGCACCGGCCGGGATGCCGGCCTGGCCCTGCCACGCCTGATCTACCCTTCCCTGCAGGTGAACATCCGGGGTGGGGCGGCGCCGCCGCCGGACCGCAACGGTGCGGCCTATCTGCGGCTGCCCTTCGATCGCTCTCTCAAGAGCCTGCTCGAAAGTGACTGAGGGCTCAGGCATGGGACAACAGCGCAGCTGACGTGGCCGACGCGAACAGCACTTTCGAGGCACGGGAACACTGGGAATCCGTCTACCGGCGACGCAGTGAGCGGGACGTCAGCTGGTTCCAGCCCCACGCGGCGACGTCCTTGCGCTTGATCCGCCGCTCGGGGCTCGGGCGTGAAGAGCCCCTGATCGACGTCGGGGCTGGCGCCTCGGTGCTGGTGGACGAACTCTTGCAGGCCGGGTTCCGGGACGTGACGGTGCTCGATATCTCGGATGCCGCCGAGCAGCGCGCGCGCGAGCGCCTTGGCGCAGAAGCCGCGCGCGTCACCTGGCTGGTGGGCGACGTGACGACCTTCCAGGCCGAGCGCAGCTATGCACTCTGGCACGATCGCGCGCTGTTCCATTTCATGACCAGCGCCGACCAGCGCACGGGCTACGTGCGCGCACTCCATGCGGCGTTGCGCCCGGGCGGCCAGGCGATCATCGCCACTTTTGCCATCGGGGGGCCACGGCGCTGCAGCGGTTTGGATATCGTGCAGTACGATGCACCCGGGCTGCTCGCGGAACTCGGCCCGGCTTTTGCGTTGGAGGAACAGCTCGACGAGGAGCATGTCACCCCTTCGGGAGGAACACAGCTGTTCAGCTACTTCCGACTCAGGCGTCGCTGAGGGCGGGTTTCGCCCTGTGCCCGGAACGCACCGCACATGGTCCGGGACCGCTGATGGCATCGGCCGTGATTCGGGTGATGGCCGAGCCGTAATGCGTTGCAAGAGAGCGCGGTTGGCTGAGCCCGTCGAACGGCGCGCGGGCATCGCAACGAGAACGCTGGCCTTGGCAGCTATATCAGGTATATATTAATTAGCGTACATTAATTTAAAAGATTCTAATCGGGTCAGGAGGGAGCAGCGAATGAACACGATCCAAAGGCGGTGGCCGACCCTTGCCCTGGTGGCGCTATGGGGGTTCTGTGCCGGCAGCGCCTACGCGACCAACGGTTATTTCACGCACGGCACCGGAACCAAGAACAAGGGTATGGCCGGGGCCGGCATTGCTCTGCCACAGGACGCCATCGACGTGGTCAACAACCCGGCAGCGGCGGTGCTGGTGGGCAACAGCATGCAGATCGGTGCGGCCCTGTTCAGCCCGCGGCGGAGTTACGAGACTTCGCCCAGCCTCATCAATGGCAATTTCGGGGCCTTCACCATTGGCCCCAATGACATCGACAGCGACAGCGAGTATTTCGTGATCCCGCACTTTGCGCGCAGCTGGCAGCGGGGCGACGACTCGGCGTTCGTGGTCTCGTTCTATGGGCGTGGCGGCATGAACACCGACTGGAAGGGCGGCACAGCCACGTTCGATCCCGATGGCCCGGGGCCCTTGCCGGTGCTCACCTTACCGGGAACCTACGGAGCCGGAGACGCCGGTGTCGATTACTCGCAGGGGTTCCTCGACCTCACCTGGGCGAAGCAGGTCAGCGAGCGCACCTCGTTCGGGCTGGCCGGCATCCTGGGCTTCCAGTTCTTCGAGGCTCGCGGCGTGGGCAGCTTCGCGGGCCTGACCCGCACCTTTGCCGCCAGCGGCGGCACCGAGTTCCCCGCCAACCTGTCGAACAATGGCCACGACTTCGCCTACGGGGCGGGGCTCAAGCTCGGCGTGCACACCCAGCTTTCGGAGCGCACCAACTTCGCGATCACCTACCAGTCGCGGATTTACATGACCGAGTTCGACGACTACAAAGACCTGTTTCCGGAGCAGGGCGATTTCGATGTGCCTGCGAACCTCAAGGTCGGGTTGACCCACATGGTGCGTGACAACGTGGCGCTGAGTTTCGACATCGAACACATCTGGATCAGTGACGTCAAGGCGCCCGGCAACACGATCTCCAAGTTGTTCCAGTGTCCCACCGCCGGCCAGGGCGGCACGGACCTCAACAAATGCCTGGGCGGCAGCGATGGCGGCGCGTTCGGGTGGGATGACATGACCGTGTTCAAAGTCGGCTTGCAGTGGGGCAACGGCGGGGACTGGACCTGGCGCGCCGGCTATAGCTACGGCGAACAACCGATCCCCAAGGACGAGATGACGTTCAATATCCTCGCACCTGGCCTGATTGAGCATCACTTCACCTTTGGCTTCACCAAGCAGAGCCGTGAGAATCGGGAGTGGAACTTCGCCGTCATGTACGCGCCCGAGAACGACCAGACCGGGCCCAACAACTTCGATCCGACCCAGACGGTCACCTGGGAAATGGACCAGTTCGAACTGGAGCTCAGTTACGGCTGGCGATTCTGAGCCACCTCGGACATGATCGTATGCTGCCCGGCCTTCGCCGGGCAGCGTGTTTGGAGGGCATGGACCGGGATCATGGGCAAAGGCAACCGGCGTGTCGGTATACATCGCCTGTACCGGGACGATCCCGAGCGGGCCGATTGCGTCCTGTGGGGACGGCGCTGTGACCCGCTGAGCCGGCGGGGCTTCCTCGCGGGATCGGGCTACGCGGCCATGAGCGCCGCGCTGGGGGCTGCCATTCCCTTCGCCCACCTGATGCCCGGAGGACTGATACCGGCTGCGCTGGCGCAGACCGACGCACCGTTCCAGATTCCTGGCAAGGATGGCCTGGTGGTGCTCAATGACCGGCCACTCAACGCCGAGACGCCAGCCTGGCTGCTGGATGACGAGGTGACCCCGGCCTCACGCCTGTTCGTCCGCAACAATGGCATCCCGCCCCCGGCCACCGCCGAGCCGGACGGGTGGCCGCTGGCGGTCGGCGGGGAATCCTGCCTGAACCCCAGGCGCTATACGGTGGGCGAGCTCAAGCGGCGGTTTACAGCGCACAGCTACCAACTCGTGCTGGAGTGCGGGGGCAACGGACGGGCCGAATTCGATCCACCGGCCACGGGCAACCAGTGGACCACCGGCGCCGTGGGTTGTGCGCGCTGGACGGGCGCCCGGCTGCGCGATGTGCTGGAGGATTGCGGTATCGCCGACAGCGCCGTGTACATCGGCTACAGCGCGGCCGACACCCATCTCAGCGGCGATCCTGAGCGGGTGCCGATTTCGCGCGGCGTGCCGATGCGCAAAGCGCTGGAGGACGAGACGCTGGTTGCCTGGGCCATGAACGATGAAGACATTCCGCTGCTGCACGGGTTTCCGCTGCGCCTGGTGTGCGGCGGGTGGCCGGCCTCGACCAGCGGCAAATGGCTGACCGGCATCGCCGTGCGCGACCGCGTGCACGATGGCGAAAAGATGGGCGGCGCTTCCTATCGGGTGCCGTGCGAACCGGCCGCGCCGGGCAGCGAGGTGCCGGACGCGGGAATGTGCATCATCGAATCCATGCCGGTCAAGTCACTGATCACCGCGCCCCGCTCGGGCCTCGTTCACCCGGCTGCGGAACTCCTCGCGCTGCGCGGGCACGCGTGGGCCGGCGACCTGCGGGTGGCAGCGGTCCACGTGTCGATCGATTTCGGCGCCCGGTGGACGCGCGCCGAGCTTGCGCCGCCGGCCAACCGGCTGGCCTGGCAACGTTGGCACGCCCGGGTCCGATTCCCGACGCCGGGCTATTACGAGCTCTGGGCGCGCGCCGAGGACGAGCAGGGGCGCTCGCAACCCATGGTGGTGCCGGCCTGGAACCCGAAGGGCTACCTCAACAATGCCTGTCACCGCATCGCGGTGCAGGCGGTGTGAGGCGGCGGATGGCTCGCGCGCGGTCGTGGGTCGGCCGGGTGCTGCTGATTGCCGCGGCCGTCGCCGGTTTGACGGCCAACGCATCGGGCGGGCCCGAGCTCGACCCGGACACCGGGTTGGTGCTGGACGCCGGCTGGGAATTGGTCAGGGCCCACTGCACGGTCTGCCATTCCGCGCGACTGGTCACGCAGAATCGCGGGCAACGCCAGACCTGGCAGCACATGATCCGCTGGATGCAGGCCACGCAGGGACTCTGGCCGCTGGATGCGGACACCGAAACACGCATTCTGGACTACCTCGCCGCGAACTATGCGCCGGCCGCGAGCGGCCGCCGCCAGCCGTTGCCGCCGGAACTGCTGCCGCCCAACCCGTACGCACCCGCGAAGCCGTGAGGCAAGGGGCCTGCCCGGGCCCTTCGGCCACGCCGGCTGGCGGGCGCAGTTGGTGGTGCGGCAGCGGCCGGGCATCCGTTAACATGGGCGCGACCGGCGATCGCGGTGGTCGCGCCAGGGGATGAATTTGGCATCAGCTGCACACAAGATGGAGGCTTTGCACGCCTGCGGGTTCCTGGCGGGCATGCCGGACGAGCTGCTGCAGGCATTGGCGGCCCGCTGCCGGGTACTGACCGTCGGTCCGGATCGCGCGGTGGTCACCCAGGGTGAGGCGGGCTCCACCATGTACGTCATCATCGGGGGCGAGGTCCGCGTGCACGACGGCGAGGTCACCCTCGCGCGGCTCGGCGAGGGGGAGGTGTTCGGCGAGATGGCGGTGCTCGATGCCGAGGTGCGCAGCGCCACGGTCACCACGACCTCGGATGCCACCCTGCTGGAACTCGAACGCGATAGCCTGTTCGACGCCCTGGCCACGCATCCCGGGGGATTCCAGGCCATCCTGCACGCCGTACTGCAGCGCGAGCGGGGCATCGTCCACGACGTCAAGACCCGCACCGAGCAGGTGCTGGCCTACGAGAAGGAACTGGAAATCGGACGCCGGATCCAGGCCGGGTTTCTGCCGGACGCATTGCCCACCGCGGAGCACTGGCAGATTGCCAGTTGCTTCGAAGCAGCGCGCGAGGTGGCCGGCGACTTTTACGACGCCTTCGAGCTCCCCGGGTCGGGACGGTTGGCGCTGGTGCTGGGGGATGTCTGCGACAAGGGCGTGGGCGCGGCCCTGTTCATGACGCTGTTTCGCAGCCTCATCCGGGCCGCGTCGTTGTATGGCTTCGTCGACCCCAGGATCGACGCCGATACTGCCGGTAGGGCGGGAGCGTCCCGGGAGCAGGACACCCTGGTCAACACCCTGGTGACCACCAACCGCTACATTGCCACTACCCACGCGAGCTCCAGCATGTTCGCGAGCGTATTCTTCGGCATCCTCGACCCGGCCAGCGGCCGGCTCGATTACGTCAATGCCGGACACGAGGCGCCGATCGTTTTTCGCAGCGACGGTGAGTGCCTCACGCTGGAGGTCACCGGCGGCGTGGTAGGCCTGTTTGCCGCGGCTCCCTACCGCGCGGCCCACGTGATGCTGCAACCCGGTGACATGCTGTTGGCCTTCACCGACGGCGTGAACGAGGCCAAGAACGCGGCCGGGGATCAGTTTTCGGAGCAACGTCTGCTGGAACTGGAAAACGTCCGGGCCCTGACGCCCGACGAACTGCTGCAGCACATCCTGGGGCAGGTCAGGGCATTTCGTGGCGAAGCCCCGCAGTCCGACGACATCAGCATGCTGGCACTCAAATTCCTTGGTGTCTGAGTCGCGCGCAGCGCGGGCGAACGGTTAGAATCGCCCCGGGGACTCAGCGACCGTGACGGAGGCAGGCGCATGACCACTTTCAGCATCATGGTTGAACAGGCACAGGCCAGGGTGCCGGTAACGGTGCTGCGCCTGCAGGGCGATATCGATGCGGGCACGCAGCCCATCCTGCAGGACCGGGCCGCGGAGATGATAGCCATGGGCACGACGCACATGGTGCTGGACATGAGCGAGGTCGGGTACATGGGCAGCGCCGGCTTCCGCGCCATTCATGCCATCAACAACCTGCTCGATCGTGAGCAGTCGGACGCCTTCGAGCGATCGAAGTACCTCAAGCTGCTCAACCCGAACAGCGAGGTGGAAAAAGTCATCCGGACCCTCGGGTTCGATGCGTTTCTGGACATTCACCACGATCGGGACCAGGCGCTGGAATCGTTTTGAGCGGGCCGGCTTCGGCGTGCGGCGGCACCCCATGACCCGCGAGCAGGGCCCATATTTCAGCCAGGCAGCCAGCCTGGAAAGCCTCTCCCGGTTCAGGGATTACATCGACCAGACCGGCCGGCAACTTGGTGTCGACCCCGGGGTGTTGGCGGATTTGCGCCTGGTGGTGGACGAAGCCGTCACCAACGTCGTGCAGCACGGCTACCAGGGGCGCCCCGGGCCGGTGGAGGTGCGCATGAAACGGCTGGGGGACGATGTCGTCGTGTGCATCCGCGACCAGGCCCGACCTTTCGACCCGGGCCAGGTCCCGGCACCGCAACTGGATAAGGCACTGGCCGACCGGCCCTATGGAGGCATGGGCTTGTACCTGATCCGAACCATGACCGACGAGGCCGAGTTTCGACCGGCGCCGGGCGGCGGTAACGAATTGAGGCTGATCAGGCGCTCAGCGTTCGCGGGGACCGGTTGAGCTCAGGCAGGTTTCCTCAGCACGAAGCGGTACACACCCCCGTCCTCGTCATGCTCCACCAGCTCGTTGCCAGTGGTTCGGCAGAAAGCCTGAAAATCGGCCACCGATCCGGGATCGGTGGCGAGGATTTCCAGTGTGCCGCCGGCAGGCACCGCTTTCAGGGCCTTCTTGGCCTTGAGGATGGGCAACGGGCAATTCAGGCCCTTCGCGTCGAGTAATTGGTCAGCCATGGTGGTGTCGATCCGTCAGTGGTGGCAATCAGCCGGGGCCTTCAGATAAACAGGTTGATGTGGCTCTTGGTCGCGACCTCGATGTAGGTCGCGGCGCCGCCCAGTTCCGGTCCCTCGATCATGTCGTCGAGCGTGTACTCGAACAGATCCAGGGTCATCTGGCAGGCGATCATCCGCACGTCGGCCTCGACCGCCAGCTCACGCAGATCCTGGATACTGGCCACGCCCTTCTTCTTCATCAGGTTCTTCATCATCGTCGAGGCGGCACG
>WVWV01000020.1 GCA_011773845.1 Lysobacterales bacterium | reverse complement strand
TCGATATTGCGCTGGGCCACCGCCCGGCGTCGCTTCGAGAGCCGGTAGAACAGGGGTCCGAGCGGCGCAACCAGCCACAGCCCAAGCCGTTGGGGCAGACGGCCAAGAACCGACAGCGCGCCCACCGCGAGCCATCCGGGCCAGTTGCGGGGCAGCATCGAGGGCAAGCACAAGGCGGTGTCGCGCATCACACCATTGTCCGGCCTTCGGGCCCGATATCCAAGCGGGAAGCGCTGACCCCGGTGATATAATCCGCGCGAACCCCTCAGGTGTAGCCGCACAGCGAGCCATGCGCGCCCTTTACTCCCTTGCCATGTACCTGGGCACACCGCTGGTGCTGGCCTATTTCTTCGCGCGCAGCCTGCGCGAGCCGGCCTACCGCCGGCGCTGGGCGGAGCGGTTCGCCCGGCAGCGCACGCCGAGATGGACGGAAAGCATCGTGGTCCACGCGGCATCCATGGGCGAGGTCAACGCCGCGGCGCCGCTGGTGAAGGCCCTGCGCGAACATTACCCGAGCCTGCCCCTGGTCGTGACGACGGTGACGCCCACCGGCTCGGAGCGGGTGCGCGCGCTGTTTGGCGAGAGCGTCGAACACAGTTACGCGCCGCTCGATCTCCCTGGAGCGGTGCGGCGCTTTCTGGAACGCACCGCACCGCGGCTGGTGATCGTGATGGAAACCGAGGTCTGGCCCAACCTGTATGCGGCAGCGGCCCGGCGCCGGATACCGCTACTGCTGGCCAATGCGTGCCTGTCGGACGCATCGGAGCGCGCCTACCACCGCTGGCGCCGCCTGTCCGGCCCCGCTTTCGGGAGCCTGGCCTTCGCTGCCGCGCAAACTGCCCGGGACGCCGAGCGCATCGTCGCATGCGGCGCGGACCCCGAGCGCGTCGCCGTGGTGGGCANNCATGGCCGTGCCGGGCGACATCGCCGGGCAGGCCGCGCAGTTACGCACTCAATGGGGGTCGCAGCGTCCGGTGCTGGTCGCCGGCAGCACCCACGAAGCGGACGAGGCCGTCCTGCTGGAAGCCTTTCACAAGCTATTGCCACTCTTTCCCGATGCGTTGTTGATCCTGGCGCCGCGCCATCCGGAACGCTTTGCCCGCACGGCGCGGTCCGTGGAAGCCGCCGGCCTGCGCCTGTGGCAACGCAGCCAGGGCGCGGCCTGTCCCCCGGAGGCCCAGTGCTTCCTCATCGACTCGGTGGGTGAATTGCTGCGGTACTACGCCTGCGCGGATGTCGCCTTCGTTGGGGGCACCCTCGCACCGATCGGCGGGCACAACGTGATCGAACCGGCCGCCCTGGGCAAGCCCGTGCTGGTCGGCCCGCACACCGATGCGGTGGATGAGTTGCTGCGGCCGATGCTGGATGCTGGCGGGGCCGCCCGGGTGCGCGACGCCGAAGACCTGGCGCGCCGGCTCGTGGAGTTGTTCGGGGACCAACAGGCGCGGCTTGACATGGGCGGCGCGGCCCGCGCCCTGGTCGAGACGGGGCGGGGCACCGTGCGGCGAACGGTGGACATCGCCTCCCGCCTGCTGGCCCGCGCCGGCGACGCCGCCGGACCAGCGGCGCTCAATTCAGAATCTGATTGACCGCTGAGAGGTCGTCGGCAGACAACACGCCCGCCGCCGCCTTGAGCCGCAGGTGATCGACGATGTAAGTGTGGCGCGCATTGGAATTGTCACGCTGCGCCTGGTAATACCGCTGCTCGGCAATCAACACGTCAACGATGGTCCGGGTGCCGACCTCGAAGCCCGCCTGGGTGGCTTCGAGGGCGCTCTCGGCCGAGATCAGGGCCTGACCGAAGGCCTCCACTTGCTGGATGCCCGCGATCACCGCCCGGTACGCATTCTGCGTTTGCCGCACGGTCGCGCGCTGCTGGGCCTCGAGATCCTGCTGGGCCGCGCTCAACTCGAATCGCGCCTGCCGGGTGCGGGAACTGACCACCCCGCCCTGGTACAGGGGCACGACGAGCTCCAGCCCGTATTGCGTATCGTCGACCTCGAGTTCCGCGGTGCCGATCGGATTCTGGAAGTCATCACGAATGATGAACTCGTTGTTGGTGAAGCGGTTGACGCGCGCGGTCAGGTCCAGGGTGGGGAAATGTCCGCTGCGTTGCAGGCGCGCATTCGCGTCCGCGATCTCGACGGCCTGCAGGTTGGACAGCACCAGCGGGTTGTTGGCCAGGCCGATCTGCACCCACTCCTCGGCGCTCTGGGGGTCCGGGGTGACCAGTGGCAACTCCTCCTGCAGCACGTCCAGCTCGGAGAAATACTGACCCGTTAGTTCCCGCAGGGCCTCGCGGGTGTCTTCCAGGAGGTTGCGCGCCACGATTGCACGAGCACGCGCGTTGTCGTAGCTGGCGCGCGCCTCGTGCACGTCGGTGACCGCGGTCAGGCCCACCTCGAAACGCTGCTGGGCCTGTTCGAACTGCCGTTGCAGCGCCAATTCCTCGGCCTCGGCGAAAGTCACCCCGTCCCCGGCGGTCAGCACTTCGAAGTAGCTGCCCGCGACGCGGACCAGGAAATCCTGGTACGCGGCCAGGTACAGGGCCTCCCCCTGGCCGACCTGCGCGCGGGCCACGTCGAGCTGCTCGTAGTTGGCCTGGTCGTAGAGGGACTGCCGCAGGTCGAGGCGGTAGTTCNNCAGCCGGTTGCCCTGGAGCGACACCTCGGTGTCGCCCCGGGTCATGGCGCCGGAAGCGGTCAGCGACGGCAGCAGGTTGCTCCAGGCCTGACGCTCATTCTCGCCCGTCGCATCGCGCCGGAATGCGGCCGCCTGCAGGGCCGGATCGAATTTTTCAGCCAGCTCGTACACGCCCACCAGGTCGACTGCACCCGCGCCCGACGCGACCAGCCACCCCGAGCATGCTGCCAGCGCGATCAATCTGTGTTTCATGGCCTGTGTCCTCGTCATTCCTAGAATTCGAACTCGGGTGCCTGCTCGGCATGCACGAGTCGTGGCAGGTTGGTCTCGAACAGGCTTTCCACCCGCCACTCGGTGGCATTGAGGCGGGTCAGCAGCTGCGCCTCCATGGCGGGAGCGTCCCCCGTTATCACGAACATGCGCCCGCCCGGGTTGACCCACCCGCGGAAGTGCTCCGGCACCGCCTGCACCGAACCGGTCACGACCACCACGTCGTGGGCGAGCTCCGGCTGCCAGCCGGACATGACATCACCGGTGAACAATTCGGCATTGTGGACCTCTTTGTCGGCCAGAATGCGGGCTGCCGCCTCCGAGAGGTCCTCGTACAGTTCCACGCTGACCACCCATTTCGCCAGGTGCGCCAGGCATGCGGTGATGAATCCGCTGCCGGTGCCGATCTCGAGCACGGTTTCGTCCGTCCGCACATCGAGCGCCTGCAGCATGCGGCCCTCGACCACCGGCTTCATCATGACCTGGTCATGGGCCAGCGGGATGTTGAGGTCCGCAAACGCCAGCTTGCGGTAGCGCACCGGCACGAAATCCTCCCGGTGAATGGATTCCAGCAGATTCAGCACCCGGTTATCGAGCACCTCCCAGGGCCGGATCTGCTGCTCCACCATGTTGTAGCGGGCACGCTCGAAATTCATGCTCATCGCCAGGCTCTCCGTTGGCGGACAGGGGGGTCCCCGTTGCAGGCAGTCAAGGTTAAGCGCTCCAACCATGGCTGGCAAGGTTCAGCCTCGACCATCTGCCTTGCTTCCAGAAGTGCCATGAGTCACGACGCATTGGTCATCACCCCGGCACGCGGCTATCATGTCGGAGCGGGAACTGCCCGCACCCGTCGGCGCCCGGAGCAGGTCACCCGCCGGGGGTCACAGGCCTGTCGGCCACGCGCCGATGCGAGGAACACCGAATGAACGCCGCACCCCAAGACGTACTGTCGAGACACTCCAAACTGAGCGAGGAACTCACGCGCCCGTTTCCGGGTTCTCGGAAGATCCATGTGCAGGGCTCCCGCGAGGATTTGCAGGTCCCGATGCGGGAAATCTCCCAGCAGTCGACGCCGGCCGTGTTCGGCGCCGAGCCCAATCCCGGCATCACGGTTTACGACACGTCCGGACCCTACACCGACCCGCAGCACGAGGTCGACCTGCTGACCGGCCTGCCCCCCCTGCGCAGCGCCTGGATCGCGGAGCGCGGAGATACCGCGGAACTGCAATGCCCCAGTTCCGAATATGGGGTCGCCCGGGCCACCGACCCGAATACCGAGCAGTTGCGATTCCGGACCACGCGCCCACCGCGACGGGCCAGCGCAGGCCGCAACGTCACCCAGATGCATTACGCGCGGCGCGGAATCATCACGCCCGAGATGGAATTCATCGCCCTGCGCGAGAACCAGCGGCTGGAGACCGTTCGCGACGAGCGCCTGCTGCGCCAGCATCCCGGGCAGGACTTCGGGGCCCGCTTGCCCCGCCGGATTACGCCGGAATTCGTGCGGGAGGAAGTCGCCGCCGGGCGGGCCATCATTCCATGCAACATCAATCACCCCGAACTGGAGCCGATGATCATCGGGCGGAATTTCCTGGTGAAGATCAACGCCAACATCGGCAACTCGGCGGTGACCTCCGCCATCGCCGAGGAGGTCGAGAAGATGGTGTGGGCGATGCGCTGGGGCGCGGACACCGTGATGGACCTTTCCACCGGCCGCCACATCCACGAGACCCGCGAATGGATACTGCGCAATTCGCCGGTACCCATCGGCACCGTGCCGATTTACCAGGCCCTCGAGAAAGTGGATGGCCGGGCCGAGGAATTGAGCTGGGACATCTTTCGCGACACGCTCATCGAGCAGGCGGAACAGGGCGTCGACTATTTCACCATCCACGCCGGCGTCCGGCTGCCCTACATTCCGCTCACCGCCGACCGCGTGACCGGCATCGTCTCGCGCGGCGGCTCGATCATGGCCAAGTGGTGCCTGGCGCACCACCAGGAGAGCTTCCTCTACACCCGTTTCGCCGAAATCTGCGAAATCATGAAGGCCTACGACGTGGCTTTCTCCCTCGGGGACGGGCTGCGCCCGGGTTGCCTGGCGGATGCCAACGACCGCGCCCAGTTCGCCGAGCTGGAAACCCTCGGCGAGCTGACCCGGGTGGCCTGGGAGCACGATGTGCAGACCATGATCGAAGGGCCGGGCCACGTGCCCATGCAGTTGATCAGGGAGAATATGGACCGCGAACTCGCCGACTGCATGGAAGCGCCCTTTTACACCCTGGGACCCCTGACCACCGACATCGCGCCCGGCTACGACCACATCACCTCCGCCATCGGCGCCGCCCAGATCGGCTGGTACGGCACCGCGATGCTGTGCTACGTCACGCCCAAGGAACACCTCGGCCTGCCGGACAAGAACGACGTCCGCGAGGGGATCGTCACCTACAAGATCGCCGCGCACGCCGCCGACCTCGCCAAGGGGCATCCGGGCGCGCAGGTGCGCGACAACGCGCTGTCCAAGGCCCGCTTCGAGTTCCGCTGGGAGGACCAGTTCAACCTCAGCCTGGACCCGGAACGCGCGCGTGAGTACCACGACCAGACCATGCCCCGGGAGGCGCACAAGCTGGCCCATTTCTGCTCCATGTGCGGCCCCCATTTCTGCTCCATGAAGATCACCCAGGACGTGCGCGCGTTCGCGCGCGACAAGGGTGTGAGCGAGGCCGACGCGCTGCAACAGGGGCTGAAGGAGAAGGCGCGCGAGTTCCGGGACCGGGGAGGCAAGATCTATCGCCGCGCCTGAGCGCGGCGGGCTCCGCCACCAAAACTTCCGGCACATGCTCCCGAATTCCCTCCTGCGCTAACGTGGACGGATGAAAACCAGGCTTTACCTCGCAATACCGGCGGTGCTGGTGGTGCTGTGCCTGGGCATGATGTTCTGGCTCAACCATGAGCCCGCGCTGTTCGACCCGGTGGAGCGCAACCGGGCGCACGCCGAACAGCACGGTCACCGCCCGGTGACGGGTTACGCGACCACGGCCACCCTCATCGCCACGGTGCAGGTGTTGCTGGACAAGCGCGGCGGCTATCTCTCCAACGACATCATGCCGCCCTGGGTGCTGCTCGATAACGTGCCCAACTGGGAGTTCGGCGTTCTGACCCAGGTGCGGGACCTGAGCCGCGCCATGCGCAACGACTTCAGCCGCTCGCAGACGCAGTCCACCGAGGATCCGGATCTCATGGAAGCGGATCCCCT
>WVWV01000154.1:1308-1509 GCA_011773845.1 Lysobacterales bacterium | reverse complement strand
GTCGAGAACGGGGCAATCGCGTACCCGGTGCACGAGGTGACCATCGCGGCCAACCTGAAGGACATGCTGCTGGACGTCCAGGCTCTGGGCGACGACCTGGACGAGCGCGGCAACGTGCGAACCCCCAGCGTGCTCATCGGGTCGATGACGGTCGCGGGGTCGTAACCGGTCGGCCGGAGCGATTACGCGTAGGCCCAGGTG
>WVWV01000154.1:303-1211 GCA_011773845.1 Lysobacterales bacterium | reverse complement strand
GCGGCGACCAGCAGGTTGATCAGCATGGCCAGCGCGATGACGAAGCCCAGCACGGGGTCGCCGAAGGCGGCTGCCGCGGCAGCGGCCACCACCACGGCCAGCATCAGGCCGTTGAAGACGGCGACCAGAAACTCCCGGTTGAGCAGATAGGGCAGGTTGGCGCGACCCAGCTGCCCTACGGCAATGCCGCGGATGACCAGCGTCAGGGTCTGGGTGCCCGCGATGCCGCCCATGCTGGCGACGATGGGCATCAGCACCGCGAGGGCGACCACCTTTGCGATGGTTTCCTCGAAGATGTTGATCACCGCGGCGGCCATGAACGTGGTCAGAAGATTGACGCCGAGCCAAAGGGCGCGGCTTTTTACCGACTTCATGATGGGCGCGAAGGTGTCGTCCTCCAGGTCCAGGCCGGCTCTGGCCAGCACCGCTTCGTCGGCATCCTCGATGATGACGTCGACTACGTCGTCGATGGTGATCCGGCCGATCAGGCGGCCGTCCTCATCGACGACGGGCGCGGAGATCAGATCCTGCTCGGAAAACAGTCGGGCAACCTCTGTATCCGGCGTTTCGGCGGGGATCGACTCCGCCTCGGTATCCATCACTTCGCGAACGGTCACGGTGGGGTCCGAGGTGATCAGGCTCGCCAGCGACACCATGCCGACGTATTCGTCCCTCTGGTTCACCACGATGAGCGCATCGGTGGCTTCCGGCAGGTCCTTGCGCAGGCGCAGATAGCGCAGCACCAGCTCCACGGAGTGCCGTGGCCGCACCGCGATCGTGTCGGTGTTCATGATCCCGCCGGCGCTGTCCTCGGGGTAGGAGAGCACGGTCTCAACCCGGGCCCGGTCGCTCTGATCGAGCGATGCCAACACCTGATTGGAGATGGTTGCGGGCAGCTCCTGGAGAAT
>WVWV01000154.1:0-263 GCA_011773845.1 Lysobacterales bacterium | reverse complement strand
GAGATGCTGAATGACCTGGTTTTCGTCCTCTTCGTCCAGCAGCCCCCAGATGACCCGGCGGACCTTGGGTGGGGTGGACTCCAGGAGGTTGGCGATCTCGGGTGCGCGCAGGGACTCGAGCAGGAACCTGGTCTCGTCCAGGCTGCCGCTGCCGTAAAGGCGAATGACTTCCCTGAGCCGCTCCTGAAAGTCCACGCGGTTTCCGAAACTCATGGGCGCGCGCAGATTACCAGGTGCACGGTCCGATCACTCACCTTCTCCGA
>WVWV01000088.1 GCA_011773845.1 Lysobacterales bacterium | reverse complement strand
GCCTCGATCGCCTCCTCGACGGCATATTGAATCAGCGGTTTGTCGACGATCGGCAGCATTTCCTTGGGAATGGCCTTGGTGGCCGGCAAAAAACGGGTGCCGAGGCCGGCAACAGGAAATACCGCTTTCCTGATTGGGGTAACGCTGGGCATCGGGGCTAGCTGGAGCGGCTGATGGGAATGACGTCCGCAGGTTCTTCGCGCGCGCCCGACCTGGCCAGTTCCGGCACCAGCAACAACAGGGTACGCTGCAGGCTCTTGGTGTCATAACGCCGCACCGCCAGTTCCATGTTGCGCAACTCGGAGCGGAGCTCATCCCAGTCGGCCCGTCGCGGATGCGCGAGGAAAATCTTCTCGTGCGTGGTCTTCTCGTAGGGCTCCAGTTCGTGGAACAGTTCTTCGTAGAGTTTTTCGCCTGGCCGCAGCCCGGTGTAGACGATCTGGATGTCGCGGTCCGGCTCCTGGCCCGCCAGGCGGATCAGCTGTTCGGCAAGGTAGGTGATCTTGACCGGCTCACCCATATCCAACACGTAGATCTCGCCGCCACTACCGAGCACCGCCGCCTGCATGATCAACTGGCTGGCCTCGGCGATGGTCATGAAATAGCGCGAGATCTCGGGATGCGTCACTGTCACCGGCCCGCCCTTCTCGATCTGTTCCTGGAACAGCGGCACCACGCTGCCGTTCGAATTCAGCACATTGCCGAACCGGACCGTGATGAAGCGCGTGTTCGATCGCGCATTCATGTTCTGGCAATACATCTCGGCGACCCGCTTGGTGGCACCCATGATGTTCGCGGGATTGACCGCCTTGTCGGTGGAAATCAGCACGAAGGTCCCGACACCGTGCCGCTCGGCCGCTTCGGCCAGCCGCATGGTGCCAAGCACGTTGTTGCGAACCGCCTCGCGAATCTGGGTTTGCAGGATCGGCAGGTGCTTGTAAGCCGCGGCATGGAAGATCATATCCGGCTTGTACTCGCCGACTACCTTCTCGACGGTCGCCGGGTCACAGATGTCACCCAGGATGGAATAGAAGATCAGGTCCCGAAAATCGCCCCGCAACTCGAGGTCGATGCGGTACAGCGAGTATTCACTGTTGTCGACCACGATCAGTTCTACCGGGTTCAAGCGGGCAATCTGACGACACAGCTCGGACCCGATGGAGCCGCCGCCGCCGGTGATCATCACGCGCTTGCCGGCCAGTCCTTCACGAATGGACTCCCAGTTCAGCGAAACCGGCTCCCGGCCCAAGAGGTCATCGATCGCCACCCGCTTGAGCACGCCGATCCGCGTCGCGCGGTTGCCGAGATCCTGCAGGGTCGGCAAGGTGCGGAACTTGATTTCGCTCTGCTCGCAGATTTCCACGATGCGCTGCATCTGCTGGTTGTTGGCCGAGGGCATCGCGATGATCACCAGTTCGACCTTGAGTTCGGGACCGATGGAGGGCAGGCGGTCGATGCTGCCAAGCACAGGAACGCCGTGCACGTGGGCACCCCGCAGGCGCTTGTCATCGTCCAGGAAGCCGACGATGTCGAAGCCGCCGCGATGCCGCAGTTCCTGCTCGAGCAGGGCGCCGGAGCGGCCAGCACCGAGGATGAGCACGCGCTTCAGGCCTTTCTGCTGGCGCGAGGCGGGTATATGGGAATCCTTCCAGAACCGGTACACCATGCGCGGCAGGCCCAGTAGCACAAACAACAATACCGGGTATATGAGCAGCGTCGGCAACCATTGGGTGATCGTGGCAGCGCGCATCGCGGCCAGCCCCATGATGATCAGGGCGGTCCCAAACACGGCGGCCCTGGCAATGTTCCACATGTCCCTGAAACTGGCGAATCGCCACAGCCCGCGGTATAGGCCGGTCGCCCACAACACCGCTCCTTGCAGGAGCAGGACAATGATCAGTTCGTCGGCAAAATAGGCTGCACTGAGAACCGGGAGTCCGGAAATCCGCTCGACCAGCCAACTGGCGGCTGTCAGGGCCGCCACGACCATGATGAGATCATGGCAGATGACCGCAGCGCGTGGATGGCGCAGTATTTGAAGCAGTTCTTTCGTCTTTTTGGCGCTCACTTCTGCACCTCCAGGCGGAGAGATGCGATACGCCAAGCCGCAGCCAGGACCAGGGCCAGCAGCCCCGTGATGGGCCAAGCGTATTTCGGGTACATCAGTGCCAGCACGATGGCCGGCGTCACTACCAACATGTTAACGGCCTGGTAAAGCGCGAGAACGCGGCCGTGCGTCCATCCGTGCGCGATCAGCCGTTGATATAAGTGTTGTTTGTGCGCAGTATACCACCGCTCACCCCTAATTACCCTGACCAGCAGGGTCAGGGTGCTGTCCACCAGGAACAGGCTCAGGATTGCGAAGGCCACCATGGGTTCCAGCGCTCCTGCGCGCACCCCCAGCAACAACAGGGCGCCCAGTCCGAAACCGAGTGGCACGCTGCCTGCATCCCCCAGGAAAATCCGCGGACGGGGGAAATTCCATGGCAGGAACCCCGCGCAGGCCGCGGCAACGACGAGCGCCGCCAACGCCAACTCCGGCTGCGCCGCATGAGCCAGCAGCACCGCGCTCACCAGGCCCGCGAACACGCCCTGGAAACCCGCCATGCCGTGGCTGCCATCCATGAAGTTGTACATGTTCATGACCCACACCAGCCCCGTTCCCACAAGCAGGACCCAGCCGACGCTCCAGGCTTGCGGTCCCGATGCGAGCCAGGTTACCAGCGACAAACTGACGACAAACTGAACGAGCAGGCGGGGCAGCCTGCCCAAGAAGTGGGAATCGTCCATCCAGCCCATCACGCTCAAAATGGCCATGCCAGGCAGCACCCCGCCAACCCAGTGCACGGGCAAACCGCCGAGCGCAGCCGAGATCAGGGAGACGAGGCAAATGGCGGCCACCAGGCCCAACCCGCCACCGGTCGGAACCGGATGGTCGTGGCTCTGGCGCGCCCCCGGCAGGGCCACAATGCCTTTTTGCACGGCGTGGCGGCGCAACATGCCGACGGCCAGCCACGACAGCCCGGCCGCGAGCAGGGCCGCTGGCAGCCAGCTGGATGCCGCAAGCCAGCTCATGCAGAACCCCCCCCTACTCCCCGAGTACGCCGCGGATCACCCGTACGGTGCTCCACTTCTTGCAACTCGGGCACTGCCAGTTATGGGCCTGCCCGCTGAATCCGCAGTGCGAACACTGGTAGGTCGACTGGCTGGCCAGCAATCGTTGCGCGACGGTCCGCAAAACCTCCTCGCCCGATTCGATGTCCGGCCCACCCTCCTGCTTCATCGCCATGAGGCGGTCGAGACCCCTGACCGATGGTCGGTCCGACAAGGTCCGAGCCAGGTAAGCTGCGGCCGCGCCGAGGCCCTGTTCCTCCTGCAGAAATTCCGCCTTGCGCAACACCACGCTGATGCCGTCGTACGCCTCACTCCATGTCTCCAGCTGCGCCCGGGCGCGCGCTTCAAGCCCCGCCCGGCGCGCGCTGTCAAAATAGGCGTCCAGCAGATCCGGAAGATAATCCGCCTCCAGTGCAGCAATCTGCTCGTAGCATTCCATTGCGGAAACGTGGTCACCGCCATGTGCCGCGATGCGCGCCTGGATGAACTGCGCGCGAATGCTCTCCGGGTCGTGACGCCGGGCCTGCCGCAAATGCCGGCGCGCCGCTTCCGGTTTACCTGCGGCGAGCTCGGCCTCCGCCAGCTCGCAGCAGAAATGCGCCATGTAAACGCTCATGCCCGGGGTGCCAAGCCGGTCCAGTCGAGCCGCCTGGTTCAGCGCCTGTTGCCATTCCCGCTCCTGCTGGTAAATGTCCAGGAGGTTCCACAAGGCGGAGGGCGCGTGCACGTTGCGCTCGATCAGCTCGCTGAACAACCGCTCCGCCCGGTCGAACAGGCCAGCCCGCATATAGTCCTCGCCCAGCTCGAGCAGGGCCCGCGTGCGCTGCCGTTCGTCGAGGGAGTGCTTGGAAATGATGTTCTGATGCAATCGGATGGCGCGGTCGACCTCGCCGCGGCGCCGGAACAGGCTGCCCAGGGCCATATGGGTTTCGACGGTATCCTTGTTGACCTCCGCCATCTCCAGAAACACCTGGATAGCCTTGTCAGGCTGCTCATTGAGCAGGTAATTGAGCCCCTGGAAGTACTGGTTGCTGAACAGCCGGTTGCGTTTTCGTTCGCGCCTCGTGGAGGCGCTGCGGGCCAGCCACCAGCCGAGCCATATCGCAAGAGGGATCAGCGCCAGCAGCAGGATTTCAGTCATTATCGGGCTGGCTCTCCCCGGCTCCTGAGCGCTCGAGGCGGGATTGCAGGCGCGCCAGCTTAAGGCGCTGCGGCAACACCTGAGCGAACCACACGCCCAGCACGCCCAGCAGCAGGCCACCGGCAAACGCGCACAAGATCAGCAGGCCCAGCGGCCACTCCAGTCGCAGCCACAGCAGGTCGAGGGTCGTATGCTCGGGGTTCAGGGTGCCCAGCACGAGCCCGAGGGCGATGGCTACTGCGGCCGCGAGCACAAAGCCGATGCGATTCATGCTGCCCTCCGGTGCGACGGAGCGCTTGCCGTCAACGGTGGTTGACGCGCTCCCGCAGTGCCTTTCCCGGCTTGAAGTGCGGAACGTGCTTGCCCGGCAGGGCAACCGCCTCACCCGTTTTTGGGTTGCGTCCCATACGCGGCGCGCGGTAGTGGAGCGAGAAGCTCCCAAAGCCCCTGATTTCGATGCGTTCGCCAGCCGCCAGCGATGCGCTCATCTGCTCCAAAACGGATTTGACGCCCAGTTCCACGTCCAGGTGCGCCAGATGCTGTTGCTGCTCTGCAAGCCGATCGATGAGTTCTGATTTCGTCATGGTCGTTTCCAGTTGCCAGGCTTGCCTGGCCCTAGGCGCGGCCTGGCGGGTGAGCGTGGGCGCTCACCCGCCCCGCGCGTCAATTACCCTGATCCAATTGCTCTTTCAGGAGTTCACCCAACGAGGTGGTGCCGCTGGCACCGGAGCTCTGCCGATACTCCTGCAATGCCTCCGCGAGCTCGGCGTCTTCGAGCGCCTTGATCGAGAGGCTGAGGGTCCGGTTCTTGCGATCGAGACTCACGAACTTGGCCTCGACCTCGTCACCCACCGACAGCTCCCGGGTGGCGTCTTCGACGCGCTCCTTTTTGATATCGGAGGCGCGCAGGTAGCCTTCCACGCCGTCAGCCAGCTCGATGACCGCCCCGCGGGCATCGACTTCCTTGACGGTACCCTTGACCACGCTGCCGCGCGGATTGGACGCCATGAAAGTCGCGAACGGATCCTGGTCCAGCTGCTTGATGCCGAGCGAAATGCGCTCCCGCTCGGGATCGACCGCCAGCACCACGGCCTCGACGTCCTCACCCTTCTTGAAGTTGCGGACGGCTTCCTCCCCGGGCGTCAGCCACGATATGTCGGAGAGATGAACCAGACCGTCGATACCACCCTCCAAACCAATGAAGATGCCGAAATCGGTGATCGACTTGATGGCACCCGTCACGCGGTCGTTCTTGTTGTGGGTGGCGGCAAACGCCTCCCACGGGTTGGCGGCGCACTGCTTCATGCCCAGCGAGATGCGGCGACGTTCCTCGTCGATCTCCAGCACCATCACCTCGGTTTCCTGCCCGGTGTGAACCACCTTGGCCGGGTTGACGTTCTTGTTGGTCCAATCCATCTCGGAGACGTGCACCAGGCCTTCCACCCCATCCTCGATCTCCACGAAACAGCCATAATCGGTGATGTTGGTCACCTGTCCGAACAGGCGGGTACCCACCGGATACCGGCGCGACAGGTCGCTCCAGGGATCCNNCCGCTCACGATCGAAACGCAATACGCGAACGTCCAGCTCATCGCCGACATTGACGACCTCGCTGGGATGCCGTACCCGTTTCCAGGCCATGTCCGTAATGTGCAGCAGCCCATCGATGCCGCCCAGGTCGAGGAACGCACCGTAGTCGGTGAGGTTCTTGACCACGCCCTTGATGATGGCGCCCTCCTCGAGCTGCTCCAGCAGGGCCTCGCGCTCGGCGCTGAATTCGGATTCCACGACCGCGCGGCGGGACACGACGACATTGTTTCGCTTGCGGTCCAGCTTGATGATCTTGAACTCGAGGTCCTTGCCTTCGAGGTACACGGGATCGCGCACTGGCCGGACATCGACCAGCGAACCGGGCAAAAACGCGCGTATGTCGTCGATATCGACGGTAAAGCCGCCCTTGACCTTGCCGCTGATCTTGCCCTGCACGACATCGTCATCGCCAAAGGCCGATTCGAGCTTGTCCCATACCAGAGCGCGCTTGGCCTTGTCGCGTGACAGGCGGGTTTCCCCGAACCCGTCCTCGACCGTATCGAGTGCGACCTCCACGGAATCGCCCACTTCCACTTCCAACTCGCCTTCGGCGCTGCGGAATTGACTGATGGGAACGATACCTTCGGATTTGAGCCCGGCGTTTACGACAACCGCGTCGTTTCGGATTTCAACCACCGTGCCGGTGACAATGGAGCCGGGTTTCAGATCGCGGGAAACCAGGCTTTGTTCGAATAATTCAGCAAAACTCTCAGTCATTAGATTCGTTACTCAACGGACCCGCGGCTGGCCGCGGTCCACCCAGGTTAGTCGGCTTACGCCGGTTGCAATTCACCATTTCGCAAAATGGCACCTATTACTATCTATTGTTTTTCAGATAGATATATCTTTTTCCTCAAGCAAATGCTTAATTTTGGCCAGCACTTCCTTGATGGATAATTCCGAGGAATCGATGATGACCGCATCTGCCGCAGGTCTCAGCGGCGCGATGCGGCGAGTCCTGTCTCGCTTGTCGCGCTCTTCGATGTCCCGGAAAAGGCGCGAGAGATTAACACTTTCCCCTTTTTCTTTCAACTGCTTATATCGCCTCTGCGCCCTGACCTCCACGCTGGCCGTGAGGTAGATCTTGAGCGGGGCATCGGGAAAAATGACCGTGCCCATGTCGCGGCCGTCCGCTACCAGGCCCGGCGGTCGACGAAAGTCCTGCTGACGCTTCACGATGGCTGCGCGCACGCCCGCCAGCGCCGCCACCCGGGACGCCATGGCACTGACTTCCTGGGATCGCAAACGCGCTCCGACGCGTGCACCGTTCAGCTTGGTTTCCTGATCGTCACCGCTGTCCGCAAACTGGACATCAAGCCTCGCCGCCAATTCCGCGAGCGCCTCCTCGTCCCCCGGCCCCAGCCCGGCATCCAGCGCTGCTATCGCCACCAGGCGATACAGGGCCCCGCTGTCCAGCAGATGCCATCCCAACTGGCTGGCCAGTGCGTTGGCGATCGTGCCCTTGCCGGAACCCAGCGGGCCATCGATGGTGATCACGGGTACGCGTTCCACTCGCCCTAACCCCCGGCCTTCGCCCCGAAGGCGAGTTGCGCGCCCAACGCCCCCAGGTCGGCAGTGAAGCCCGGATAGGAGGTGTCGATTTCCCGCGCATCATGAATGCGCACCCCGCCAGGCACNNCCCGCCAGGCACCAGCAGGCCCAGTACCGCGAAACTCATCGCGCAGCGATGATCGCCGGCCGCGTCCAGCGGCGCTGTCCTCAGCGCGGATATGCCTTCGATGTCTACTCCATCCTCATATTCCCGCACCGGGACCCCGAGGGCGCGCAGACCCTGGGTCATGACGCTCAGGCGGTCGCTCTCCTTGACCCGCAATTCACCCGCACCACGAATCCGGGTGCGCCCCTCCGCGCTGGCGGCCAAAGCCATCAGCACCGGTACCTCGTCGACCGTGGCCGGCACCCAGGCCGCCGGCAGATCGATGCCCCTGAGCCGGCCCGAATAACGTGCGCGGATATCAGCGATCGGTTCCGGCCCCACCTCCGGGCATGGCCGGATTTCCAGCGCCGCCCCCATCTGCTGCAGGGCCCGCAAGAACCCGTCGCGGGTCGGGTTGACCCCGACCCCACGCAGGTAAAGGTCCGAGCCCGGTACCAACAGTGCGGCCGCCAGCAGGAATGCGGCCGATGACGGATCCGCCGGCACCTCCAGCTCACCCGCCTTCAAAGCCGCCACGCCCCGCACCGCGCAGGGTCCCTCCAGCGTCACGCCGAACACCGGGAGCATGCGCTCGGTGTGGTCGCGGGTACGCACCGTCTCGGTGATGCGCGTCAGCCCGTCGGCATACAGGCCCGCCAGCAGCAGGCAGGATTTCACCTGCGCACTGGCCACAGGCAGCACGTAGTCGATCCCGTGCAGGGCTTGTCCGCGAATCCGCAGCGGCGCCGTACCGGCCGCACTGCCCTCGATGTCCGCGCCCATCATGCCCAGCGGCTCGATGATGCGGCGCATCGGCCTGCGGCTCAGCGAGGCGTCACCCGTGAGCATCGATTCGAAGGGTTGCGCGGCCAGTACGCCGGCCAGCAGGCGCATCGCGGTACCCGAATTGCCAACGTCCAGCGGCGCCTTCGGTGCGGCCAGGCCCGCGACGCCGACACCGGTGGCGAGCAGCGCATCTCCATCCCTCTCNNTCCCTCTCGAAGCGGGCCCCCATCTGGCTCATGACGGCCCGCGTCGCGTCGGTATCGGCGCTGCGTAACAGGCCTCGCAGCCGGGACTGGCCACGCGCCAAACCGGCCAGGATCAGCGCCCGATGGGTGATCGACTTGTCACCGGGCGGGCGGAGGTCGCCGATCAGCGGACCGGCCGCGGGCGCCACCTCGAGCGAATCATCCATGCCCGCCATCCAGCACCTCTGCGAGTGCCCGCAGCAGGATCGCGTTCTGCTCCGCGGTCCCGACGGTGATCCGCAAATGCTGCTCCAAGCCGTAGTTCCCCACCGGGCGAACGATCACGCCCCTGGCCAGCAAACCCTCGTACACCGCCTGGATGGGCCGTCCCAGGCCGACCAGCACGAAATTGCCCGCCGAGGGCTCCACCACCAGGCCGAGCGAGACCAGGCCCGAGCCCAGCTGCTGAAGGCCGTCCGCGTTGGTGCGCACCGAATGCGCGATGAACGCCTCATCCTCCAGCGCCGCCCTGGCCCCGGCGAGCCCGAGGCTATTGACGTTGAAGGGCTGGCGAATCCGGTTGAGTACATCCGCCACCGGCGCAGACGACAGGCTGTAGCCGACCCGCGCACCGGCCAGGCCGAAGGCCTTTGAAAAGGTGCGGGTCACGACCAGGTTCGGGAATTCGGACAGCCACGTACTGGCGTCCGCGGCTCCGAGAGGCACGGCGTACTCGTGGTAGGCCTCGTCCACCACCACCAGCACATCTTTTGCCAACGAGCCGATGAACGACTTCAGCGAGGGTTCATCCAGCCAGCTGCCGGTCGGGTTGTTCGGGTTGGCGATGAAAACCATGCGCGTCGCCTCGTTCACCAGTGCGCGCATCTCGCCCAGGTCGTGGCTCAGATCCGTGCCGCCGGGCGTACATCCCGTCGCGGCCACTCGCAATGTTGCGCCAACCGCCTGGCAGGCGAGCGGATAGACGGCAAAACAGTAGCGCGAAACGACCGCCTCCAGGCCGGGGCGCAGAAAGGCCTCGGCCAACAGGACCAGCACGTCATTGGAACCGTTGCCCAGCGTGATGCATTCCGGGGCGACTCCGTGCCTGGCGGCCAGCGCGTGGCGCAGTTCGTGACCGCTGCCGTCAGGGTACTGGGCGATGGATGGCAGTTCCCGCTGCATCGCCTCGAGCGCCAGCGGGCTGCAACCCAACGGGTTTTCGTTGGAGGCCAGCTTGATGATGTCCGCGATGCCATACTCGCGCTCCAGCTCGGCAATGGGCTTGCCCGGCTGATAGGGCTGCAGCTCGGCGACCCCTGGCACCGCCAGCGCAGCGAGGTTGCACGAATCCGCGCGGCGCGCGCGCGCGTTCATCGCCGCCTCATGGAGACGCCTTCGCGGCGGTCAGCACGGCCCGCGGATACGAACCCAGCGCCCGTGCCTGATCGCTGCATGCGACCAGATCGCCAAACGCCGACTTCAACGGCTCCTCTTCGATATGCCCGTCGACATCGATGAAAAACACGTATTTCCACCGCCCGCGCTTGGAGGGGCGGGACTCGATGCGGTTCATGTTGATCTGGTGGCGTGCCAACGGCTCCAGCAACGAGTACAGCAGCCCGGGACCTTCATGCCCGGTCAGCAACAAAGTGGTCTTGTCGTCGCCGGACGGGCTGAACAACTGGCGACCGATCACCAGGAAACGGGTCGTATTGTCCGGGTTATCCTCGATGTTGCTGAACAGCACCGGAAGGCCATAAATCTCCGCTGCCGTCAGGCTGGCGATGGCGCCTGCCTCGGGCGCATTGCGCACCCGGCGCGCCGCCTCCGCGTTACTGCTCACCGGGATGATCTCGGCAGCCGCCAGGTTGCGCCGCAGCCAGGTCCGGCACTGGGAGAACGACTGCTGGTGGGCGTAGACGCGCTCGACGCTGGCCAGGTTCTGGGCGTGCGTCAGCAGGTTGTGGTGGATGCGCATTTCCACTTCGCCGCAGATCTTGAGCTCCGAGTCCAGGAACATGTCCAGGGTGTGGGAAACCACGCCTTGGGTTGAATTCTCGATCGGCACCACTCCGAAATCGGCTTCGGCACCCTGCACCTGCTCGAATACCGTCTCGATCGCCGCATGGGCGAGCGCACGCACGGAGTGGCCAAAATGCCGGTAGACGGCCTGCTGGGTAAACGTTCCTTCCGGCCCGAGATAGGCGATTTTGAGTGGCTCCTGCTGCGCCAGGCAGGCCGACATGATCTCCCGGAACAGACGCAGCAATTCCGCGTCACTGAGGGGCCCCTCGTTGCGTTCGAGGACGGCCCGCAGCACCTGTGCTTCACGCTCGGGCCGATAGTAGTCGACCGCGTGCGGCAACGCCCCTTTCGATTCTCCCACCCGGAACGCCAGGCGCGCGCGTTCACTGATCAGGGTCTGAATCTGCGCGTCGAGTTCATCGATCTGCCGACGAACCGCCTCGAGATCGCTGGCCTTGGTCTTTTTGCTGTCACTCATGTTTATCCACCTCAGGCGACCCTGTGCTCGAAGTCCTGCATGAATGTAACCAGCCGCCTGACCCCGTCCTCAGGCATGGCATTGTATATGCTGGCCCGCATGCCTCCCACCGATTTGTGGCCCCTGATGCCCCGGATGCCCGCCTCCGCGGCGGCGTTCAGAAAGGGCGCTTCCAGGCGCGGCTCACGTAGCGTGAACGGCACGTTCACGCGCGAACGCTGGGCGGCGTCGATGGGATTTTGGTACAGCTCGCTGGCATCGATGCAGGCATACAGCAACGCCGCTTTGGCCGCGCCCTCCTCGGACATCGCAGCGAGGCCACCGCGGGCTTCCAGCCAGGCCAGCACGCGCTCGGCCAGGAACCAGGCGAAAATCGGCGGCGTGCTGTAGCGGCTCGCGTGTTGATCCTGGACCCGCCAGGAGAGTGCGCCGGGCAAGTCTTCGGGGCAGCGCTCGAGGAGGTCCCGGCGCACCAGCACCAGGCTGAGCCCGGCGGTGCCGAAGTTCTTCTGCGCGCTCGCGTAGACCACGCCGAAATCAGAGACATCGAGCGGACGCGTGAACAGATCCGAGGACATGTCCACTACCAGCGGCCACTCGGCCTGCGGCCATTCGTGGAATTGCACGCCGCTGATCGTTTCGTTGCTGACCAGGTGCAGGTAGGCGGCCGTCGCGGGCAATTGCCAGTCGCGCGAGGGCGGTATGCGGTCGAAACCGCTGGCCTCGGAGCTGGCCACCAGGCAGCCGAGCCCGAGACGCTGCGCCTCGGCGTGGGCTTTGCGACCCCAGTGACCGTGTACCAGGTAGGCGCCAGCCCGCCCGTTGCTGGCCAGGTTCATGGGCGCCTGCGCGAACTGGAAGGTGGCGCCGCCGGCGAGGAACAGCACGGCATACGCCTCCGTCACGCCCAGGATGCGCCGGACCCGCTGCTCCGCCGACTCGGCAATCGCTTCGAATGCGGGGTCACGATGGCTCAATTCGGTGATGGGCAGACCCGTGCCGCCGCAATCCCCCAGCGCCTCCCGGACCTCGTCCATCACCACTTCCGGGATGGCCGCCGGTCCGGGTCCGAAGTTGTAAATACGCCCGGCCATTTGCTCCTCGCCTCACCTGCGATGAGTGGTGGTCAGTTCATCATACGAATCGTCCGCGGGCGACTCCAGCCCGCCTGCAGTGGCAGCGTAATCTCGGCTCGGTTTAAACTGCCCGCCTACGAACCCGTGCCGTGCGACATGTCCCTGATCGATATCCACGCCCACCACCGACTCAGCCGCGAGGACGCACTCTCAGCCGCGAATGATCTGTCCCGAGACCTGGCGCGCAAATTCGATATCGATTACGCCTGGGAGGGCGAGGTCATTCACTTCGAGCGCCCGGGCGTCCACGGACAAATCTGGGTCACCGATGGCGAATTGCGGATCAAGGCGCATCTGGGCTTCCTGCTCGCCATGCTCAAGGGACCGATCGAGCGGGAGATCATTCGCTATCTGAGCGACGAGTTCGGCTGCAGTTTCTAGAGCCGGAACGGATCCGGGTCAGCGGCAAACAGGCGTTCCATGACGGTCCGCTCGCGCTGATAGATGGTCTCGATGAAGGACCGGCCATCGCCCATGTGGGTGAACGCCTGCAAGCCGCCGTCCAGGAACGCCTGCAGCTCGCCGAATCCAGCCGCGCGTGCCGGCCCGCGCATGACCCTGACCATCCACAGCACCATGCGGTGACGCACCACCTCATTCAGCTGTAAGCCCAGGCGATGGATGAGCTCGATCTGGCGGGCGCGCTCCTCCTGACGGTCGCAAGCACGGTAGCAAGCGGCGTAGAGCGCCGCGTCGAGGTCCTCGCTGGCCTCCGCAGCCAGCGCGTGCGCCATGCACAAGTCCAGGTCCAGGCTCATGGCCTGCAACTCGAAGGCCTCCGATAAAGCCAACAGCAGGTGATCTGGCAGCATCCGTACCATCACCGGCAGCACCTGCGCCACCTGCTGGTCCCGCTCGCGAAAATGCAGTCCACCGTAAAGTTCGGCCAGGAAGAAGTACCCCGCCGGTTCAAACCGCTCCTCGGCCAGCAGGTCTGCATACGTGACCGCGAGGCGCTCGCGTTGCCAGCTTTGCAGGCGTTCGAGCATCGCCACCGGGCAACCCGGCTCGTCGAGCCGCAGCGCCTGCCGATGGCTGTCGCGCAAAGCCCGTCCGAGCCGCTCTGCATGTTCCTTGTGTTGGGTCATTCACCGAGACTGCCGATGACATCCAGCAATTCCGTGGCGCTGCGCCGGAACAGTGCCAGGGCCTCCACATGGGCGTAACGCACCCGGCCCGAGGCATCGACCAGAAACACAGCACGTTTCATGCCGAAAGCGCCCTTGCACCCGTACCGCTCCGCCACTTCGAGATCGGCATCGGACAACAGGGTAAAGGGGAACGCATACTTGGCCCGAAAGCTCGCATGCGATTCGGCAGAGTCCGGGCTGATCCCGACCAGGTCCACGCCCAGGCCTTCGAAGGCCTCCATGCCATCGCGATAGTCGCACAATTGGCGGGTGCAAACCGGTGTGTTATCACCCGGATAAAACACCAGGAGCAGCTTCTTGCCGCGCTGTTCCGACAACCGAAATGTCTCGCCCGTATCGCTCGGCAGTGGCAGTGCGAAGTCGGGCGCCGCTTCATTCACGTTCACCATGACCATGACCTCCAGGTTACTCTGGCAAGCCCGCAGAGCGCGCAGCATGATTCATGGGCTGGCCAACGACTGCCACCGGCGGCTAAAATCGGAGCAGGCCCAGCTGCCACCCGTCGAGCATGCTCACGATACACCAGGCACTCACTCCCCGCCGCGATCGAGATCACCTAAAAATGGGATTGGCCATCGCCGGTGGTGGACCGGTCGGCGCCATTTTCGAACTGGGCGCCTTGCGCGCATTGGATGAAAGCATCGAGGGGCTGCGCCTGCATGATCTCGATGTGTACGTCGGGGTGAGCGCGGGCGCCTTCATCGCCGCCAGCCTGGCCAATGGCATGACCACCGCCGAGATCTGCCGGGTGTTCATGGGCGCTGAGTACGCGAGCCTGCGCTTCGAACCGGAGCGCTTCCTGCGCCCGGCCTACCGGGAATACCTTGATCGGGCCGCGCAGGTGCCATCGATCGTGAGCGGCACCCTGCTCCAGATGATCCGCAACCCCATGCATGCCAGTGTCTCGCAGTTGATCGGCGAGCTGGGCAAGGCAGTGCCAGCCGGCATCTTCAACAATGAGACCATCCACGATTTCCTCGAGCAGTCGTTCGCCCAGACCGGGCAGAGCAATCGCTTCCAGGACCTGAAATGCAAACTGTACGTGGTCGCGGTCGACCTCGACAGCGGCGCCGCGGTGCGCTTCGGGAGCGCCGAGCACCGCGACGTGACGATTTCCCGCGCGGTTCAGGCGAGCGCCGCGCTGCCCGGGTTGTACCCGCCGGTCGAACTCGGCGGACGGTTTTTCGTCGACGGCGCGTTACGCCGCACGCTGCACGCCTCGGCGGCCCTGGACGAGGGCGTGGACCTGTTAATCGGCATCAATCCCCTGGTGCCGTACGCGGCCGGCGACGCCGCCCGGCATCCGCACATTCCGGCCCGCAAACTGATCAGTGGCGGCCTGCCGCTGATCCTGTCGCAGACCTTTCGCGCCCTGATCCAGTCACGCATGAAAATCGGCTTTCAAAAATACCGCAGCAGCCATCCCGCCGCGGACCTGGTCCTGCTGGAGCCCGACCGCGACGACGAGGAAATCTTCTTCACCAATATTTTCAGTTACGCGAGCCGCAACGCGCTGTGCGAGCACGCCTACCAGTCCACGCGGCGTGACCTGCTGACGCGCGCGGCCGAGATCAACCCCATCCTGAAGCGGCATGGCATGCGCCTGCGCACCAAGTTGTTGCGCGATCCATCGCGGACCCTGACCAGCAGCATCGGCGACGGGCGGTCCTCGCACGCTCCGGTGACCCGGGAGCTGGCCAAGACCCTCGATGACCTGATGGACGTGCTGGAAAGCCAGATCGCCCGCTGAACGGGCGACTGCCACTACCAGTGAATGCCCCGCATCAGGCTCGCGAATGCAATCTGCTCCTGCGAGGCCTGTTGCTGCGCCTCGGCAATGCCCCGCGCGGCGGCTGAGTCCGGAAACATTCGAAACGCGCTGTTCATGATGATCTCGGCCACCTTGGGCGCCATGGCATGCAGCATGGCGGCAAAGATCCCGAGCCGCGTGGCGATCCGCTGCGGGCGGTAAATCACCGCCTGTTTCACCATCTGCGCCGCTTCCTCCGGAGTAATTGCCGGCAGGTTGTCGTAGATCTTGGTGGGCGCAATCATCGGCGTGCGCACCAGCGGCATGTTGATGGTGGTGAACGAGATGCCCATGTCGCTGTACTCGGACGACGCGCAACGGGAGAAGGCGTCCAGCGCCGATTTTGAGGCCACGTACGCGGAGAACCGGNNCCCCAATCGAGGAAATATTGATGATCTGCCCCGAGCGCCGCTTGGTCATGCCGGGCAGCACCCCCAGGATGAGGCGCAGCGCGCCGAAATAGTTCAACTGCATGGTGCGCTCGAAATCGTGAAAGCGATCGAAAGACAAGGCAATGGATCGTCGGATCGAGCGCCCGGCATTGTTGACCAGAACCTCGATGGGCCCATGCTGCTTCTGGATGCGCTCGACCAGCCGATCGCACGCATCCAGATCAGTGATATCGCACGGAAAACTCCAGGCCTGGCCGCCCTCGTCCCGGATTTCCGCCTGAGTGACGGACAGCTGTTCCGCGCCGCGGGCCACCAGTATGACCTTGGCTCCCGCCCGGGCCATCATCACGGCGGTCGCCCGGCCGATCCCGGAGGACGCCCCGGTGATCACCACGACCTGGTCCTCGACATGCCCCCTGAGGCTGCGATCGATGAACAGATCCGGGTCGAGGTTGCGTTCCCAGTAGTCCCAGAGTTGCCATGCGTAATCCTCCAGCCGCGGCAACTGGATGCCGCTGCCCTGCAGGGCGCGTTCCGCTTCCCGACAATCGAAGCGGGTGGGATAGTTGACGAACCTGAGAATGCCGGGCGGCATGCCGAGGTCTTTCATCACCTGGTCTGAAATACGTCGGACCGGCGGCAACATGCGCAGGCCCTGCTTGACCGCGGAAGGTATGTAATTGAACAGGCGCGCGTCGACCCGCATGGTCATCTGCGGGGCATGCGCGGCTTCCGCAAACAGGTTCAGCACCTCGCCAATACGCTTCGGCTTGGGGTCGGTGAGATGAAAGCACTGCCGGTCGAGACCGGGCCGGTGAGCGATATGGACCATGGCGCTGGCGACATAATCCACCGGAACCATGTTGATTCGTCCCCCTTCGATCCCCAGCGTCGGCATCCAGGCGGGCAGCACGCTGCGCAGTTTCTGTATCAGCTTGAAGAAATAATAGGGCCCGTCGATCTTGTCGATCTCGCCGGTCTTGGAGTGGCCCACCACGATCCCCGGGCGGTAGATGCGCCACGGCACGCGGCACTCGTGCCGCACCAGTCCCTCGGATTCATGCTTGGTGCGGAAATAGGGATGGTCGAGGTCGTGAGCCTCCTCGAACATGTCCTCCCGAAAGACGCCCTGATAGAGACCGGCAGCGGCAATCGAACTGACGTGATGGAAACGCTTGACGCCGATATTTTCAGCAAAGCGCAAAGCGTTCTGGGTGCCCTTGACGTTCACCGGCACCTGCTCGTCGGCATCGGCCATGAGGTCATACACGGCCGCCAGGTGGAACATGTGGTTGATCTTTCCTGCCAGCTCCCGGCGCTTGGCGGCGGGCACCCCCAGCATCGAGCGGGTGAGGTCGCCGGTGATCGGCAGCACGCGCTCGCTCTCGGCGCCCCAACGCCTGCGCAGCTTGTCGAACTTTGCGCGTGAACCGCGCCGCACCAGGACGTAGATGCGGGCCTGTTTCTTCTTCTCCAGCAGCAGCTGAATAACGTGACGGCCGATGAAGCCGGTACCGCCGGTGATGAAGTAATTCATAGACATGCTCCGATGGCGCAGGTCAGGCACATCCTGTGTGCCACGTGCTACGATCTTAGCAGATCGTTTCGGTACGACCCGGCCCATTGTGTTGCCTGACCGAGGATTTTCAGATGACCGAAATCAAGCCGCTCTTCGAACAGGCGGCGGCAGCGGTGAAGGACCTGCAGGAACGCCCGGACAACGACGTGCTGCTGCGCCTCTATGCCCTGTACAAGCAAGGCTCCGAGGGCGACGCGCACGGCCCAAGGCCCGGCATCTTCGATTTCGTCGCGGCGGCCAAGTTCGAAGCCTGGGAGGCACTCCAGGGCCTGCCGCGTGAACAAGCCCAGCAGCAGTACATCGACCTCGCGCGCTCCCTGGGCGCAGATCCCGGTCACTAGCCCCGGAACCTCCGACATGGTACGCCGCGACACGCGGGAACTGATCCTGGCGACCAGCCTCGCGCTGTTCAACCGCCACGGCGAGCCCAACGTGTCAACCAACCACATCGCCACCGAGGCCGACATCAGCCCCGGCAACCTCTATTACCATTTCCACAGCAAGGACGACATCGCGCTGGAGCTGTTCAAGCGCTACCTCATCAGCCTTCAGCCAGTGCTTGAACTGGGAGACAACGAGCGGCCGGACACCGAGGAACTCTGGCTGCGCCTGCACCTGATGTTCGAAACCATGGGCCGGTTCCGCTTCCTGTACCGCAACCTCGACGACCTCTGCGCGCGCATTCCAAACCTGCGCAGAGCCTTCCACGGCCTCCTTGCCAAGCAACGCCGGACACTGGAACGCCTGCTCGGCGGGCTCGTGAGCCACGGGATCATGGAGATCGGGGCGGACGATGCGCAACTGCTGCTCGATAACCTGCTGCTGGTGATGAGCAGCTGGATTCCGTTCGCTGAGGCTGAGGGGGATCCCGGCCTCGAGGACGGCTCGATTCTCCCCCGGGCGGTCGCCCGTGTACTGCACCTGCTCCTGCCCTACCTGCGACAGCCGGAAGCCAGCCAGATCACCGCGCTGATCACCCAGTATCGCGAGGCCTGAAAAAAGGGCCGGCACTCATGCCGGCCCCGAAGCCCAAAATGCCTGCGGCGTGCTACCGCGCTGCGGTCCGCCCGGCAGCCTTCTTGGTGCCTGCCTTGCGTGCCGCCGGCGCCTTGGCGCCATTGGTCTTGGCCTTTGACAGCTCTGCGACCTGCTTGGACAGCTTCTGCACGCGATCGGACAGCTTGTGCACGTCATCCGCGGTCGGCACGCCCAGGCGGCCGAGCACGCGCGCCACGCGATCCTCGAAGATGTTTTCCAGCTTGTCCCAGTTGTCCGCCGCCTGCTGTTTCACGGAGTCGACCCGTGATTCCATATCTCCGCGGAGATCGCCCACCGCGGTGCCCGCGGCATCACGCGTTTTCTTCTCCAGGCTGGTGCCCTCGGCAACCAGTTTCTCGAACAGCTTGTTACCCTGTTCGATCAGCTTGCCGCTCTCTTGCTGGGCCATTGAAAATGCACCCAGGCCGGCCAGCCAGATCTCGCGGGCCGTGTCGACCACCGGCGCCGCGTACTTGCCGGCGGCTGCTTTCGGTTGTACCTTCTTTTTCAGTGTCTTCTTAGCCATTTCATGCTCCTTGCGCTGGCGAGCGCTGATGATGATATGGGTATATCCTAGCGCCGGAAATTAGAGCAAACACCCTAAGATCGGGCCGCATTAAGGCGTCAACTCGCAGAGCAGGAATCCCATGGAACGCTGGCATCCATTTCCCCATAACGCATCCGAATTCGACTATCCCGGCGAGCGTCTCGCCGAGGCCTGGCCGGACCTGCACCGCGGCGACGGCATGGTGTTTCCTGACCCCGAGTGGGTGGCACGCCAGCTCGAGGAATACCCCGAAGCCGCGCCGGCCGCCTTCGATGGCAATCTCGCGCAGCTGGCCGCCGATATCCGGCAGGCCTGGCGCTGCTTCCATGGTGGTGACTTCCAGGGGGCGGTGGCGCGTGCGGAGCGCTGCGGCTACCTCGCCCACGCCGCCGCCAACAAGGCGGCAGGCATTTACGCGACCTACCTGGAGCCTGATGAGGGCCGACGCCGCGAGATCTTCCTGAACGCTGTCGAGCGCGCTGAGCGCGCCGCGCAGGTTTTGCCCGACGATCCGAACACCCACTACTTCCTGGCGTTCAATTTGGGACGATACAGCCAGAGCATCTCCGTCATGCAGGCTTTGCGGCAGGGCGTGGGCGCCAGGATCCAGCAAGCCCTGGAGGCCACCCTCACCCTGGCCCCCGAGCATTCCGAGGCCCACACGGCATTCGGGATGTACCACGCGGAGGTCATCGACAAGGTGGGCAAGATGATTGGCGCCATGACCTACGGGGCGAGCATCGAGGCGGCCCTGGAGCATTTCGAGCGCGCCCTCGAACTCACCCCGGACTCACCCATCGCCCGTATCGAGTGCGCCAATGGGCTGTACCTGCTGTTCGGGGAACGCAGGCTGGACGAGGTCACGGAACTGTATGTCCGGGCCTCCGAGATGTCCCCGAAGGATGCCATGGAGAAGCTGGATGTGGAGGCGGCGCTGGCCGAGTTGGAGTAGACCCCGACGCCGACCGAGGGCTTTCAGCCCGCCGGCGGACTGCCGATGATGATCCGCTCCGCTAGCAGGCTGTCGGGACGCGCCTCAAGGGGCAGCATCAGGGCCAGGTAAAGCAGTTTCTCGAACTCCGGCCTGAATCGGGAAATGATGTTATGCGGATCGGGTACCAGCCCGCGGTCGCTGATCAGGCCGAAAAATACCTTGCCGTCATAACTGAGAATGCTGATGCCCAGGCCGATGCTGCCGTTCTGTGGCACCCAGAACATCAACTGCTCCATTCTCGAGCCGGCCAGGTAGAGCGGGTACTGGGGTCCCGGCACGTTGGTCAGCACCGCGGAGGCTTTCTGGCTCAAAATGTCCAGAACCGGTTTCTGCAGCACGCTGGGCCCCATGCCCAGGGCGGCCAGGAATCCGAACGTGACGGCCGCCTGCTTGGACGACTTCAGCTCGTTCATGCGCTGGTTCACCGTGTACAGCCGTTCCAGCGGATTGGCGACCGACAGCGGCAGGGACAGGAACACGAGGCCGAAATGGTTGCCCAGCTCCCGCGCGTGTTCGAGCGGGCGCAGGTTGACCGGTACCGTGGCGCGGAAATCGACCACCGCATCCGGCGCGTCGCCCCGTTCCAGCATGTAACTGCGGATCGCACCGCTCACCGCCGAGATCAGCACGTCATTAACGGTACAGCCGAACACCTTGCTGACGGCCTTGACTTCGGCCAGCGATAACGGCTCCGCCCACGCGACCTGCTTACGCACGCCCAGGCATCCCTTGAAGCGCGTCGGTGGATCATTCGGCAAGGCCAGCGAATGCACGAACTCGCGCACGATCTCGCCCGCCTCCTGCGCGTAGCTGCCGGCCGTGACGGGATCCTGCAGCACCTTGCGCGCCTCCTCAACGACCCGCAAGCCCAGGTGGGTGGCGAAATCGATTCCCTCCCGGGCGGGTTCGACCAGCCGTCGAAACACCTCCGACTCCTCGACCCGGCGCACCTTCCAGCTCTCGGTCCGCTCAGCCGAGGACCGTCCCTCGCGGTGGGTGTCGGTCAGGGAGAG
>WVWV01000157.1 GCA_011773845.1 Lysobacterales bacterium | reverse complement strand
CGGGCAAGGCCGAGATCATCATCGGCAAGCACCGCAACGGGCCCACCGGCACCATCAACCTCGTGTTTCAGGGCCAGTGGCTGCGCTTTGCCAACTTCGCACCCGACTATTTCCGCGGCGACACCGCCGGTTGACCCGCGCCCCCGAGCCGGCCACCTGAGGGCACGATGAGCCGCAAGACCGTCGCTCGCATCGACCTGTCCGCGTTGCGCCACAATCTCGCGGTGGTGCGTCGCCTCGCACCCGGCAGCAGCGTGGTGAGCGTGATCAAGGCCGATGCCTACGGACACGGCATCCCGGCCGTGACCCGGGCGCTGTCCGGCACCGACGTGTTCGGGGTGGCGACGGCCGGCGAGGCGGGGCAGGTGCGGGAGGCGGGGTGGTCCGGCCGCCTGCTGCTGCTCGAGGGCGCGGCCAACCCGGATGATTTCGAGCTGGCGCTCGAGCTCGGCCTGGAGTTGGTGGTGCATCACGCCCACCAGCTCGAGATGCTCAGGCGGCGGGGCTGCAGTGACGGGCAGGTGGTGTGGCTGAAGGTCGATACCGGCATGCACCGGCTGGGATTTGCGGCCGACCAGGCGGCGGTGCTGCTGCGGGAGCTGCAGTCCATCCCCGGCGTGTCCGAGGTGATTGCGATGTCGCACTTCGCCTGTGCGGACGAGCGCGACCACCCGCTCAATCGCCAGCAGATCGAAGCCTTCTGCGCCGCCACGGATGAGCTCGGCGTGGCGCGTTCCATGGCCAATTCGGCTGCCTTGCTCAATTTTCCCGATGCGCACTGGGACTATGTGCGCCCCGGCATCCTGCTGTACGGCATTTCTCCCGTTGGCGGGCAGACCGGTGAGGCGCTCGGGCTGCGGCCGGTGATGTCGCTGTCGTGCGAGCTGATCGCGATCAACCCGTGCCGGCGGGGCGATTGGGTCGGGTACGGCGCGACCTACGAGTGTCCCGAGGACATGCCGGTCGGGGTCGGCGCCATCGGCTACGGGGACGGCTACCCGCGGCACCTCCGCAACGGCGCCCCCGTGTTGGTCAACGGGCGGCGGGCCAGCCTGGCGGGGCGGGTATCCATGGACCTGATCACGCTCGATCTGCGTGGCCACGAACACGCGCGTGCCGGCGATAACGTGCTGCTGTGGGGCAGTGGCCTGCCGGTGGAAGAGGTCGCCACGTGGGCGGATGCGATTCCCTACGAGCTGGTGTGCGGGGTGACCGGGCGGGTCGATCGGGTCTTGCTGTGAGGCGTCGCCAGGCTATTCCTCGGTCTCGGTGAGCTCATATTTGCGCAGGTAGCCGCGCAGCTGGTGGTAGGTCATGCCGAGGTGCTCGGCGGTTTTCTTCTGGTTGAACCGGCACTGCTCCAGCGCTGCCCTCAGCAGGCGTATCTCCAGCTCCTGGATGTGCTGTTTGAAATCGAACGGCCCCTCAGCAGGAAGCATGGCCGCTTGCGACCCGTCGCCGTCCGCTGGCCGCGGACGCCAGGGCGATTCGAAGGGGTCGAACACGATGTCCGTGATGCCCTGCTGCGGATCCTGCGCAGAGTAGACGGCTCGCTCCACGACGTTCTTGAGTTCCCGCACGTTGCCCGGCCAGGCGTGCGCGAGCAGGGCCGCGCGCGCGGCCTCGCCGAAGCCGCCGAACAGCTCCAGGCCCAGTTCACCGGCCATCTTGACCGCGAAGTGCTCCGCCAGCGGCATGATGTCCTCGCGCCGCTCCCGCAAGGGCGGCAGGGTGATCACGTCGAAGGCCAGCCGGTCGAGCAGGTCGGGCCGGAATGTGCCTGCCTCGGCCAGGCGGGGCAGGTCTTCGTGGGTGGCGCCGATGATCCGCACATCGGTCCGGATGGTCTCGTTGCCGCCGACCCGCTCCAGTTCGCCATATTCGATGACCCGCAACACCTTCTCCTGCACGCGATGCGAGGTGTTGGCCAACTCGTCGAGGAACAGGCTGCCCTGGTTGGCGAGTTCGAAACGCCCCAGGCGGCGGCGGGTGGCGCCGGTGAACGAGCCCGCCTCATGCCCGAATAGCTCGGTTTCCAGCAGCGATTCGGCCAACGCGGCGCAATTCATCTTCACGAAGGGATGATCCCAGCGCCCGGACAGGTAGTGGATGCGCGCGGCCACCAGCTCCTTGCCAGTGCCGCGCTCGCCGATCACCAGCACCGGCCGGTTCAGCGGCGCGACACGGGATACGTGCTCGAGCACTTCCAGGAAGGCAGGGCACTCTCCGATCAGTTGTTGTTCCTGCTCTCTGCGCACCGTTCAGCATTGTCGAAAGACACCTGATTATTGTAGGAAACCGGCCCGGGACTGTCTTGGGCTGGAGGTCACGGTCCCGATCTGCTACAAGGGGCGCAGCAGGGGAGCTCGCATGGCCAAGACCCGCACAACCTACCAATGCAACGCCTGTGGCAGCACGCAGCCCAAGTGGGCCGGGCAGTGCCCGGACTGCCGGGCATGGAACACCATCGAGGAATTCCGGGTCCCCGCCAGCCCGGCCACCAGCCGCCTCGGCCACACAGGCCAGGCTCCCGCCGCCGTCACGCGCCTGTCGGCAGTCGCTGCCGGCGACGTGGCGCGGCTGCCGACAGGGCTGGACGAACTCGATCGCGTGCTCGGCGATGGGCTGGTGCCCGGCTCGGTAGTGCTGTTGGGCGGCGATCCCGGCATCGGTAAATCCACGCTGTTGCTGCAGGCGGTGGCGGCGCTGGGCGCCACGAACCGCTGCCTGTACGTATCCGGCGAGGAGTCCCTGCAGCAGATCGCCATGCGCGCGGAGCGGCTGGGACTGGATGCGGAGCGCCTCGAGTGCCTCAGCGAGACCTGCGTGGAGCACGTGCTCGCCACGGCTGCCAGCGTCCGGCCGGGCGTGATGGTGATCGATTCCATCCAGACCCTCTACTCCGAGCAGCTTGATTCGGCGCCGGGCTCCGTGAGCCAGGTGCGGGAATCGGCCGCGGCGCTGGTGCGCTTTGCCAAGCAGCAGGACTGCGCGGTGATCCTGGTCGGACATGTGACCAAGGAGGGTGCGCTGGCCGGCCCGCGGGTGCTGGAGCACATGGTGGACGCGGTGCTCTATTTCGAGAGCGACAGTGGCAGCCGCTACCGCATCGTGCGCTCCTTCAAGAACCGTTTCGGCGCGGTCAACGAGCTGGGCGTGTTCGCGATGACGGGCAAGGGGCTGCGCCAGGTGCGCAACCCCTCGGCCATTTTCCTGTCCGGCCAGTCGGAACCGGCCGCGGGCAGCATCGTGACCGTGATCCGCGAGGGCAGCCGGCCGCTGCTGGTGGAGCTGCAGGCGCTGGTGGATGAAACGCACCTGGCCAACCCGCGCCGGGTGGCGCTCGGCATGGAGCACAACCGCCTGGCCATGCTGCTGGCGGTACTGCACCGCCATGGCGGTGTCAGCCTCGGCCAGCAGGACGTGTTCGTCAACGTGGTGGGGGGGTTGCGCGTGGCGGATACCGGCCTGGACCTGCCGGTGATGCTGGCGGTGCTGTCGAGCTACCGGGGCCGGGCGCTGCCGGAGAAGCTGATCGCCTTTGGCGAAGTGGGCCTGTCGGGAGAGATCCGGCCGGTGTTCGGCGGCGAGGAACGCCTGCGCGAGGCGGCTGGCCAGGGTTTTCAGCGCGTGGTGCTGCCGCACGCGAATCTGCCCAAGAAGCCACCCAAGGGCCTCCGTGTGGAGGCGGCGGCGACGCTCGCGGAAGTTCTGAACCGGATCTTCGACTGAGCCAGACGACGGGTCAACGCTGCGGCTGAACGCCCAGCCAGCGCCGGAATACCCCGTGCAATCGGCGCTCGATCTGACGGTAGTGCAGCGCGCTCAGGGCCAGGATGAACAGCGACAGGGCGATGAAGGTGACACGCACCAGCGATGGAGACGTCCCGCGCAGCCAGGCATTGAGGCCGAGGTGCTGGGTCACCGTCAGCACCAGGGTGTGGCTGAGGTAAATGGCATACGACGCGCCGCCGCACAGCAGGCTGAAGCGGAGCGGCGCGACCCGTCCCGCATTTTCCATGCGCACCACGCCCAGCAACAGCAGCACCGAGGCGGTGCCGAACAGGGTCACCCGCGCGACCACGTAATACCCNNGCCAGGCAAGCCCTGGCCCCTGCGGTCGCCGCGATAAGAAATGGGCCACCAGCGCGCCGGCGAGAAATTCGGCCATGTAGGGGCTGGCCATATAGGCCTCGGCCAGGCTGATGTAGGGCAGGTTGTCGGTGCTGTAAGCCGCGCGCACCACCTGGGCGTAGCCGCACCAGGCGACGATGAACACCAGCGCCGCCGCGACCAGCGCCACGCGCCAGCGCTCGGGGGCGAGCACCAGCGCCCCGAAGCACAGGTAAAAATACATCTCGAAGGTGAGCGTCCAGCTGACCGCCAGCAACAGCACGCGGCCCGGCCATAGGGTGGCCGAGGCAAACAGGTCGGCCTCCTGCAGGCGTTCGGGCTGGGCCCAGCCGAACACGGCCAATGCGAGCAGCAGGAAGGGCCAGTAGCCGCTGTAGATCCGCGCGAAACGGCGGCGCAGGAATTGCCCGCTGCTGGCGGGGCCGGACAGGCCCCGGGTGGTGTGCATCATGATGAATCCGCTGATCACGAAAAAGATGTCCACCCCGGCGTAGCCGACCGCGTTGCCGACATCGAACAGGACGCCCGGCTCGGCGCCGGTCGCCGCGATGTGGGGCGCGCAATGGTAGACAACGACCAACATGGCCGCCACGAAGCGCAGGAACTGGATATTGATCAGCATGTGGCAGGTGGGGCCCGTCAGGTCGCTGCGCGGTTGGGTTTCACCAACACCTTGCGGATCATGTTGTCCTTGATGTCGACGATGGTCATGATGTGATCGCCGATGCGGATGCTGGTCTTGTCCTCCGGTAGCGCTTCGAGTTGCTCGATCAGCAGGCCGCTCAGCGTGTGCGCCTCGTCCTGCGGCAGCTTCCAGTCGGTCACCCGGTTCAGCGTGCGCACGCTTGCTGCGCCGTCCACCAGGAAATTGCCGTCGTCCAGTTGCCGCACCAGGCGCAGGGTGTCGCGTCCCTCGGTCGTATACTGGCCGACGATCTCCTCCAGGATGTCGTCGAGGGTGACCAGGCCCTGGATGTCACCGTACTCGTCGACCACCAGGGCCATGCGTCGTTCGCGGCGCTGAAACTCGAGCAGCTGGTGCGTGAGCGGCGTGTCTTCGGGGATGAAATACGGTTTGCGGACCGATTTCAGCAGGTCCTCGTAATCCAGCGTGCCCCGGGACAGCTTGGCGATGATGGTGCGCACGTGCACGAAACCCTCCACGTGGTCGATGCTCTCGCGAAACACGGGCAAGCGTGTGTACACGGTGGCGGACAATTGCTGCAGGATCTCCTCCCAGTCGTCGGCCAGGTCGATGCCGACGATCTCGCCCCGCGGCACCATGACGTCGTCGACCACGGCGTGCTCGAGGTCGAGTATGTTGACCAGCATGCGCTGGTGTACCGACGGCAACTGCCCGCCCTCCTGGACCAGGGTGCGCAACTCCTCGCGGTTGAGGCGCTCGATGACCTCCGCCTTGTTGCGGACGCCGAAGGGCTTCAGCAGCGAGTTGGCCAGGCCATTGACCAGCACCACGATCGGGAAGAACACGCGCAGCAGCGCCGTCAGCACGTAGGAGGCCGGAAAGGCGACGCGTTCGGGATGCAGCGCCGCGAGCGTCTTGGGCGCCACCTCCGCGAAGATCAGTATCACGATGGTCATCACCAGGGTGGAAATCCAGATGCCGGAGGCGCCGAAGGTACGGATGGCGATGACGGTGGCGATCGAGGCGGCCAGGATGTTCACCAGGTTGTTGCCCAGCAATATCATGCCGATGAGCCGGTCGGGCTTGTGCAGCAGCGTTTGCGCCAGGCGGGCGCCGCGGTGGCCCTCGTTGGCCCGGTGGCGCAGCCGGTAGCGGTTGAGGGCCATCAGCCCCGTTTCCGAACTGGAAAAGAACCCCGACAGCACGATCAGCACCAGCAGGGCGAGGTAAAGCGTGCCGAGGGGGATTTCGTCCAAGTGGCTGGGGGGTTCCTTCGCGGCCCGTCAGGCTTGCCAGCTGCGGTGCAGCAGCACCTCGAGCACCAGTTTGCTGCCGAAGTAGGATAGCAGCAGGAACGCCACGCCCGCGAGGGTCAGGCGTACCGCCAGGCGTCCCCGCCAGCCGCGCACCAGCCGGCCCCACAGCAG
>WVWV01000098.1 GCA_011773845.1 Lysobacterales bacterium | reverse complement strand
TGTGTCGCTCGAGCAGGTCGATGGCCGGCAGGAACCGTGCTCTCTGCAAGCCGTCGCGATACAGCGACCCCGGCGCCAGGTTGGAGGTCGCGACCAGCACCACGCCCCGCCGGAACAAGGCCGCCAGCAGCCCGCCCAGCAGCATGGCGTCGGCGATGTCGGAGACATGGAACTCGTCGAAGCACAGCACCCGGTAACGCCCGGCCCATTCGCGGGCCACGTCGTCGAGCGGATTACGCAGCGATTCGCGCTCGCGGAGTGCGGCGTGCACGCGCGCCATGAAACGGTGGAAATGAATCCGGAACTTGTCCGGGCGCGGCAGTGACTCGTAGAACAGGTCCATGAGCCAGGTCTTGCCGCGCCCGACCCCGCCCCAGATGTACAAGCCCCGCACCGGGGCCGGTGCCCGCCGCAGTCGCGCCACCCAACCCACGCGGCGCGGCGTCGTCAATTCCTGCCACAGGCCATCGAGGGCCTCCACCACGGGTCGTTGCGGCGGGTCCGGCTGGTAGTGTCCCGCCTCGATCAGCGATCGGTAGATGGCCAGTGGGCGTTGCGGCACCGAAGCTCAGGTGGTGACCCTGGCTTGCCTGGGGGGCAGGCTGTCACGCACGCCGTTCTTGAGCAGCCCGCGCAGGTCCATCAGGCGCCGATGGAAGAAGTGCCCGGCCTGTTCCATGATGACCAGGTCCGGGGGCGGCTCCAGGGTCTNNTCCTCGTCGCCCTGTATGACCAGCCAGGGGCAGTCCGGTCGCTGCAGTTCGTTGAACTGGTGGCGATTCACGGCGGGCGCGATGGTGATCAGCTGACCCAGCTTCAGGTTCTGCGCAGCCCGCAGGCAGATGTAGGTACCGAAGGAGAAACCGCCCAGCCACAGCGCGTCCCGCGGGCGGGTCTTGCGCACCCATTCGGTGACGGCGAACAGGTCGTCGGTCTCGCCGTAACCATCGTCGAAGGCGCCTTCGCTGGCGCCGACGCCGCGAAAGTTGAAGCGTACGGTTCGCAGGCCCAATTCCCGCATGGCGCGCTCCATGATGGTGACCACCTTGTTGTGCATGCTGCCGCCATGCTGCGGGCCGGGGTGGCACAGGACGATGGTTGCGGGTACCGCCGCTGCGGGCTTGGGCAGGTCGCAGGCGCACTCCAGCCAGCCGGCGGGACCCCGCAGTTGGAAGTCCGCCCGCCGGTCGGGAAAGTCCTCCGGTTGTTGGATGACCTGGCTGATGCGGTGCGCTCCGGAAAATCCGCCGGCGAGCCCGCATCATACCGCAGCATCCCAAGGGCAGGCCAGAAGCGCCCACCGGGCCTGTGATAGGGTGGCGGCATGAACTTCCTGGTGCATTTGCACCTCGCGGCCGGAGACGAGGGCCTGATGATGGGGGCCCTCTTGGGCGATTTCGTGCGCGGGCGCGAGGCGTTGCAGGGCTTTCCGCCCGCCATGCGCGAGGGCATCGTGCTGCACCGCTGGATCGACGGGACAGCCGATGCCGCGGACGAGATCCGCTCGCTGCGGGGCACCTTCCCGCGGGAATTCCGTCGTTATGCCGGGATCATCATCGACCTGGCCTTCGACCACGAACTGGCCCGCCGCTGGTCGTCGTTCTCCTCCCAGGGGCTGGCGGAACACGATGCGCAGGTGCGCGCGTTGCTGGCAGCTCATGCCGACCTGGTGCCCGCGCGCCTGGCACGGTTCATGGCGTACGCAGACCGCCGCGGGCTGTTCGCCAGTTACCGCCACGAGGCCGAGATGCTGCACAGCCTGGCGGGCATCGGCACGCGGCTGAGCCGGCCCAATCCGCTGCACCGGGTGGAGGCCGTCTGGCCGGCGCTGCGCCCCGCGGTCGGGGCATGCTTCGAGGCCTACTTTCCCGTGCTTCAGTCGAGGGTGGCCGCCTGGCGCAGGCGCAGGTCCACCAGCACCGGGTCGTGGTCGGAGGCGCCGAGCCAGAACGGCTCCAGTTCCGCGCCCGGCGGGTAACCGGCATTGATGTTGAGGATGCGCGCCATGCGCACGTGCGGGCGCAGGGCCTCCGAGGCAAAGGCGTAATCGAGTGTGCCGGCCTCGCCGCCATAGACGTAGCTGTACTCGGGGCGGAAGCCGCCGGAGGCCGTCAGGTCCTTGAAACCGGCCTCGATGATCGCCTGGATGGGGTCCTCCAGCCGATAGGCGTTCAGATCGCCGAGGATCAGGGCCCGGCCATCGCTGAGCCGGCCAGCGAGTTCGTGTACCCAGGCGCTCAGGCGGCGGGCGGAGTCCACCCGCGTGGCGTTCCAGCAGCCCTGGCCATCGCGCTTGTCGGCGTCGGGGCCGTCGGCGGGGCAGCCGCCCTTGGACTTGAAATGGTTGGCCACCACCAGGAAGGCCAGCCCGGACGCCCGGTGCCGGAAGCTCTGCGCCAGCGGTTGGCGGCTGCGGCGGTTGAACACGCCGCCGGGGAGCACCTGGGGAGGCCCTTCCGGTTCCAGCAGGTCGCTGCGGTAGAGCAGGCCGACGGTGATGATGGCGTTGCCGATCGGCGCGCCTCCATGCGGGTCGATGACGGCCCAGGGTGTGCCCTCCGGACCCGCCAGGTCGGCGCGCAGGTCCAGGATGGCGCTGCCCGGTCCGAAGCCGTCGTTTTCCAGTTCGCTCACGGCCAGCAGCTGCGGCTGGACATGCCGGAACAGCCCCGCCAGCCGCTCGCGCTGGTCCGCAAACGCTTCCGCGCTGCGCGCGCCGCGCGCCCCCGGAAACCCGCCGCCCTGGCCGTCACCATTGAAGTAGTTCAGCAGGTTGAGCCCCAGCACGCGCACTTCGTCCTCGCCAGGCGGCGGCACCCGGTAGATCGGCATGGGCACCGCCGGCAGCGCGGCGGAAAGGTGCAGCACGTGACCCTTCCGGTCCTCGCCCAGCACACCCTGCGCCGCCAGCACGCTGGTGCCCACCGCCACCGGGCCGGGCTCGTAGGGTCCCAGTTCGACGTACAGCAGTCGATCGCGGTTGGCGCGGCGCTGCTCGCGCGCCTCGGCGCCCGGACGCGCCACCTCCGTGGGGGCCGGCAGGAATTCGTTCTGGCTGATGCCCAGGCGGCCCTGCGCGAGCGGGTAGACATCGGTCACCGAAAGCGGCTGCTGCAGCATCAGGTGCATGCCTTCCAGGGCCTCCCGCGCGGGCCTGTCCATCGGCAGGCGGGCGTCGCTGATGGGTGGCGGGATGCCCTGCTCGCAGCGGCGGTAGCCCCGCAGGTCGGTGAGTGCCGTGAGGCTGCCGTCATCCGTCCCGAGTTCCGCCACTTCACCGGCCACCACGATCCGGTCGCCGGGGTTCACCGTGGCGGCCAGCTCGCCATCATCCACGTACAGCCCGTCGGAGGTCGACACCAGGCCATCGGGCGGCAGGTCTTCAAGGAACAGGCCCCGGCCGGGCAGCACCAGTGTCACCACGCTGCGGACCGATACCCGCTCGCCTTCCATCGGCGAACGCAGGGCCTCACCCTGGATGGCCGCCACCGGTGTCACCGCGCCCGCACAGTCGGCTTGCGGCAGCAGCGGCAGCGGTTCCGCAGAACCGCAGCCGCCCAGCCAGGCGGCAATGCAAAAAAACGCCGCGAGCAGCGGCGTTTCGATGGGTGGCCGGCGGCAGTCCATCACTGGGCCAGCATGTGCTCCACGGCGGCCTGGACCTCCTCGTCGGACAGATCCATGCGCCCGCCCTTGGCCGGCATGATGCCGATGCCGTTGATGGCGTTGGCGACCAGGACGTCGGCGCCCTTGGCGACCCGCTCCGCCCAGGCATCCGTGCCCGGCACGGGGGCGCCTGCGGCGCCGGTCATGTGGCAGGCCATGCACACCTGGGAGTAGATGCCGGCGCCGTCGATGTCCGGGCTGGCCGGGGCGCTGGCCTCGGCGGCCACCTCGACCGCTGCGGCCGGTTGCGGAGCCGGCGCGGGCAGCTCGGTTCGCACCGCACCCACCGGCTGGATGCGGGCCGTCGCCAGCGCCAGCCGGCTGGGGTTCTCGTCCAGTTCTTCCGGCTTTTCGTTGAAGGTGGCAATGACGATCAGCAGGACGGTGACGATGATCAGCCCCGCGATGATGCCGCTGAATCGCTGCATGAAAACCTTGTCGCTGTCGCCCATGTCTTCTCTCGCTTCGGTTGTTGGTCACCCATGATATGGGGCGTTCGGGGGCGCCCCAAAAGGGGCCTCATTATAGGCCTTCGGCGGGGGCCCAGGAAGGCGGCGCGCGTTTACTTGGTGGGTACAAAGCCGCTAAACTACGCGGCCCGGATGGCGCGGACGCCGCCCCGCCTTCCCGCGGGGCGCGGCGGTCCGCACGAACCGGTTCACGGGCGCCCGTAGCTCAGTTGGATAGAGTGCTGCCCTCCGAAGGCAGAGGTCACAGGTTCGAATCCTGTCGGGCGCGCCACACAGCATAAAGGCCACCATGAGGTGGCCTTTATGCTGTGTGGGATGCCCGTAGCAGTGTCTGGACTGGTGAATCGGAGATTCGCCCGAGGTTCGACAAATCGGCAGGATGGCCGATTTGGACGCATGAACGATATGAATGCGCCCGCAGGGCGAGCGCCAGGGATGGCGCGAGTCAATCCTGTCGGGCGCGCCAAACAAATAAACGGGTTACGTGTATTGCGCGTAGCCCGTTTTAGTTTCGGGGTGCATGGGGGGTGTTATTGGGTCGAAATTGCCCTGTTACTTGCGGCTACAATTCAACCCCCACCCCCCCTTTCCGAGATAGGAGTCCCGCTATCTTTGAATAGGGATGTGCTCGAACGGCTGGGGAAATTTCATCGGTGAACAGTTCTGACACCGATAAGAAAAATTTTTATAGAAAAATCCACCGACCTTCACAGCGAATCGAGAACACTGCTGCTAGAGCCCGCAAAAAGGGCCATACAGAACCTCAGAATCGCATCGAATCCTCAACCAGCACCTAGGGTTTGCTTGAGACGAGATTTACGATTCCAGCACTCTGATGCGCGGTTTAAGAGGTTTCGGAGCCTGAGAATTTTTCCGGGCTGCTGGCGTGCTTCCGCTTCACTTCCCGGCGGCCCGCGCGCCTCGATGCCGGTCAACTGTTCACACCTGCGCACATACCCAAGGATCTTCACGATCAGCAGTGGGTCCTCGATGCTGGCAATGACACGCAGCTGCGAGGGCGCCGCTCCTACGGGATAGGCGACGCATTCCGGGGTTGATCGCGACAAAAGGGTCGTATCCATTAAATCGATTCCGACCCCATTCGTGCCGGGAATTGGATCGGCTCCCTTGATTGGTCTACCCTTTCAGGCTGCTGCAACCGAGTAAATTCCGGCATGCTGGCTTTTTTCAGACGAATCAGGCAATCCCTGATGGTGGAAAACCAATCCTCACGCTTCCTGCCCTATGCCATTGGCGAAATGCTCCTGGTCATTGTCGGAATCCTGATCGCGCTCCAGATCAACAACTGGAACGAGTTCAATAAGGAGCGCGATCGCGAACAGGCCTATTACTGCAAACTGCATGAAGACGTGGAGCAGGACCTGGTCAAGATCGGGGATCAGCTCGAAAAATCGGAGGAGCGACTGGCTGCCTCGAACCGGATGCTGGCGCTGCTCCAGCAGGACGCTTTTTCGCCGGAACAGGTGATGCAGGAAGCTATGCAAGCCATTTCACTGATTACCTTTACCTTCCGGCCCAGCGTGGCTGCATTCGAAGATCTCAAATCAAGCGGCAATCTGAGCATCCTGCTCGACAATGACCTGAAGACCCGCATTCTCGCTTATTACTCCATGATCGAAGGCATGCTGGACGTCATGGATACCAATGCCGATGGAGCCGTCAGGAAGTTTTACGACAAACCGGACTTTGCCGCCATGGGATGGCAGCACCTCGATCCCGTCAAGGACGGCCTCGATCCAGCCCTGGTTGACTTGGCGGCGATCGGCGCAACCACGTATTCCGATGAGTCGTTCAGGCAACGAATGACCAGTGATGCCCTGTTCTACGTGGGCGCCAATTCAAGGATCAAGTCCCTGTACCAATCCGTTGTACCTGAAATGCAGTCGATGAGCCAGGCATTGGGCGTGAAGTGCAGGCAGGAAGTAAAGGGGTCAGAGTAGATTAAAGTGGCTACGCTGAATCCTGGACGATATCCGCGGATAGGAAGTACAAACCGCCTTTTCTGTAATCCAGCCAGGTAGCAGCGCCGTATTCAGCAGTGATCTCGGAACCAGTGTCGCAGCGATGGAGCGGCTGGTGATCCTCGCTATACGATGCCTCGGGGATTGCCATCAGGCAGGAATATCTGAATTGTTTTTGGTTTGGATGCCATTCCGAAAGATTAGCAGAAGCAGGCGCCGCGCGGCCCCCGAGCGCATGATTTGAATCAGCAAAAACCCTTATCCGAACCGGCAGGCTCGTGGCATCATGCCGGGAGGATCGTCCCGGCAGGTGAGCCGGAGATCGATAGCCGCGACCGCGGCCCCGGGGCCGTGCTTCAGCGCAATGCGCAGCGGCGACGCGAGGCCTGCCCGACCGAGGGCGCCCCGCTGCGGATTGAAAACCACCACGAAGACTGGCGGAGACGAGGATGCTTGAACCACGCCACCTGGCCCTGCCGGGCCTGCTGATCGCACTGACGGCGCGCCGCCTACAGTCCCTTCTTGCCGGCTTCGCGGAACAGGGGCTCGTACTCCGCGAACGCGATCGGATTGGTGCTTGCACCTACCGTGATTGCCGCGTCCGTGGTCAAGGTGTGGCCGGACGTATAACCCGATTCGTCGCTTGCGAGCCACAACGCGGCGTTCGCCACGTCCTCGGCCAACCCCGGGCG
>WVWV01000059.1 GCA_011773845.1 Lysobacterales bacterium | reverse complement strand
GATGGCGACGATTTCATCCAGGGTCGCTTCGAACACGTACAGCGCCAAGGCCGCCAGCAGTGCGGTCACCAGGTTCACGCCCAGCCAGATCCACCGCCGCCGCGCGGATTGCACGATGGGCGCGAACATGTCTTCTTCCTCGTCCAGGCCGGCGACCGTCAGGATCGAGCGCTCCGCTTCCTCGCGCATCACGTCGACCACGTCATCGATGGTGATTCTGCCCAGCAGCAGGTTGTCCGCGCCGACCACCGGGGCGGAAACCAGGTCCAGGTGCTCAAACTCCACGGCCACCTGGTTGGCGGACATGTCCACCGGAATCGGTGCCTGCCCGGTGTCCATGAGTTCGTTGACCTGGCTGCCAGGATCGCCCGTCAACAGGTTGGCCAGCCGGAGCGCGCCGAGATACTCCCCCCTGCGGTTGACGATGAACAGCTGGTCGAGCACCGTGGGCAGGTCGCGGCGCAGGCGCAGGTAACGCAGCACGACGTCCAGCGTGACGTCGGATCGGACCGTGACCACGTCCGGGTCCATCAGGCCGCCGGCCGAGTCCTCGTCATAGGACAGCACCCTGGCAAGGCGCTCGCGGTCCTGGCGGTCCATGGAGCGCAGCACCTCGCTGATGACCGCCTCCGGCAGGTCGTCGAGGATATCGGCGAGGTCGTCCAGGTCGAGATCGCCGACCGCCGCCACCAGTTCTTCCGGATCCCGGTCGCGAATGAGGCCGGCCCGCACCTCGTCATTGACGTGCACCAGGACTTCGCCGTCGAGTTCGCTGTCGACCAGCTCCCATACTGCGAGTCGCTTGGCCAGTGGCAGCGACTCGAGCAGGTCGCCGATCTCGGCGCCCGACAGGCCGTTGATCAGCCGCTTCACGCGGGACTGGGTGCCGCTGTCGAGCGCCGCGGAGAGGGACTCGAGGTGCCGCGCAGTCTTGTCTTCGAATATCGGGTCAGGCATGGTGGCGACGAGCTCCGGCACAAATCCGCCCCGGCGCATAGCGCGGGGCCGCAAAAAAGCCCCGGAGGGACGCTGGATGCGGCTTATTATAAGAATCCGTACCGGATTCCACCACGGAAATCACGTGGCGGGGGCTCAGCGGTTCAACTGAGACTGGTCGATGACATTGGTCAGGGCGTGATCCCGCCGGCCGGGCGGAGCGTCCAGCCACTCGTCCAGCGCGGCGCGTGCACGGGCAATGTCGGTGTCGATGATGATCTGCTTGACCTCCAGCAGGTTGCGCGGCCGCATGCTGAATTCCCGCAGGCCCAGCGCCAGCAACAGGCGCGTATAGCGACGGTCTCCGGCCAGTTCCCCGCAGATCGAGACGGGCACGCCCAGTTCGCGGGCGGTGCGGAAGATATGCAGCAGCAACCGCACTACGCCGGGATGCTGCGGGTCATAAAGGTGCGCGACCTCCTCGTCCACCCGGTCCGCCGCCAGCGCGTACTGGATCAGGTCGTTGGTGCCGACGGACAGGAAATCCAGCAGCTCGCTCAGTTCCGCCAGGGCCAGGGCTGCGGCAGGCACTTCGATCATGCCGCCCAGCGGCATCTCGGGGTCGAACGCATGGCCTTGCGCGGTCAGCTCCGCTTGCACCTCTCGCAACAGGGAACGCACTGCGATGACCTCGCTGGCGCCGGTGAGCATGGGTAACAGGCAACGCACCGGGCCGTGGCCGCTGGCCCTTAGAATCGCCCGCAGCTGCGCCTTGAATTGGTCGAGATCGCGCAGACAGCGTCGCACCGCGCGTAAACCCAGGGCCGGATTGGGGTTGCCGCTGTCCCGCCCGAAGCCGGATGCAGCCATCACCTTGTCGGCGCCCATGTCGAGNNCCATGTCGAGGGTGCGTATCACCAGCGGCCGGCCGTCGATCAATTCCAGTGCCCCCCGGTAGCTTGCGTACTGACTGTCCTCGTCGGGCGCGGCGCCCTGCAGAAACAGGAATTCGCTGCGGAACAGGCCGACCCCCTCGGCCCCAAACTGCACCGCCAGGCTCAGGTCCGCTTCCAGTTCGGCGTTCGCCATCAGCGACACGGCGTGATCGTCCAGGCTGCGAGCGGGGAGCGCGCGCACGCTCTCGAGCGATTGGCGGAAGCGGTCGGATTCCGCCTGTTTCTGCAGGTAATGCCTGAGAACGCCTTCTTCCGGGTCGGCGAACACCACGCCGTAGTGGCCATCGAGAATCAGTTGTTCGCCCTCGCGCAGCAGCGCCTGACCGCGGCGGATCCCCATCACCGTCGGAATCTGCAGGCTGCGAGCCAGGATGGCGGTGTGCGAATGCGGGCTGCCGTGCTCGGTGATCACCCCGGCCACGCCGCGTGCGTGCAGGGTGGCGAGCTCTCCCGGGGTGAGCTCTTCAGCGATGACGAGGGTCTGTCCCAGGCGGTCCGGGACTCCGCTCAGCGGTTCATCCCGCTGCTCGGCGGCCAGGAACTGCTGCACCAGCCGCACCACCTGCACGGCATCCTCACCGCGGCTGCGGAAATAGGGATCGTCGAGCTGACGGAATTCCGTCACCAGGCCTTCGAGCTGCAACTGCAGAGCCCATTCCGCGTTGCAGAGCTGTTCCCGTATCTGCTCGGCGGATTGCTCGCCGATCGACGCATCAGACAGCATGGCGATGTGTATCTGGATGATTTCCTCGGCTGCCGCGCCGGAAGTTTCACGTAGCCTGGCGGCCAGTGACTGCAGGTGGCCGCGGGCGGATTCCAGCGCGTCCTCCAGGCGGCGGATCTCCGTTTCGACCTGGTCCGGGGGGATGCGGAACTCGCCGATCTCCAGCTCGTTGCGCTGAATGAAATGGGTCTGGCCCACCGCGATGCCGCCTTCCACCGCGTATCCCGACAGCGCCAGGGTCATATTTCCGGCTCCCCGAAACCCGACTCGATCAGCTCGCAGAGGGCAGTGAGCGCCAACTGGCCGTCGTTGCCACGGGTCTCGATCATGAGGTTCATGCCGGGACCGGCTGCCAGCATCAGCACGCCCATGATGGATTTGCCATCGACCCGTCGCTCGGCATTTTCCAGCCAGACGTCGCAGCGGAATCGATTGGCGCACTCCACCAGCCGCGTCGCTGCCCGGGCATGCAGGCCGAGGTCGTTGCGGATGGTGACCTGGCGCGCTGGCATCAGGGGCATCCGCGGGGCAGCCGGTCGGGCCAGGCGGGCGCGTGGTGTGGCCTGGACATCAGCCCTCCAGCTCCCGGTGGTGGACCATGATGCGCGGGAACGCCGCCCGCAATGCGTCCGCCACGCGCTCCACCAGATAGACCGAACGATGGCGTCCGCCTGTGCAACCGATGCCGACGGTCACGTAGCTGCGTTGCGAGTCGGCGAATCCCGGCAGCCAGTCGGTCAGAAAGCCGAGGATGTCGCCTGCCATCCGGTCGGCCACGCCGGAGGCGCCCAGCCACTCGGCGACCGCCTGATCCAGCCCGCTCAGTGCCCGCAGATGCTCCTGCCAGTAGGGGTTCGGCAGATTGCGGGCATCGAACAGGAAGTCGACGTCGCTCGGCACCCCCTTCTTGAAGGCGAATGACTGCAGCACGACGGTCATGCCGCTCTGCTCGGGCTCCAGGTATTGCCGAACCTGGTGGCGCAGGTCGTGGATGTTGGTGCGGGTCGTATCCAGCACCCAGTCTGCCCGCTGCTGCAAGGGCTCCAGAAGCTCTCGCTCGAGCTCGATGGCCTTTGGCAACGGAATCTCGTCCTGGGTGAGCGGGTGACGGCGCCGGGTCTCGCTGAAGCGTTGGATCAGGGCCTTGGGCTCGGCGGTGAGGAACAGCAGGCGACAAGCCGGGCCCTGCGCTTGCAACGTGTCAATCCAGCGCGGCACGTCGCTGAAGTCCGACCCCCGGGCGCGCGCATCGATCCCCAATGCAACCCGCTGGTAGAGCGCGGGTTGGGACTGGATCAGCGGGCCGAATTCGGCCAGCAGCGCGGCCGGCAGATTGTCGATGCAGTAATAGCCCAGGTCCTCCAGCGCTTTGAGCGCGGTGGACTTGCCGCCGCCTGACAGGCCACTGACGATGATGACCCGCTGATCGCCGGTTTCGCTGGGTGAGGTGGTTGCCATCGATTTCTGACCTGACCGGAAGTTCACGCCTGCACGGCCTCGGCTGGCCATGGTGGCTGACGCACAGTATTTCAGTGATGCGCCTCGGAAAGCAAATGCACGAGTTCGGCGGCGTCTTCAGCCGTTCGCAGCTTCTCCAGCAGGGCTGCATCGCTGAACTTTTCGGCAATTTGCGAGAGCAATTTCAGGTGATCGGCGGTGCAATTCTCGGGCACCGCCAGCGCGAACAGCAGGTCGACGGGCTTGCTGTCGGCGGCGTCGAAGGGCAGGGGCTTGACCAGTCGGACGAATACCGCCTGCACTGCCTCGCTGCCCTGCACCCGGCCGTGCGGGATGGCGATGCCATTGCCGAGACCGGTGCTGCCGAGCCGCTCCCGGGCACACAGGCTTTCGAAAACCTCCCGGTGATCGAGACTCCTGTCGTGCTGCACCAGCGCCTTGCTGATCAGTTCCAGCAGCCGCTTCTTGCTGCTGACGCGTACGTTGGGCAACACGCGCTCGGTGCTGAGCAGATCGCTGACGAGCATAAGGGGGTCCGGCGCGGTGCGCGGTGGCTGGATTCGGGGCGGAACGCGTTGGGGTTGTCAGCTACCAGAGGCCAGGGGCTGCGGTCGGGCGTGGTGGTGATCCCGCAGGCGGTCCTTGAGACGCCGAACCTGCCGGTCCAGTTTGTCGACCAGCCCGTCGATCGCCGCGTACATGTCGGTCGCGGTTTCGTTGGCGAAGATGGAGCGCCCACCGGCGTTGACCGTGGCTTCCGCCATCTGGTCCAGTTTCTCCACCTTGAGAATGACATTGACGGAGATCACGTGGTCGAAGTGGCGCGAGAGCCGCTGTAACTTCTCGGTAACGTAAGCGCGCAGCGCAGGAGTGACGTCCACATGGTGGCCGGTGATGTTCAACTGCATCCTCTGTCTCCTTGATCTGAAACGGCCGTCAGGATGGCCAGCCGGGCAGCAGCGCCGAACGCGTGTTCATGAGGCTGAGCCGGGGAGCGGTTCCGGGCGGTCGGGCTGGAGTCACCGTTACGGTGGCCGCAGGGAGTCGTGGAACTCATACTTTGATTTTATACCCGGCCGGTCGTGTTTCCTAGTGGTGGCGGGCAAATGCGGGGTTCGCCATGCGCCGGTGCGCGCGCCGGCGTTCGCTGGAAGAACCGATGCCCAGTGACTCGCGGTATTTGGCGACGGTCCGGCGCGCGATATGGATGCCGGCATCCCGCAGCAGGCGCGCGATTTCTTCGTCGCTCAATGGCGCCGTGGGCGGTTCCTTCTCAACCAGCAGCTGGATCCGGGCCTTGACCGCAGTGGCGCTGATGGTGCCGCCCTCCACGGTGCGCACGTGGCTGGAGAAGAAGTACTTGAGTTCGAACAGCCCGCGCGGCGTGAGCATGTACTTGCGGGTCGTGGCCCGCGAGACGGTGGATTCATGCACGCCCGCCAGTTCGGCGATGTCCTTGAGGATTAGCGGCTTCATGGCGATCTCGCCGCGTTCCAGGAAGGCCTCCTGTTGCTCGACGATGCATTGCGACACGCGCAGCAGGGTGCGGTTGCGTAACTCGATGCTGGACAGGAGCCAGCGGGCTTCCTGCAGGCGTCCCTGCAGATATTCCGCATCCTTGCCCCCCGACTGGCGCAGCAGGCTGATGTAGTAGGTATTCAGTTTCAGGCGCGGGTCGCTGTCCGGGCTGAGCGAAACGACCCACCGGTCCTCGTGACGGGTCACGTAGATATCGGGCACCAGGTACTCGTCGCGCCGGTTGTCATAGCGGGCGCCGGGCCTTGGCTCGAGGTCCAGAATCAGGTCCAGCGCGCGTTGCAGGGCCTCGGCACTGGCGCCGGTGCGCCGCGCCAGCGAGGCGACATCGTGCTCGGCGACGTGGTCGATGAAATCCCGCGCGAGCCTGCGCGCCAGCTCCAACCCCGGCGTGGCGGCAGGCAGGGAGGCCAGCTGCACGCGGATGCATTCCGCGGGATCGCGGCAGGCCACTCCGACCGGTTCCATGCGCTGAATGCGGTGCAGCACGGCCAGTATCTCGTCGGTGTCCACCAGCAGTTCGGGCGCCAGGCTGGCGCGAATCTCCTCGACCGTGTCGGGCAGAAAGCCATCCTCGTCGAGCGCATAGACGATGGCTTCGCCAATGGCGGTGTCCACTGCGCTGAAATGGCCCAGGTTGATCTGCCACAGCAGGTGATCGCGCAGGGAGCCTTCGGTGCGGTCCGGAATTTGCGGTTCCAGCGCGCCCCCGCTGAAGGGTTCGGAGCTGGCCCAAGGGTCCGGGCCCAGCGAGTCCGAAGTCCATTGCAGCTCCGCGAAATCGTCATCCGCATGGCCCGAGTGCGAGGCTTCGTCCCCATCGGTCGATGGGCGATCAGTCTCATCCTGCGCCGGTTCGGCGCTCAAATCCTCGTGCTCCAGTAACGGATTGGACTCCACCGCTTCCTGCAGGTACTCGCGCAACTCGATGCGGGTCAGCTGCAACAGGCGGATGGCCTGTTGCAGTTGGGGTGCCAGCGCCAGTTTCTGGGCCAGCCTGAGCTGCAAGGCCTGATCTACCATCGCGGGCCCCCTTACAGCCGGAATTCCTGGCCGAGGTACACGGTCCTGACTTCTTCGTTGGCGAGGATGGTTTCTGCGTCGCCCTCCGCCAGCACCCGTCCCTCGTTGAGGATGTATGCGTGGTGGCAGATGCCGAGCGTCTCGCGCACGTTGTGGTCGGTGATGAGAATGCCGATGTCGCGCTCGATGAGGTGTCGGACGATGTGCTGGATCTCGACCACCGATATCGGGTCGATGCCGGCGAAGGGTTCGTCGAGCAGGATGAACCGCGGCTTGGAGGCCAGCGCCCGCGCGATTTCCACCCGCCGGCGTTCGCCGCCCGACAGGCTGATGCCCGGTTGCTCGGCCAGGTGCGCCACGCCCAGTTCCTCCAGGAGAACCTGGAGGGTTTCGTTGCGGCCGTCGAGGTCGAGATCCTGACGCATCTCCAGAATCGCCAGCACGTTGTCCCGCACCGACAGTTTGCGAAAGATGGAGGCTTCCTGCGGCAGGTAACCCACGCCCATCGCGGAGCGCACGTTGACCGGTTCGTGAGTGACGTCCGTGCCGTCCACGCTGATGGTGCCCTGGTCGGCCGGAATCAGCCCAACGATCATATAGAAACACGTGGTCTTGCCGGCTCCGTTCGGCCCCAGCAGCCCCACCACCTGGCCCGGCTCCACCTGCAGATTCACCCCGCGCACGACGGGGCGCTTACGGTAGGTTTTGTGGAGGTTCTCAACGCTCAGCATGTCGTTACCTGGCCACTTCTCTCCGGCCCGCCCGGGCCGGCGCCCGGGGCACTGCGTGCCTAGTCCTCGGCGGCGTCACCATCGCCGGGCGCGTCACTGGTCGCGGGGGAGGCGTCCTCGACCGCCTGCGGCACCACTTCGGGATCCAGGCGAATCTGGATGCGACCGCCCCCCTCCTCGCCGCCATGCCCCTGGAAATGCTGCACATTCAGGTCATAGCGCAGCAGGTCGCCGCGAATCTCGTATTGCGGATGACGCACCTCGGCGTCGCCCGAGAACACCACCATCCCGCTACCGACATGGTATTCGATGCGGTCGGCCCATGCCTTGACCAGGCCCTGCTCCTCGATCTCCTGTTCCAGGTAGGCGGCGTCGCCGCGCAAGGTGACCTTGCGCACCTTGCCGTCGAGTTTCTCGACCTCAGCCTGTTCGGCCTTGATCAGCAGCGTGCCCTGGTGAATCTCAACCTGTCCCGTCAGGGTGGTGATCCCGTCGCCGAGGGTGCCGTCGGTGGCGTCGGCCTGCACTTCCAGCGGCTCCTTGCGGTCGGATTCGAGCGCATGGGCCGCGAGCGGGGCCAGCGACAGGCCCACGACGACCGGGAGGGCGATGCGGTTAGTTGATCTCATAGTGACCGCGGACGGCATGTTTGAGAGTGAAGGTGTCATCAATCATGTCCACGCTGAATCCGTCTGCCTCCAGTCGATCAAGCCGGGTTTGCAGTATTACGTGCCGCTCGGAGCTCGCCACCCGAGGTTCCACGTGCAGCACGACCTCGCTGGCCGTGATCTCCAGCCGGTCAGCGGTGCCCTGGTCATGCCGCAGCAGGTCCACCCGGCCATTGAGCACGACGATCTCGCGATCGGGCGGTACAGTGGCAGATTCGGCGCGGATATTCCACAGCTTGCCTTCGTGGAAGACACGGATCCGGGGCTGCTCGACCAGGGCAAGCCCGGTCGCCGCTTCGTTGGTGAGCGTGGGCGCGGTAAGCAGCGCCGCGGGTTTGCCGGCGGTGTCGAAAAAGCGTGCTTCGAACTCGTGCAGTGCGTAATCCAGTTGGGTGTTCAGGCCAGCAATGGGTTCCCGGCGAAACTCCTCCTCCTCCCGGGTCATCCACAGGCTGGCCAGCGTGAACACGGTCAACACCACGATACCCCTGCGTGTCCGAGCGGAGATCATGAACCCAGGATGCCTTCCAGCAGCTTGGGCAGGTGGCCCTGGGCTTCCAGAAGCAGGTCGCAGATTTCGCGCACCGCGCCGGCGCCGCCGGCGTGGCGTGTGACCCAGTGCACGCGCTCCCGGACCTGCGGCCCGGCTTCCGGCACGGTCACCGCGAGGCCGACGCGCTGCAGCACGGGCAAGTCGAGCCAATCGTCGCCAGCGTAGCAGACGGCCGCATCTTCGAGGCCGGTTTGGGCCAGCAATTCCATGTAGGCATTGAGCTTGTCGTCGCGGCCCTGGTAAACGTGCTCGATGCCGATCTCAGCGGCCCGGCGCCCCACCATGGCCGACTCCCGCCCGGTGATCAGGGCCAGTTGAATGCCGCAGCGCTGGACGGCCTTCATGCCATATCCGTCGCGAATGTTGAACGCCTTGGACTCACCGCCGGCACTGTCGTAATAGATGCGGCCATCGGTCAGGATGCCGTCGACGTCGAGCGCCAGCATGCGGACACCCGCCGCGCGCTGCAACAGCATGGGGTCCGGGCCGGCCACTCAGACGACCCCCGCTTGCAGCAGATCCTGGAAATTCAGTGCACCCGCCAGGCGGCCCTCTGTGGTGACCACCAACAACCCCTGGATGCGGTATTCCTGCATCATGCGGACCGCTTCCACCGCCAGTTGGTCTGGGCGGATAGCGTGTCCGCCAGGGGTCATCACATCTGCGACGCGCGTTTCGTGGGGGTCCTGACCGCTCTCCAGCGTGCGGCGCAGGTCCCCGTCGGTGTACACGCCGATGACCCGTTCCTGGTCGTCCACCACCGCGCTCATGCCGAGGCGCTTGCGGGTCATTTCCACGATGGCGTCGCTGACGCTGGCGTGTCCATAGACCTTCGGGATGTCATCGCCGCGGTGCATCACGTCCTCGATGTGCAGCAGCAATCGCCGCCCCAGTTTCCCGCCAGGATGCGAGCGGGCGAAATCCTCGCGCGTGAAGCCGCGCGACTCCAGCAGGGCGATGGCCAGCGCGTCTCCCATGGCGAGTGCCGCGGTGGTGCTGGCGGTGGGCGCCAGGCCGAGCGGACAGGCCTCCTCGGGCACCGAGACGTCGAGGTTGACGTCGGCGTGCTCGGCCAGCGTGGACTGCGGGTTGCCGGTGATGGCGATCACCGGTACGCCGAGCCGCTTGAGGATCGGGAGCAGTTGGGTGATTTCGCTGGTTTCGCCGGAATTCGACAGCAGCACGACCACGTCGTGCGGGGTGATCATGCCGAGGTCGCCATGACTGGCCTCGGCCGGGTGGACGAAGAACGATGGCGTGCCGGTACTCGCCAGCGTGGCGGCGATCTTGCCGCCGATATGGCCTGACTTGCCCACGCCGGATACCACCACGCGCCCGGAGCAGCTCAGCATCCGTTCGCAGGCCTCGATGAACGACCGGTCAATACGCTCCGCGAGGCCGGCTACGGCCGCGGCTTCGGTCTCGATCACGGCCAGGCCAAGCCGCTTGATGGCATCGTCGCTCATGCGCGTATTCTACCCCGTGTGTGACGCGCGGACCTCAAGCGGCGGAGCAGGATCTCAACCCGCCATCATCCAGACCATGGCCTGGTAGGCGGCGAAAATGGCCAGCAAAGCGCCGCCGGATCGTCGCCCGATCCGACCCGGGCCGCGAAAATCGGATGCCAGCAGGAACAGTATCCCGGTGAGCAGGAACATCACCGGGTAATCCCGGACCAGGAGCAGTGGCATCAGTTCCACCGGCCGGATCACCGCCGCGATGCCCAGCACGCCCAGCAGGTTGAACATGTTGGAGCCCACGATGTTGCCGATGGCCAGGTCGTCCTCGCGGCGCAGGGCGCTGGTGACCGCGGTCGCCAGTTCCGGCAGGGATGTGCCGAAGGCCACAATGGTCAGCCCGATCACCGTTTCGCGCACGTGCAGGCTGCGCGCGATTCCCACCGCGCCCTCGACCAGGAAACCCGAACTGATCGGCAAGACGACCAGACCCACCAGCAACCAGAACACCGCGATGCGCGTGGGCACGCCGACCGGTATCTCGGCTTCGAATTCCTCCGCCAGGGGGTCGGTTGGAGGCCGCTGTATGCCGAGGCGAACCAGCCAGCGGATCACGGCCAACAGCCCGACCAGCATCAGCCAACCGTCGACGCGGCTGTATTCGAGGTCGAGCGCCATGAAGAGGCATACCAGCATGATCAGCAGCAGCAGGGGGTATTCGCGTTTGAGCGCCGCCGACTCCACCTGCAGCGGGTACACCAGTGCGGTTAGCCCCAGCACCAGGCCCATGTTGGCGATGTTGGAGCCAATCGCATTGCCGATGGCCAGTCCCGCGTTGTCGCGATAGGAGGCCACGGCGGAGACCACCAGCTCGGGTGCGGAGGTCCCGAAGCCCACGATGGTGAGGCCGATGATGAGGGGGGACACCCCGAGGTTGCGCGCCGCGGCCGCCGCGCCCGCCACCAGGCGGTCGGCGGCCCACACGAGCAGCAGGAACCCCCCGATGAGCTGGATGATCGGTATCAGCATCCAGGCTCCGGACGGGGGCGGGACGCCGGCATGCCTCCGGAGTTTGTAACGCTTGAGGATTGCATTATGATGTTTGCCATTCCAGACGCCAGCGACCGCCTTTCGTGTCATTGCCCAGCGCGACAGAATGGTCGTGATGATGCGGGACGCCCCGTCGCGGCGACACGAACCCGAATCAAGGTCACCGAGCAGAGGACGCTAGTCTATGGATAGCAAGACCATAGAGCAAATGATCCGTGCCGGGCTGCCGGACGCGGAGGTCCGGGTTTCCGGTGATGATGGCGTGCACTTCGAGGCACTGGTGATCAGCCCTTCGTTCGAGGGCAAGAGCACCCTGCAGCGCCATCGGATGGTCTATGCCACGCTCGGCGAACTGATGGGCCGCGAAATCCATGCGCTGGGCCTGCGCACCGAGTTGCCGGGGTTCGAAGCGGGCTGATGGAACGCATCCAGATATCCGGTGGCGTACCGCTGGAAGGCGAGGTTCGCATCTCGGGTGCCAAGAACGCGGTGTTGCCCATTCTGGTCGCCAGCATGCTGGGCGACGAGGCCTCGACGGTAAGCAACGTTCCCCATCTGCAGGACGTCACCACCACCATGGAACTGCTGGGCCGCATGGGCGCGGACCTGGCGGTCGACGAGCGCATGCACATTGCCATCGACCCTGCCGGCATCGATCACTTCGAGGCGCCGTACGAGCTGGTCAAGACCATGCGTGCATCGATTCTGGTGCTCGGCCCCCTGGTGGCGAAATTCGGCCAGGCGGTGGTGTCGCTGCCGGGCGGTTGCGCCATTGGCTCGCGGCCCGTGAACCTGCATCTGCAGGGCCTGCAACAACTGGGTGCGCAGGTGGAGGTGCGTAACGGCAACATCGTGGCCACCGCCGGCCGCCTGCGCGGAGCCCGCATCGTGCTCGACACCGTCACCGTCACCGGTACCGAGAACCTCATGATGGCGGCCACCCTGGCGTCAGGCACCACGGTGATCGAGAACGCGGCGCGCGAACCGGAAGTCGTCGACCTGGCTGCCTTTCTCAACCGCATGGGCGCCCGCATTTCCGGCGCCGGCAGTACCGTCATCACCGTCGAGGGGGTGGAGCGGCTTGGCGGCGCCGAGCATCGCGTGCTGCCGGATCGCATCGAGACCGGCACTTTTCTCGTCGCCGGCGCGATGACCCGCGGCCGCGTCCGGGTCAGTCGCGCTGAGCCGAGCATCCTCGATGCGGTGCTGGACAAGCTGGCCGAGGCCGGCGCCGACATCAGCACCGGGGCGGACTGGATCGAACTCGACATGCGCGGGCGCCGGCCGCNNCGGGCGCCGGCCGCGTGCGGTGGACGTCACCACCGCTCCCTATCCGGCCTTTCCGACCGATATGCAAGCGCAATTCACCGCCATGAACTCGATTGCCGAGGGTACCGGCACCATCACCGAGACGGTATTCGAGAACCGTTTCATGCACGTGCAGGAGCTGCAGCGGCTGGGCGCCGACATCCGGCTCAGGGGCAAGACGGCCATCGTGCGCGGCAAGTCCAGCCTGACCGGCGCGCCGGTGATGGCGACCGACCTGCGCGCGTCGGCCGGGCTGGTGCTGGCCGGTCTGGTGGCAAGCGGCGAGACCGTGGTCGACCGGGTCTATCACATCGACCGGGGCTACGAGAGCATCGAGGAGAAACTCGGCCAGCTCGGTGCGCGCATCCGGCGCCTCAACCGGCCCGGTTCGACCGGGACGCACTGAGTGGCCCAATCGCAGGCGGTTCAGTCTGCGACCCGCGCCGCCTCCACCTCGCAGCTCACCCGGTTTTCCAGCCCCGCGGTGGTCATGGTGCGCCAGCCGAGCGCGATGTTGGCCCGCTGTTGGGCGGCCAGGGCCGCGTCGAGCCGGACGCGGCCCTGCTGGCGGCTGCCCGCGTCGTCGCTGAAACCGGCCCGCACGGTAATGCCATCCAGCGCTACCGAAGTGCGATTGGCCACCACGCAATAGAGGTTGCCGGATCCGTCCGCGGCCGGGGCGGTGGCAACGAAGCGGCCGGGGTCCTCGGCGATTTCCATCAGCACCAGTTCCCGTTGTGCCTGCCGGCCGGTCTCCGAGTCGGACCGGGCGGCCTGTTCGTAGTGGCCGCGCGCCGCGTCCCGACGGCCGGCATCGCGTTCCAGGTTGCCCAGCAGGTAGTGGCCCAGGCTGGTGGGCAGCAGGGCGAGGCTGCGCTCCAGGTCGCGCCGCGCCGCGGCGGGCTGGCCGAGCTTCAGATGGGCCTGGCCGCGGCGCAGTACGTGGTAGAAATATTCGCCATTGCGCGCCACCGCGCGGTCGTAGGCCAGCAGCGCCTCGCCCAATGCCCCGGTGTGCGCCTTGAGGTCGCCATCCAGCGCATGGAAGAGCGCTTCGTCGGGTTCCTGTTCCAGCGCACGGTCCAGCAATGGCCGCGCACGGTCGAACTCGCCCCGGCCGGCAGCCGCGATGGCCTCATCGTACGCCGCGTAGGCCGGAGCCGACCGCATCAGCCCCGCCATCATCCGCGCGTAACGCTGCGGCTCGGTGTGGCCGCCGGCCGGCAGTTTCTGGGCCATCGCGCGGTTGCGTTCGAGGCGCTCGCGCGAGGGCGGGTGAGAGGCGAACAGGCCGTTCAACCAGTCCGGGTCGCGACCTTCCGACAGGCGCAAGAAGGTCTCCTGCAGCTGCACCGCCCCCTGCGGGTCGTAACCGGCGTCTGCCATGTAGCGCATGCCGTACTGGTCGGCTTCCCGCTCGGCGTCGCGGCTGAATTTCTGCGTGATGAGCTGGGCGCCCAGCGCGGGCACCATGGCGGCTGCCTGTTGCCCGGCGCTGGAATCGACCTGGCTGCCGATCAGCACCATGCCGGCTGTGGCCCCGATCTGCGTCAGCACGCCCTTGGACTGCTGTTGCGCGGAATGGGCCGCATCCGCGTGCACGATTTCGTGGGCCAGGACGGCCGCGAGTTCGGCTTCGGAATTCAGGCGTGTGAGCAACCCGCGGTTCACCACGATCTTGCCACCGGGCAGCGCCCAGGCATTGGGGGTTGAATCGTTCAGGATGCGGAATTCGAAATCCAGCGTATCCCGCCGCCGGGCCTGTGCCGCCAGGCGCTCGCCGACATCGCGCACGTACGCGGTGAGCGCCGGGTCCTGGATGTAGTCGCCCCCACCGGCCTGCCGCATGGGGGCGTAGAGTTCCGCGCCCGTCTGGCGCTCCCAGTCCGCGTCATAGAATTGCAGCTGGCGTTCGCCGGTGACCGGGTTGACGGCGCACGCGGCAAGCAGCAGCAGCCCGAACCATTGCCAGGAGCGCGTCCAACGGGGCCTTGCACGGTGCATGTTCATCGGGTCTGGCTCGCGGTCGGGGCCCGGGCGGTCATCGCGAACTCAGTCCGTGTCCGGGCAGTCGGAAAACGCCGCCATGGGCTGGCCGTCGTAGACCAGCTCGCGGATGTGCATGTTGAACTCCCGCCCGCCCTGCTTGCCGTGCTGCAGGCGCACGGGAATGAAATCCAGGTCGCGAGCGTACCAGCCGCTCGAGTAACGGGTTTTCTTCTCGCGGATGCGGTCCACGCGCACCACTTCGAGGCAGCCGAGGCGGGTCTGCAGCGGTTCGGATTCGGTCGGCTGGTAGCGATGCGCATCGATCTCGTCCTCGTCGACGACGAACATCTCCCAATCCCCGTCACCGGCTTGCAGCCGCTGGCGCAGGACCAGGCCCAGGGAAACCGGGTCCCAGGTGTCGGCGATGAGAGGCAGCACCGATTCGCCCTCCTCGTGCCGGGTCATGACCTGGCCTGACTGCCAGTCGAAGTCCGCCGACCAGCCGCGATCCTGGCCCGCGGCGCGCGCGGCGTGCAGAAAGGTTTCCGGGATGAAGCGGTCCTCCTGCCAGGTCCCGGTGCCCACCTCCCGGCTGCTCACGCGCAGAAAGCTGGCCAGGCCCTTCACCCCCTCGGTATCGCTTTCCAGCCGCCAGCGGTCGCCGGTGATGCTGAAAACGATGCGGGTCTCCATGCTGAGTTTGTCCTTG
>WVWV01000019.1:5483-6402 GCA_011773845.1 Lysobacterales bacterium | reverse complement strand
GTTGCGCACGGCACCCCGGCGGTTGGCGCTGAGTTCCCACAGCGACGCTCCGCCTACCCGCACCTCGCCGGTGTCGGGACGGTCCAGGCCGCCGAGGATGTGCAGCAAGGTGCTCTTGCCGGCCCCGGATGCGCCCACGATGGCCACCGAGGCGCCCGCGCTCACGCGCAGATCAATGCCGCGCAGCACCTCGATGCGTTTCGGGCCCTGGCGGAATGCCCGCGTCACCCCCTGCGCTTCCAGCACCGCGCGTTGGCCCTCATTCATAGCGCAGAGCCTCGGCGGGATGGGTCCTGGAGGCGCGCCAGGCCGGATACAGCGTGGAAAGCAACGACATGCCGAGTGCCATCAGGGCGAACTTCACGACGTCCGCAGTGCGCAGGTCGGAGGGCAGCTCCGTGATGTAGTAAATGTCGGCCGGAAACAGGTTGAACCCGAAGAAGCGCTCCAGCACCGGCACCACGGCCCCGATATTCTGGGCCAACACCACGCCGCCGATCACGCCGAGAAACGTGCCGATCACGCCGATCAGGCTGCCCTGCACGATGAACGCGCGCATGACGGTTCCCGAGCGCGCGCCCATGGTCATCAGTATGGCAATGTCGGATTGCTTATCGGTCACTACCATGACCAGCATGGAGATGATGTTGAAGGCCGCGACTGCGATAATCAGCGACAGGATTACCCACATCACGGTCTTCTCCGTGCGCACCGCCTGGAACAGGTTGCCCCGCTCCTGGGTCCAGTCGCGCACGCGGTACCGCCCCGCCAGCTGATCGGAAATGTCGCGCGCGACGCTCCAGGCCATGTCCATGTCCTCGAGTTTCAAGCGAATGCCGCCAACCGTGCCTTCGGGCATGCGCAGCAGCCGGGCGGCGTCTTCGGCATGCATGAGCGCCAGGGCCGAGTCGTTTTCATA
>WVWV01000019.1:407-5400 GCA_011773845.1 Lysobacterales bacterium | reverse complement strand
CAGCATGTGCCCGGCCACTTCCGATACCTGGGTCTCGTACCCAGGGACGACACCCCGCACGAACGCCCCGGTCGAGCCTGCCGCATGCATCCACACACCCTCTTCGGTGAACGGGGCCGCGGCGACTATTCCCGGCTCGGACTGCACCTGCGCTATGACCTCCGACCACTCATCCATGGGGCGGTCGAGGGCCTCGATGGTGGCGTGCGCTATGGCACCGAGGATGCGGGCCCGCAACTCCTTTTCGAATCCGTTCATCACCGAGATGACCGTGATCAGCGTGGTAATGCCGAGCGCGATGCCCAGCATCGAGATCAGCGAGATGAACGAAATGAAGTGATTCTGCCGCTTGGCGCGCAGGTAGCGAAGGCCGATGAACGCTGCGAGCGGTCGATACATGACGAAATTAGAACACAGGGTAGGAACGACCGCCACACCGCGCCCGGCCCCCCGGTGTCCGCCTCTGGCCCGATCGCCTGTCAGTCTTCCGACAGCGAATCCAGTACCGCGCGCAGGTCCTCGGGCAAGGGACAGGCGAACTGCAGGGATTCGCCGCCCGGTGCTTCAAACCGTATCGCATGCGCATGCAGGAACAGGCGCCTGAGCCCACGCTCGCGCCACCGGCGCACGCTGTCCGCCGATGCATACCGGCTGTCGCCGGCCAGCGGCAAGCCGATCGCCGCGGCGTGGGCCCGGATCTGGTGCATGCGCCCGGTATGCGGAATCGCCTCCACGTAGCTGAATGGCCCGCGCTGCTCGAGCACCACGAACTCGGTGCTCGCGGATTTCCCCGCGGCATCCACCTGCATCATTCGCTCGCCCGCACGTGACGCTTTCGCCAGCGGCGCGTCCACCCGCTGCCGGGCCACCGGGAGGCGGCCATCCAGCAGGCACAGGTAGCGCTTGTCGACCTCCTGGTTTCGAAACTGCCTGCGCAGTTCCCGCAACGCTGCGGGGTTACGCGCCAACAACAGGCACCCGCTGGTATCGCGATCGAGCCGGTGCACCAGTTCGAGAAATTCCCCCGGATGCTCCGCCCGCGCGGCATCGATAAGCCCCCAGGCCAGACCACTGCCGGCATGGACGGCCATCCCCGCGGGCTTGTCGAGCAGCAGGTAGTCATCGGTCCGGGCGAGGACCCGCCCGGCAATGGCGGCACGGGCGAANNGAGCACCCGCCCGGCAATGGCGGCACGGGCGAACGCGGGGATTTCCACCTCCCCCGGCGCGCGCACACTCACGGGCGGAATGCGCACCCGGTCACCGGCCTGGAGGCGCTGTGAGGGACGGGCCCGGCGCCCATTGACGCGCACCTGGCCGGTGCGGATCACGCGATAGATCAGGCTGCGCGGCACCCCCTTGAGCCGTGTGGCCAGGTAATTATCCAGCCGCTGCCCCGCCCGCTCGGAGGGGACTTCCTCCGTGCAGACCGCCGTGTTGACAACCGTTCTAGCCATACAAAGGCAACTCATTGATTGAATACGAAAACACTGCTATATTACCGTGCTTCGGATTACAAAGCGCCGGTGACCAGGCCGGCTTGCAGCTCACAGCGCCAGCCAGCCAAACCGGGCCCTACAGCCCGGCCCAGGCACCGCCCACCGCCGCCCCGCGGCGACCGAATCCGAGCCGGCCCCACCGGGTCGGCCGTGACACCCCAGGTGCCGGAAACGTTCCGGAACCCTTGGCCAAGGCATTCGTCAAAGGTATCAGAAAGGCCGAAGCCGGGTGGGCATGAACATTTGCTGGCAGCCCTGACACGCTGCCAGCCAGGACCGGCCCATGTTGGCCGGCGACATGACAGAATTTGGCAACCCCGGCGCATCGTGCAGACGCGAGCCGGGTGCAATCGCTGCGCAGTGGCTCGCGGACCCGTGAGCCCTCCGAGCGCGTCGCAGCGCGTCCGGGTTGCCCGGGAACATTTACAATGAAAAGGATGCTGATCAACGCGACTCAGCCCGAGGAGTTGCGGGTCGCTATTGCAGACGGGCAACACCTGCTCGATCTGGACATCGAAGTTCCATCCCAGGAACAGAAAAAAGCCAACGTTTACAAAGGCCGCATCACGCGCGTCGAGCCATCCCTCGAAGCCTGCTTCGTCGACTTCGGCTCCGTGCGTCACGGTTTCCTTCCCCTCAAGGAGATCTGCCGCGAATGCTACCAGCGCGGGGCCCCGGAGTCGGAGGGCAAGGTGTCCATCCGCGACGCCGTGCGCGAGGGGCAAGAAGTCATCGTACAGGTCGAGAAGGAAGAGCGTGGCAACAAGGGCGCTGCGCTCACCACTTACATTTCGCTGGCCGGCCGTTACCTCGTGCTGATGCCGACCAATCCGGCCGCCGGCGGTGTGTCACGCCGCATCGTCGGGGAAGACCGCCAGGAGCTGCGCGAGCAGCTCAAGCAGGTCATGGCGCCGGACAACGTGGGGATTATCGTGCGCACCGCCGGCGTCGGCCGGGAAGCCGAGGAACTGCAATGGGATCTCGACTACCTGTTACAACTGTGGACCGCCATTGAGCGCGCGGCGGCATCGCGCAAGGCTCCGTTCCTGGTCTACCAGGAAAGCAATCTGTTCATCCGCGCCCTGCGGGATCACCTGCGCAACGACATCGGCGAGATCCTCATCGATGACCAACGCGTGTTCGACGACGCCCGCGAGTTCATGCAGCAGGTCATGCCGCACAACCTGCGGAAGCTCAAGCTGTACGAGGACGCGGTGCCGCTGTTCAACCGTTATCAGATTGAAAGCCAGATTGAATCGGCCTTCTCACGCGCCGTCGAGCTGCCTTCCGGGGGCGTATTGGTCATCGACCATACCGAGGCGTTGCTGTCGATCGACATCAATTCCGCCCGGGCCACCAAGGGCGCCGACATCGAGGAGACCGCCTATCTCACCAACCTGGAGGCGGCCGACGAAATCGCGCGCCAGCTGCGCCTGCGCGACCTCGGCGGGCTGATCGTCATCGACTTCATCGACATGATGGATCGCCGCCATCAGCGCGACGTGGAGGAGCGCCTGCGCCATGCCTTGCAGATGGACAAGGCCCGCGTGCAGACCGGACGCATCTCGCGCTTCGGCCTCCTGGAAATGTCACGCCAGAGGCTGCGGCCATCGCTGGGTGAATCCAGCCAGGAAGCCTGTCCGCGCTGCGACGGCCACGGTCATATCCGCAGTGTCGAATCCCTGGCGCTGTCGATCTTGCGACTGGTCGAGGAAGAGGTCATGAAGGAATTCACCGGGCAGATCGTCGTGCAGGCGCCGGTGGAGGTGGCCAATTTCCTGCTCAATGAGAAACGCGTGGCGCTGACCAAGATCGAATCGCGCCACAAGGTGCCCATCGTGCTTATCGGCAACGAGTACATGGAACGGCCGCGGTTTGAAATCGAGCGGGTACGCAGGGCCGAAGTCACGGCGGAGCCGAGCTACGCGCGCGCGGAAGCGCCGGACACGTCCCTGGCCGCCGCCAGCGAACGCGCTCCCGCCGTGCCCGCGGCACGGCCTGCGGTCGAGTCCATTCGCCCGGCCCAGCCCGCGCCCACTCCGGTCGCGCGCAAGTCTTCGGGCTTGTTCTCGCTGCTGGGCAAGTGGCTGTTCAACGAGGACAAGCCAACGGAGGCGTCCCGGCCATCACGCGACGCGCCGCAGCCTGCCAACAAACAGGCGCAAGGCGATCGCCGGCCCGGGCCAAGGAAGAAAACCGCCCACGCGGGTGGGCCGAAAGCCCAGGGCGCGGGGAAGCCTACCAAGAAGACCCGCCGCAAGAAGTCATCGAAGAAAAAGGTGAGCAGCGAGGCCTCCGCCGGCCGGGCGAGAACCGCCAAGAAGAAAACCCGCGCCGGCAAGAAGACCCGGCGCAGGCGTCCGACGAAAAAGGCCTCCAGCAAGGCGGAGACCCGCCCCGAGCAGCCGGCCAGCACCGGCAGCGCAGAATCGCCCCAGGGTGACGGCAAGGAAGCTGGGGGTCGCAAATCGTCGCGCCGCAGGCGTTCGCCGTATCGGACCGGCAGTGGACGAACCAAGCAGGAATCGGCTGGCGCGGAGAGCGGGACGGCGCAGGCCAAGCCGCAAGCCAAGGACTCCGAACCACCGCCTTCGCCAAAGGCCGATGGGCCGGGCTCCTCGGGAGAGAAGCCCACGGGCAGCACGGCCGCCGTGGAGAAGCCCGCAGGCCCCGCCCCCACTGCCGCGGAAACACGGGGCAAAGAAGCGCCCGCGGAGGCATCAGGGTTGCCCAGAAACGTCGAAGCCACCAGCGGGCAAAAAGGCCTGTACACGCTCAAACCCGGCGATACGGACGGCGCCCGGGAAGGCCCTTCCGAGGGCTGAGGCCGCCAGGGGCGGCCTGCTCGTCTCAGGCCGCCTCCAGTAACCCGTAGCGCATCGCCATGCGCAGCAAGTCAACCTCGCTGCGCGTGCCGAGCTTGTCGTAGATCCGGTATTTGTAGGTCGCGATGGTCTTGGGGCTCAGGCACATCAGGGCAGCAATCTCGCTGACCCGGCTGCCCGCGGTCAGCTTGAGCAACACCTCCATCTCCCGCGCCGAAAGCTCCTCGAAAGGAGACTGGCGCCTGCCCGGAAACATCGACAGGGCAAGCTGCTTGGCCGCCTCGGTACCAACATAGCGCGCCCCGCTCGCCACTGCTCGGATCGCGTGGATCAATTCGCCCGAGTCGCAGTCGCGGGTGAGATAGCCGCGGGCGCCGGCCTCCAACAGGCGAGTCGGATACGGTGATTTGGCATGCACCGCCAAGATGACGATACCCGCCTCCGGTCGTACGCGCTGCAGCCGCGAGGTGGTTTCGAACGCCGTCAGCCCGGGCAGGTTGACGGCAAGAAGGATGCAATCCGGGCTGAACCGGCGGCACATGGCCACCGCTTCCTCCCCGGTTGACGCCTCGGCAATGGTGCCAATGTTCGCTTGCGGCTCGAGAATATGCCGCAGGCCGGTCCGGACGAGCTCCTGGTCGTCCACGATGAGTATCTGGATCATGTCCCC
>WVWV01000019.1:0-379 GCA_011773845.1 Lysobacterales bacterium | reverse complement strand
GACCCGATTCCACCACCGGTCGAGAGACCACGCTCGATACCGAAACCGCTGATCGTAATTTTGGGAAATTTCCTACAAAGCAGCCGCGCGCACAGCCGGCCACGGCGTCCGCGCCAGCCGAGAAGCGACGTATGCCAGTGATCGCAGGGGTGCCGGTAACGGTTGACACTGAGGGGCGCCTGGTCGCTCGTGGCCCACACGTGTGTGCGCCTCGTGGGCGGGCGCTCCGCACCCACGTCGCTGGACGAGTTGTGATTTATACTCTGGCAATGAGCGGCGACACGCACTACTGCCCGGGCAGGAGCGCGCCTGGAGGCCGCCCCGGCTTCAACGATCGCAGGGCTCGGCGATCGAGAGCGGGCGGGCGCCGGTTTGGGCT
>WVWV01000026.1 GCA_011773845.1 Lysobacterales bacterium | reverse complement strand
GAACGACATGTATGAAGCGGTGGGTGAAGAGATGTATGCCGAAGCGCGCGAGGAGATTCTCTGGATGATGGAACGCGCGCGCGAACGGGATCGGTACCTGCGCGCCATCCTGCACCAGGCGCTGGCGCAGATCCAGTGGGCGCTGGAAGATTATGATGCCTCGCTCAAGTCTTTCGAGGAGGCGGTCGGCCTCGATGCCCTGCCGGACCAGACGCACTTCTCGCTGATGTACCAGATCTCCCAGCTCTACTATATGAAGCAACGCTATCGGGATGCGCTGGACCGCCTGGAGCTGTGGTTCTGCAAGTCGCCACCGGAGCAGATCAAGCCCGAGGCCTACGTGCTGAAGGCGTCCATCTACTCGCAGTTCCCGGACTGGCCGGAAGTGGTGAAAGCGGTCGATATCGCCATTGGCATGGCGGAGCAACCGATGGAAAGCTGGTACCTGCTGAAGCTGGCGGCCCACTACGAGATGAATGACTACCCCGCGGCCGGGCGCACGCTGGAGACCATGATTCCGTTGTGGCCAAACAAGAAGCAGTACTGGACGCAACTCTCCAACGTCCACTTCAAACTCGAGGAGGACGACCAGGCCTTGTCGGTGATGGCGCTGGCCTATCGCAACGGGTTGCTCGACACCCAGGCCGACATCCTGTACCTGGCCAACCTGTACGCCTTCCGCGAGGTGCCCCTGAAGGCCGCGCAGGTCCTGCAGGGCGGGCTCGACGGCAACATCGTCGAGCCCAGCGAAAAGCACTGGACCATGGCGGGGGATTCCTGGTACGCGGCCGAGGAACTGGAAGAAGCGCTGGCGGCCTACGAGAATGCCGGCAAGGTGGCGCTGGACGGCGACATCGACCTGCGCCGCGGTTACATCCTGATCGACCTCGAGCGCTGGGACGAGGCTCGCACCGCCTTGCGGGCTGCCGTGGACAAGGGCGGCATCAGCGAGCGCAAGATGGGCGATGCCTACCTCATGATCGGCATGAGTGAATTCAACCTTGGCAATTTCGACCAGGCGAGCACCGCGTGGGGGCGGGCGAGCCGTTATCCCAGGGCCAAGGCCGCGGCCGAGCAGTGGATGAACCACCTGCGCGAGGAACGGGCGCGCAGGGCGTCGTGAGCAGCGGCCGCCCATTGCGGGCCGGCGCTCGGCGCAGGCTGTACCAAGCACAGCCCGGCAACTGCCGGGCTGTGCTTTTTTATGCGCCTCGAACGCGCATCGGGGGGGCGCTTGAGCTTTGAACCGGTTATCGATCGCTTTCTAGACGCGGCCTGGGCCGAGCGGGGCCTCAGCGAGAACACCCTCAAAAGCTACCGCCGTGACCTGCTGAAGCTGGCCGCCTGTCTGGATGCCCGCGGCCGCTCGCCCGCTTCCGTGAGGCGGGAGGACGTGCTCGCCTGCCTGGCGCAGATGATCCGCGCCGGCACCAGCCCGCGCTCGGTGGCGCGCTACCTGTCCGGTTATCGCCAGTTCTTCCGCTGGATGGTGCGCGAGGGCGCCCTTGCGGAGGACCCCACGGCGCTGATTGAGAGTCCCAAGCTGGGGCGGGGCCTGCCCAAGGCGTTGACGGAAGAGCAGGTGGAGGCGCTGCTGCAGGCGCCGGACCTCGCCCGCCCGCTGGGCATGCGGGACCGGGCCATGCTCGAGCTCATGTATGCGGCCGGTTTGCGGGTCAGCGAGCTGGTGGCGCTGGAACTCGGCAACGTCAACCTCAACCAGGGCGTGGTGCGCGTGCTCGGCAAGGGCGGCAAGGAACGTATCGTCCCGTTGGGAGTGGAATCGATGGATTGGCTGCAGCGCTACCTGGCCGATGCCCGGCCGGCGCTGCTGAAAGGGGCGCAATCGCCGGTGATGTTCGTGACCGCGCGCAAGAGCGGCATGACCCGTCAGGCGTTCTGGCACGCGATTCGGCGCTACGGCGCCCAGGCCGGCATTACGCGGCGCATCTCGCCGCACATGCTGCGCCACTCCTTCGCCACGCACCTCCTGAACCATGGCGCCGACCTGCGCGTGGTGCAGTTGCTGTTGGGGCACAGCGACCTCTCGACCACCCAGATCTACACGCTCGTGGCGCGCGAGGGGCTCAAGCGTCTGCACGAGCAGCATCATCCGCGGGGCTGAGAGGGTAGAATAGGTGCCCGCGACCGAACGCCGCTTGTCGGAACTTTTGCACCGCGGCGGGTCAAACGGGGTGCGGAGACTGAACGAAAACACATGGAGCACAGCATGAATCTCAGGACAAGGTACCGGAATCTCGGCGCGGCCAGCCTCGCCTCGCTCATGGGATGCGGGATGGCGCTGGCCGATGAGGATGGCGCCAACAGCGCGGTGGAGGCCAAGATCCGGGCAATGGCGCCGCAGGCCACCACCATCGCGATCTCCGAGACGCCCATCGACGGTCTGTTGCAGGTGCAGGTGAACAACGAGATCGTGTACGCCTCGGCGGACGCGAAGTACCTGATCGCGGGGCGCATCATCGACATGGACACCCAGGTCAACCTCACCGATCAGGCCAAGGCTTCGATTCGCAAGGAATTGCTGCAGGACCTCGATCACAGCCGCCACATCACCTTCGCGGCCGCAGAGCCCCAGCACGAGTTGCTCGTATTCACCGACATCGATTGCGGTTATTGCCGCAAGTTGCACAGCCAGATCGCCGAGTACATGGCCGAGGGCATCTCGATCCAGTACCTGGCCTTCCCCCGGGCGGGCATTGGTTCCCACTCCTACGAGAAATACGTCTCGGTTTGGTGTGCCGACGATCCGCAGGGCGCCCTGACCGACGCCAAGGCCGGCAATGAGCCCGAGCCGCTGCAGTGCGACAACCCGGTCAGCGAACAGTACGACCTGGGCCTGAAGGTCGGCGTGACCGGCACGCCCGCATTGCTGACCTCGGATGGGACCCTGATTCCCGGGTACGTACCGCCCAAGCAGCTGAGCGAGCGCCTGGCCGCGATCGCGGCGCAGCCGGTCGCCAGCCAATAGGCAGCTGCGGTGGCCTTCCAGCCGCCGCGCGACACCTCCCAACCCGCCCCCGCGGCGGGTTTTTGATATCCGGCACGGCTATAATGGCGTCCGTGCAGCGGGCGCGCCTCGCCCTTTCCGCTCATTGCAGGGAGTGATCCAGTGACCGAGTTCACCTGTCTGTTGGGAGAACCCGCGCTCTCGGATTTCCGCGCCCAAAAATTCAGCCAGACCCTGGCGGCCCTCGCCGGCGGCGAGGTGCACCTGACGGCGCGCCATTGCTACCTGGTGGAGCATCGAGACGCGCTGTCGGCGCCGGCGGCAGAGCGCCTGCAGGACCTGTTGCATGGCACGGTGGCCAGCGAGCTGGAGCCGGACGGCCTGCTGCTGGTCGCCCCCCGGATCGGTACCCAGTCGCCATGGTCCAGCAAGGCGACGGATATCGCACACCTGTGCGGTTTTTCTGACGTGTTCCGCATCGAGCGGCTCACCGCCTTCTGGCTCTCCAGCGAGCCACCGGGACGGCTCGACCGTGCCGCGGCCCTGCCGCACCTGCACGACCGCATGACGCAATCGGTGCTCGGCTCCCTGGATGAGGCCCGGCAACTGTTCCGGCATGCGCCGCCCCGGCCGCTGGCGGACATTCCGCTGGCGGACGGCGGCCGCGCGGCGCTGGAGGAAGCCGACCGGGCACTCGGCCTCGCGCTGTCCGCGGACGAGATCGACTACCTCGTGGAGGCGTACCGGGACCTGGGTCGCGATCCCACCGATGCCGAGCTGATGATGTTCGCGCAGGCCAATTCCGAGCATTGCCGGCACAAGATCTTCAACGCCCGCTGGCGGGTGGACGGGGAAGAACGCGCGCAGTCGCTGTTCGACATGATCCGCGCCACCCACGCCAATGCGCCGGCCGGCGTATTGTCCGCCTACCACGACAATTCCGCCGTCATCGCGGGCCCCGAGGCCAGCCGTTTCCACCCCCGACCCGAAGACGGGGAGTACGCCGAACACCCGGAGCCGGTGGCGTTCCAGATCAAGGTGGAGACCCACAACCATCCCACCGCGATCTCGCCCTTCCCGGGCGCCGCCACCGGCTCGGGCGGCGAAATCCGCGACGAGGCGGCCACCGGGCGCGGCGCCAAGCCGAAGGCGGGCCTGACCGGGTTCTCGGTCTCCAACCTCCACCTGCCGGGGCTGGAGCGGGCGTGGGAGCACCGAGCCGGCAAACCGGGCCGCATCGCCAGCGCGCTGGAGATCATGCTGGAGGGCCCGATCGGGGCCGCGTCGTTCAACAACGAGTTCGGGCGCCCGGCTCTTGGCGGCTATTTCCGCACCTTCGAGCAGGTGGTGGGCGGGCGCCTGTGGGGCTACCACAAGCCCATCATGCTGGCGGGCGGCATGGGCAATATCCGCCCCCAGCACGTCGACAAGCTGCGCCTGCCCGCGGGCGCGGTGGTGATCGTGCTGGGCGGGCCGGCGATGCTGATCGGCCTCGGCGGCGGGGCGGCCTCGTCGATGGGCAGCGGGCAGAGCGACCTGGAGCTCGATTTCGCCTCCGTGCAGCGCGGCAACCCGGAAATGCAGCGGCGCTGCCAGGAGGTGATCGACGCCTGCTGGGCCCTGGGCGAGGCCAACCCGGTGTTGTCGATCCACGACGTCGGCGCCGGCGGGCTGTCCAACGCGCTGCCGGAATTGCTGGACGACAGCGAGCGGGGCGGCCGGCTGGATCTGCGCGCCATCCCCAGCGCAGACACGGCCATGTCGCCGATGGAGATCTGGTGCAACGAGGCCCAGGAACGCTACGTGCTGGCAGTGGACCGCGGGCGGCTGGCCGAGTTCGAGGCCCTCTGCCGGCGCGAGCGCTGCCCGTTCGCGGTGCTGGGGGAGGCCACCGCGGACCGCAGGCTGCGGGTATCCGACCCGCAACTGGGCCCGGCGCCGGTCGACGTGCCGCTGCCCATGGTGCTGGGCAAGCCGCCCCGCATGCAGCGCGAGGCGGTCTCGGAGCCGGTGCGCGCGGAGCCGCTGGACCTCGGCGGCGCGGACCCCGCCACGCTGGCCGAGCAGGTGCTCCGGGTGCCTGCCGTGGGCAGCAAGTCCTTCCTGATCACCATCGGCGATCGCACGGTCGGCGGGCTGGTGGCCCGCGACCCGATGGTCGGCCCCTGGCAGGTGCCGGTGGCGGATGCCGCCGTGACCCTCTCCGGGTTCAGCAGTTACCGGGGCGAGGCCATGGCCGTGGGCGAGCGCACCCCGCTGGCGATCGTGGACGGTCCCGCATCGGGGCGCATGGCCGTCGGCGAGGCGGTCACCAACCTGGCCTCGGTGCCGATCGAGGCGCTGGCGGACATCCGCCTGTCGGCCAACTGGATGGCCGCCGCCGGCGAGCAGGGCCAGGACGCCGTGCTGTACGAGACCGTCCGCGCGGTGGCCGCGGAGCTGTGCGTGGAGCTGGGCATCGCCATCCCGGTGGGCAAGGATTCGCTGTCCCTGAAGACCCTCTGGACGGAGGGCGATGCGGAACGCCGCATGCTGGCACCGGTGTCGCTGGTGGTCTCGGCGTTTGCGCCGGTGAGCGATGCGCGCCGGGCGCTGACGCCGCAGTTGCATCCCGAGGCCGGCGCCAGCCGCCTGCTGCTGATCGACCTCGGCGCCGGGCAGGACCGCCTGGGCGGGTCCGCCCTGGCCGCGGTATGCGGGCAGTTCGGCGAACACGTGCCGGACCTGGACGAGCCGCAACGCCTGGCCGCCCTGTTCCGCGCGGTGCAGCAACTCAACCGGGAGGGCCTGCTGCTGGCCTACCACGACCGCTCGGACGGCGGCTTGCTGGCCACGGTGTGCGAGATGGCCTTCGCCGGCCGCTGCGGCGTGGCGCTGGAACTCGACGTGGCGGAGCCCGGCCTCGTGCCGCGCCTGTTCAGCGAGGAACTGGGCGCGGTGCTGCAGGTGCGGCAGGCCGACATGGAGCGTGTGCAGGCGGTATGCGACGAGGCGGGCCTGGCGGGGCTGGTGCAGGACATCGGCGCACCCCGGCCGGGCGCGGCGCTGACGGTCGCGGTCGGCGGCCGCGAGTGCCTGCAGCTCGGTTTGCCGGCGCTGCTGCAGGCCTGGGCCGAGACCAGCCATGCCGTGCAGCGCCTGCGCGACCACCCCGAGTGCGCCGACCAGGAATACGAGCGCCTGCGCGACTGGCAGCGGCCGCTGCTGGCGCCCCGGGTCGATTACGACGCGCAGGAGAACATCGCCGCGCCGATGATCGCCACCGGCGTGCGCCCGGCGGTGGCGATCCTGCGCGAGCAGGGTGTCAACGGCCAGGTGGAGATGGCCGCCGCCTTCCACCGGGCCGGCTTCCGGGCGGTGGACGTGCACATGACGGACCTGCTGGATGGCCGCCGGCAGCTGGCGGGGTTCCAGGGTTTCGTGGCCTGCGGTGGCTTCTCCTACGGCGACGTGCTCGGCGCCGGGCGCGGCTGGGCCAAGTCCATCCTGTTCACCGAGCGCCTGCGCGAGCAATTCGCCGGCTACCTGGCGGACGGCGAGCGCTTCGTGCTGGGCGTGTGCAACGGCTGCCAGATGCTGGCGGCGCTCAGTGAACTCATCCCGGGCAGCGAGGCGTGGCCGGATTTCGTGCGCAACCGCTCGGAACAGTTCGAGGCGCGGCTCAGCCTGGTTCGCATCGAGCCTTCGCCGTCGCTGTTTTTCGCCGGCATGGCGGGCGCCGTGCTGCCGGTGGCGACCGCGCACGGCGAAGGCCGCGCGGCGTTTGCACGCGGCGAGCTCGGGGTGGAGCGGGTGGCGGTGCGATACGTGGAGGCGGACGGCACGCCGGCCCGGGCCTATCCGCAGAACCCCAACGGCTCGCCAGGCGGCATTACCGGCATCTGCAACGCGGACGGCCGGGTCACCATCATGATGCCGCACCCGGAGCGCACGCTGCGCACGGTCAATTTTTCCTGGGCGCCGGACGGCTGGGGCCCGTGCTCGCCGTGGCAGCGCATGTTCCAGAACGCGCGCCGGTGGGTGGGGTAGGCGGCATGGGCGGCGCGCGCGAACCCATGCGGCTCGGCGAATGGCTGCTGCTGGCGGCGTTGTGGATGCTGTTCGGCTTCATGCTGTGGTTTTACCTCTCCGCGTTTCACATCGTGCCGGTGCGCTGGGCCTCCGGCGAGATACTCGCCTGGCTGCTCGGGGACCCGTTCGACGGCGTGGTGGCGCATGCGGACCGCCGCTACCTGCTGCAGGTGCACACGCACATCCCGTTCCTGTTCCCGGACGGCAGCCGGGAGCCGCTGGGCTTCATCGTCAACCCGCTGGTCTATGGCTACGGGCTGCCGCTGCTGTTCGGCCTGGTGATGGGCTCCGGGGCGCGGCTGCGGGCCAAGGCGTTGACCCTGCTGGTCGGTTACCTGGCGGTGGCCGCGGTGCAGGTCTGGGGCGTGGTGTGGGAATCGCTGAAGACGCTGTCGTTCAACTTCGGCCCGGAGGTGCACCAGGTCATCGTGGCCGCGGGCATCTCCGATACCCTCATCGCCCTGTGCTACCAGTTGGGCGTGCTGATCCTGCCGCCACTGGTGCCGGTCGTCCTCTGGGTGCTGGCCAGCTGGGAGGAAGTGGAGCATTACATTGGCTGGCGCCGGCCCGGGCCTTCCGGGTGAAGCACGCCGTGGAACCCATGGCCGGCGCGGCGGTCTGTGCAGTGAGTGGCGCCCGCCTCGGGGGCGGGGCGGGGCGTTTATAATGGCCGCATGGAGCACGCGCGCGGCGACCACCCAGCGGAGGCACAGACCATGGCCATAGCCGAGTCCGAGCACGTGACGGTCCCCGCGGCCCGCGGGGGCGTGGGCGACGAGGTGTGCGCATACCTGCTCGAGAAGGAGCGCCTCAAGCCGGCCGACCTGAAGCGTGCCGAGGCTTACCGCGAGCAGCACGGCGGCGACCTGATCACGCTGCTGGTGCGGCTCGGGCTGGTCTCGGAACGCGACGTGGCGGAGACCGAATCCGCCCTGCTCCACCTGCAGCTGGTGCGGACCGCCGACCTGCCCGACGAGCCACCGCAAGTCGACGGGCTGTCGCTGCGCTTTCTCAAGCAGAACCTGTTGCTGCCCATCGCCGCCAGCGACACCGAGTTGTCCGTGGTGATGGCCAACCCGCGCGACACCTACGCGCTACAGGCGCTGGCCATGGCCAGCGGCAAGCAGGTGGTGCCCAGCGTGGGCATCGCCTCCGAGATCGAGAACGGCATCGAGAAGCTCTACGGGGGCGGGCGCAGCGCCATGGGCCAGATCGTCGAGAGCCTCGGCGGCGAGTCCGAGGCCGATCTCGAGGACGTGGAGCACCTGCGCGACCTGGCCTCCGAGGCGCCCGTGATCCGGCTGGTCAACCTGATCCTGCAGCGGGCGGTCGAGGCGCGCGCGTCCGACATCCACATCGAGCCGTTCGAGAACCGGCTCAAGGTGCGCTACCGCATCGACGGCGTGCTGCAGGAGGTCGAGGCCCCGCCGTACAGTTCCACGGCCGCGGTGATCAGCCGCATCAAGATCATGGCCAAGCTGAACATCGCCGAGCGCCGGCTGCCGCAGGACGGGCGCATCATGCACCGCGTGCAGGGCAAGGAGCTGGACCTGCGCGTGTCCACGGTGCCCACCTCGCACGGCGAGAGCGTGGTGATGCGCATCCTCGACCGCGAGAGCATCGTGCTGGATTTCGACTCGCTCGGTTTCGACGACGCGCTCAGGAAGGCCTTCATCCGGGTGCTGGAGATGCCGCACGGCATCATCCTGGTGACCGGCCCCACCGGCTCGGGCAAGACCACCACGCTGTACACCGCGCTGAGCCAGCTCAACACCCCGGAACGCAAGATCATCACCGTGGAGGACCCGGTCGAGTACCAGCTGGAGGGCATCAACCAGATCCAGGCCAAGTCGTCGATCGGGCTCGACTTCGCGCATGCGCTGCGCGCCATCGTGCGCCAGGACCCGGACGTGATCATGATCGGCGAGATGCGCGATCTGGAGACCGCCCAGATCGCCATCCAGTCGGCGCTGACCGGCCACCTGGTGCTGTCCACGGTGCACACCAACGACGCGGCCGGCGGCATCACCCGCATGCTGGACATGGGCGTGGAGGATTACCTGCTGACCTCCACGGTCAACGCCATCCTGGCCCAGCGCCTGGTGCGCACGCTGCATCCCGATCACCGCGAGGCGGTGCACCTGCTGCCCGAGGTCGCGGCCGAGATCGGCCTGGCCTCGCTGGTGGAGCAGGACCGCTATACGGTCTACCGGCCGGTGCCCAGCGAGGACAACCCGGGCGGCTACCTGGGGCGCACCTCGATCATGGAGTTGCTGGTGATGTCCGATCCCATCCGGCGCCTGGTGATGCGCCATGCCACCTCCGGCGAAATCCAGCAGCAGGCCATTGGCGAGGGCATGCGCACCATGTACCAGGACGGGCTGCTCAAGTGCCTGCGCGGCGTCACGTCTGTCGAGGAAGTGCTGCGCGTCACGCAGGAAGCCTGATGCCGAGCTTCGAGTACAAGGCCGTGTCTCCGACGGGCGAGACCGTGCAGGGCGTCATGGAAGCGGCCAGCCTGGAACGGCTGATCGCCAAGCTCCAGGAAGGCGGCAACGTGCCGCTGGCGGCCCACGAGGCCGGGCAGGGCGGGCTGAAGCTGGACCTGCTGCGCCTCGGTCGCCGCCGCGGCATGAATGCGCGCGAGATCGGCCAGTTCACCCAGCAGCTGGCCACGCTGCTGGGCGCCGGCCTGCCGCTGGACCGGTCCCTGCAGGTGCTGATCGAACTGGCCGAGAGCGGGCGCATCCGGCGCACGGTGGCGGACATCCGCGATCGGGTGCGCGAGGGCGACAGCCTGTCCGAGGCGCTGGAGGCCCAGCACGGCGCGTTCAGCCGCTTGTACCTCAACATGGTGCGGGCCGGCGAAATCGGCGGCACCCTGGACCGGACGCTGGAGCGCCTGACCGAGTACCTGGATCGCTCCAAGGATCTCAAGGACAGCGTCGTCTCGGCGCTGATCTACCCGGTGCTGCTGATCCTGCTCGCCGCGGGATCATTGATCCTCCTGCTGGTATACGTCATCCCGCAGTTCACGCCCATCTTCGAGGAGCTGGGCGGGGACATGCCGTTGATCACCAAGGTGGTGCTGGCGGTGGGCGGCGTGCTGCAGCATTTCTGGTGGGGGCTGATCGGCGTGGCGGTGCTGGTCGTGCTGTGGTTCCGCAAGATGCTGGCCGACGAGCAGCGGCGCTTCCGCTGGGACGGCTGGGTGCTGGCGACCCGCTGGGTGGGGGACCTGGTGGCCAAGCTGGAGACCGCGCGCCTGGCCCGCACGCTCGGCACCCTGTTGGTGAACGGCGTGCCGCTGCTGTCGGCCTTGTCGATCGCGCGCAATGTCGTCAGCAACAGTGTATTGCGTCAGGACGTGCGGGATGCCGCGCGCGAGGTCAAGACCGGCGGCGGCCTGGCGCGCAACCTGGCCAGCGGCGGGCGCTTTCCGCGCCTGGCGCTGCAGATGATCAGCGTCGGCGAGGAGACCGGGCGGCTGGACGGCATGCTGCTGAAAGTCGCCGACACCTATGACCGCGAGGTGCGGAACACCATCGACCGGCTGTTGTCGGTGTTCACACCGGTGGTCACCCTGCTGCTGGCCGTCATGATCGGCACCATCGTGCTGTCGGTCCTGCTGGCCATCCTCAGCGTCAACGAACTGGTGGGCTAGGGGCGGCGTTGGTGGCCGGCGGCGGTGAGATTGCTTTTTCGGGGTGGGAGAGATGATATGAAGAACATGAATCACGCGCGCGGCCAGGGCGGTTTCACGCTGGTGGAGTTGCTGCTGGTGCTGGTCATACTGGCCTTGATCGCCGGCCTGGTGCTGCCGGGCATCATCGGCAAGGCGGAGGGCGCCAAGGTCAGGGCGGCCGCCTCGCAGATCAGCCGCATTTCGATGTCGGTCGAGAGCTTCTACCTGGACACCGGCGGCATGCCGGACGCCCTGGAGGAGCTGGTGAACGAGCCCAGCGGGGCCACCGGCTGGACCGGCCCCTACATCAAGACCTCCATCCTCAAGGATCCGTGGGGGCGCGA
>WVWV01000049.1:3343-3520 GCA_011773845.1 Lysobacterales bacterium | reverse complement strand
AAACGCACCAGCTGGTCGATGCCGGCGCCTACGGTCGCCTGGCCGGACGATTCGTTCACCGCAAAGACGTTCAGGGGGTGCCTGAACCTGGCAAGCTGGATCATCGAGCCAATCATGAAGTGAAAGCGCCAGCGCAGCTCTTCCAAGGGGATTTGCGGTAGGGCGGCACTCAGGACG
>WVWV01000049.1:2944-3231 GCA_011773845.1 Lysobacterales bacterium | reverse complement strand
TCAAGATCCACGAAGGCGCGAACGATCGCTTCCACGGAGGGCGGGCTGCTCGACTGCTGCAGCTGCCTCAAGCGCCGCATGCGCTCGTCGTTGATGGGTGAAATGCAGCGCTCGAACGCGGCCTCGAGCAGTTGAGCCTTGGAGCCGAAGTGGTAGTTTGCCGCTGCCAGGTTCACGTCCGCTGCGTCGGCGATGGCGCGCAGGGACGTGTTGCGGTAGCCGCGCTCGCTGAATAGCTTTATGGAGGCGTCGAGAATGCTCTCCCGGGTGGCTGCCGAGTCTGCTCG
>WVWV01000049.1:2217-2894 GCA_011773845.1 Lysobacterales bacterium | reverse complement strand
CGGAAGCGGCGCGACAATGCCGCCCCAATTCATTCGATGAAGCTAGGAGGGTAGTACATGCTGGGTTACGCAACCATCGGGGTGAACGACATGGATCGGGCGGTCGCGTTCTACGACGCCCTGCTCGGTGAGCTCGGCGCTCACCAGCTCATGGGCATGGACCGCATCAAGATGTACGGGACCAGCCCGGATACGGGGATGCTCGCGATCTGCATTCCCTACGATGAGCAACCCCAGAAGGTCGGCAACGGGAACATGGTGGCCCTGTCGGCCGGTTCCCGGGAAGCCGTAGACCGGGTCTACGCCAAAGCGCTCGAGCTGGGAGCGAGCGACGAAGGAGAACCCGGTGAGCGAAATCCGGTCTTCTACGGGGCGTACGTCCGGGATCTGGACGGCAACAAGCTCTGCTTCTACGAGATGAAGCTGGGGTAGCCGGTTGGCGCCGGCCCGTCGTTCTGAGCTCCTCGAGCGGGAGGCATGATGGGCCCGGCGAGCGATTCCCTGCACCGGCGCTACCGTCAGGGCCGTGTCTTTGCCTGCGCCGTGACTGCCAGCGTGGACATCCGCGCGCCGGCCGAAGACGTCTGGGCGGTGCTCGTCGACTTTGCCCAATACCCCGCGTGGAACCCGTTCACCCCGCAGGTGGACGCGGAGCTCGTCGCCGGCGCACCGGTTCG
>WVWV01000049.1:1920-2119 GCA_011773845.1 Lysobacterales bacterium | reverse complement strand
GCCAATCGCTGGCAGGTGCTCGAGCCCGTTCACGCCGGAACGCGCTACACCACCGTGGACCGCTTCAGCGGCCTGCTGGTGCCCGTGGTCATGGCGTTGTACGGCACCCCGATGCAGCGCGGCTTTCAGCAGATGGCGGACGCGCTCAAGGCCCGCGTAGAGAGCACCCTGGCAACCGGGGCGATCGCGGATTGAGGAG
>WVWV01000049.1:1538-1827 GCA_011773845.1 Lysobacterales bacterium | reverse complement strand
GACGCTCGACGACGTGGCTGCCGAGCGCATCGTCAGCGGCCGGTCCTGGGAGGAGTTCTGCGATACGCTCAAGGCGGCGGGTGCTGCGCTGACGTTTCCCGGCGCGCCGCGCGATGCGTTCAATCAGGCGGAAGGGTATCGTTACCTGACGCGCCTCACTCGGGCAGGGCTCGAGGCCTTCGTCGAGCATGCCGATGCCGCTGCGCCGGTCATTCATCGGGTTGCCCACGAGACGGTCAAGCTCGGCTCCGACAATCCCGACAACTACTACCAGACCGCGCGTCTCAAC
>WVWV01000049.1:984-1487 GCA_011773845.1 Lysobacterales bacterium | reverse complement strand
GGCAGTATGCCGCCCACCGGGTTCATCGATGCCTCGGACCTCGAGATCGAGCCCGACGGCACGTTCACCGTCCTGCTCAGCAGCCGTCGCCAGCCGGGCAACTGGTTGCCCATGACGGAGGAGACGGGCACGCTCATCGTTCGCCAGACTTACCTCGATCGCGCCGCCGAGGAGCCTGCTGAGCTCGCCATCGAGCGGTTGGACGGCGCGGGCACGCCTGGCCAGGTGACCCCGGCGCTGATGGACGCGGGCCTCAAGGACGCGAGCACGCTGGTGGCGGNNACGCTGGTGGCGGGCGCATCGCTGCTGTTCGCCAAGTGGGCGAGGGATTTTCAGTCCCACACCAACCGGTTGCCGATGTTCGATCAGGAGGTCTCCAACCGGGCGGGCGGGGACCCCAACATCACCTACTATCACAGTCACTGGGCGCTGGCGCCCGACGAGGCGCTGGTCATCGAAGCCCTGCCGCCGGCCTGCGAGCATTGGAACTTTCAGCTCAACAA
>WVWV01000049.1:0-918 GCA_011773845.1 Lysobacterales bacterium | reverse complement strand
TGGTCGCCCACCAGGATCCGGGGGTTCCGAACTGGATCAGCACTGTGGGTCACGCTTCGGGAACCATGAGCTTCCGCTGGATTCGGGCGGAGGCAGCGCCGGAGCCCGCCACCCGGGTCGTCAAGATTGCCGACGTTCCGAGCCTTGCCTGAGCTCAGCCTTCCGCGACCGCCCTGGCCCGTGCGTGCCTTCAATCGGGCGGGCCCGGCGCTCGGCGCTTTGGGGTTCCTTCCGAATCTGGACGCGGAGCGCATGATCTTTGCAGCTCAGCGGCGAGCGGGCCTGAAGGGCTTCGGCGAGGAGGAATTCCGCGCGCCGCTTGAAGTCCTGGTAGCCTCCGTCAACGAAGAAGCGCGCCTGAATGCCCTGGGGCGGACGATCATTCACAAGCGTATCGTGGATGCGCTCGTGACGCGTCTGCGCGCCCGCGCGCTTTTCGACCAGCATCCCGAAATCGACGCCATCGACCCCGGTCGGGTGCTGGTCATCGCCGGGCTGCAGCGCACGGGAACCACGCTTCTGCACCGGTTGCTCGGTGCCGACCGGCGCATCCGCGCCGTGCTGTCGTGGGAAGCGCTGAACCCGGTGCCTCTCGATGGCGCCCGGGAGCGGGAACGCAGAATCCGGCAGGCTCGGCGCGCCGAGCAGGGACTGAGATACATCGCGCCGGAGTTCTTCGCCATCCACCCGGTCGAGCACGACATGCCCGAGGAGGACGTTCTGCTGCTCGATGTCTCGTTCATGAGCCAGTCCGCCGAGGCGACCATGCGCGTTCCCTCCTACGCGCGCTGGCTGGAAGAGCACGATCACCTGCCGGCCTACCGCTATCTCAGGCAGCTTCTCAAGGTGCTGCTCTGGCAGCATGGTGCGCCTGCGCTCTTGTTGAAATCCCCCCATCACCTGGAGCATCTGGACGCG
>WVWV01000006.1:5364-6749 GCA_011773845.1 Lysobacterales bacterium | reverse complement strand
TTGTAGAAACCGTAGTACTGGCCGGCCACGATCATCAGCAGCGCGCCCATCATGGCGAACTTGGCGCGGTGAAAGCCGTGCAGGGTCTCGGTGAAGATCCCGACGAAGGTAAAAGAGAGGATGATGCCAGAGATGACCATCTCTTCGTTGAGAACCAGAGTTTCCGTCATTCGTTCGACTCCTGCTATCCGCCCAGGCCGCCTGCGCGTCCGACGTATTATGCACAGAACGGCACCCGACTCAATTATGTCACCCGGCTCGTGGTGAAAAACGGGATGCAATTGCGGGCCTCCTGAAGTAACATATATCTCCTAATCTTTATAGAGAGATATGTTGTCAGGAGCGGATACCCGATGAGCGATTTCCTGTTTACCTCTGAATCCGTGACCGCAGGCCATCCGGACAAGTTGGCGGACCAGATTTCGGATGCCGTGCTGGATGCCATCATCGAGCAGGACAAGAACGCACGCGTGGCATGCGAGACCTTCGTCAAAACCGGTGTGGCCATCGTCGGCGGCGAGATCACGACATCGGCGTGGGTGGACCTCGAAGAGCTGATCCGCAAGGTCATCGTCGACACCGGCTACGACTCGTCCGAGGTGGGCTACGACGGGCATACCTGCGGGGTGATCAACATCATCGGCAAGCAGTCTTCGGACATCAGGCGCGGGGTCAACCGGGAGCGGCCCGAGGACCAGGGCGCGGGCGACCAGGGCCTGATGTTCGGTTATGCCACCAATGAGACCGACGTGCTCATGCCGGCACCGATCTACTACGCGCACGAACTGGTCAAACGCCAGTGCCACGTGCGGACCCACTCGGACGACGGGCGACAGCACCTGCGCCCGGACGCCAAGAGCCAGGTGACGTTTCGGTACGAGGACGGCAAACCCGCCGGTATCGACGCCATCGTGCTGTCAACGCAACACAGCCCGGAATCCACGCAGGACGAGTTGCGGGAACTGGTGATGGAGGAAATCATCAAGCCGGTGCTGCCCTCGGCATGGCTGAACGGCAACACCAAGTACCACATCAACCCGACCGGCCGGTTCGAGATCGGTGGGCCGGTGGGCGATGCGGGCCTGACCGGGCGCAAGATCATCGTCGACACCTACGGCGGCATGGCCCGGCACGGCGGCGGTGCTTTCTCCGGCAAGGACCCCTCCAAGGTGGACCGCTCGGCGGCCTACGCGGCCCGCTACGTGGCCAAGAACCTGGTGGCGGCCGGCCTGGCCGACCGGGTCGAGATCCAGGTGTCCTATGCCATCGGGGTTGCCGAGCCGACCTCGATCAGCGTCGAGACCTTTGGTACCGAGACCATCCCGGTCACGAAGATCGAGCAACTGGTGCGTCAGAAATTCGATCTCCGGCCCTACAGCATCATC
>WVWV01000006.1:841-5333 GCA_011773845.1 Lysobacterales bacterium | reverse complement strand
GGGAGGTCACCGACATGGCGGATGAACTGCGGTCCGCGGCCGGATTGGGCTGAGGACCCGAACGCAACGGGCTTCGAGGGGCGCTGCGACCCGGCGGAAGCGGAACGGGCTGGCCATTGGCGCCGGTCGGGTCCGCGGAGACCGCCGAGGCCAGGCTCGAGGCACCGCAATTCACTGAACCGCGCCCGCGAGCAATGGAGACACGACAGTGAATGCAGCCATTGAAGATCTGAAAACCATGGACCACCACGTCGCCGACATTGACCTGGCGCCCTGGGGACGGCGGGAAATCGCCATCGCCGAAACCGAGATGCCGGGCCTGGTCGACGTTCGTGAGGAGTATCGCGCGGCTCAGCCGCTGCGCGGCGCCCGCATCGCCGGCAGCCTGCACATGACCATCCAGACCGCGGTGCTGATCGAAACGCTGCAGGCGCTTGGGGCCGAGGTGCGCTGGGCGTCCTGCAATATTTACTCCACCCAGGACCATGCGGCGGCCGCGATTGCCGCTGCGGGTACGCCGGTGTTCGCCTACAAGGGCGAGAGCCTGGATGAGTATTGGGAATTCACCCACCGCATCTTCGAGTGGACGGACGACCACGGGCAAACGGCTTTTGCCAACATGATCCTCGATGACGGTGGAGATGCCACCCTGTTGTTGTACCTCGGCTCGCGGGCCGAACAGGATCCCAGCCTGCTGGATCATCCCTCCAGCGAGGAGGAGGCAGCGCTGTTCAGCGCGATNNCGCGACGCTGTTGCTGTACCTGGGATCGCAGGCGGAAGAGGATCCGAGCGTGCTCGACAATCCCTCCAGCGAGGAGGAGGTTGCCCTGTTCAGCGCGATCCGCGAGCGGCTGAAGACGCGCCCGGGCTGGTACTCGCAGGCGCTCGCCGAGATTCGCGGGGTGACCGAGGAGACCACGACCGGGGTCAAGCGCCTCTACCAGATGGCGCGTGAGGGCAAGTTGCCGTTTCCGGCCATCAACGTGAACGATTCGGTCACCAAGTCGAAGTTCGACAACCTGTACGGCTGCCGCGAATCGCTGGTGGACGGCATCAAGCGCGCCACGGACGTGATGATCGCCGGCAAGATCGCCGTGGTGGCCGGTTATGGCGATGTCGGCAAGGGTTGCGCGCAGTCCCTGGCCGGGCTGGGCGCCACGGTCTGGGTGACCGAAATCGATCCCATCTGTGCCCTGCAGGCGGCCATGGAGGGCTATCGCGTGGTGACCCTGGACGAGGCCGCCGACAAGGCGGACATCTTCGTCACCGCCACCGGCAACTACCACGTCATCACCCACGAGCACATGCAGCGCATGAAGCACCAGGCGATCGTGTGCAACATCGGGCATTTCGATAACGAAATCGACGTCGCCAGCCTCAAGGCGTATGAATGGGAGAACATCAAGCCGCAGGTGGACCACATCATCTTTCCGGACGGCAAGCGCATCATCCTGCTGGCCGAGGGCCGGCTGGTGAACCTGGGCTGTGCGACCGGGCACCCCAGCTTCGTGATGTCGAACTCGTTCACCAACCAGGTCATGGCGCAGATCGAGCTGTTCTGCCACGGCGAGCGTTACGACAATGACGTATACGTCCTGCCCAAGCACCTGGACGAGAAGGTTGCGCGGCTGCACCTGAATCGCATTGGGGCGCAGTTGACCCGGCTCCGTCCCGACCAGGCCGACTACATCGGGGTGGAGGTCGAGGGCCCTTACAAACCGGAGCACTACCGGTATTGACGGGCGGGCGCAGGCTGGCACGAACGACCGGGCCGCGGCACGGCCCGGTCCGCCGTTGACGCGGTAACGGCCTCCGCGTGGCCGGCCTGCCGGTCAGTTTCGAGTTCTTTCCGCCGCGCTCGCCCGCACAGGTGGAGGTGCTGCAGTCGACCTGGCGCAGCCTGCTCCGGTACGAGCCGGAATATTTCACCGTCACGTTTGGCGCCGGCGGTTCCGACCTGGACGCCACCCACCAGACCGTGCTGCGGCTGCAGTCGGAATCCGGCGTGCCGGTGGCGCCGCACATCTCCTGCATGGTCGACAGCCCGGCGACACTGGGCCGCTACCTCGAGGAGTACCGGGCCGCGGGCGTGACGCGCCTGGTGCTGTTGCGCGGCGACCGGCCCGAGGGCAGTGATTATCCGGGCCCCTACCGGCACGCCGAGGACCTGGTGCGCGCGGTGCGCGCGCAATTTGGTGACGCATTCAGCATCGAGGTGGCCTGCTACCCGGAGTTCCACCCGGAATCGCCAACGCCGGCGTCCGAGCTGAAATATTTCCGCCGCAAGGTGGATGCCGGCGCGGGTGGCGCGATCACGCAGTATTTCTACAATGCGGACAGCTACACCATGTTCGTCGAGGAATGCCGCAAGGCCGGCATCGGCATTCCGATCCGGCCCGGCATCATGCCGATCACGAACTACCGGCAACTGGCGCGCTTCTCGCGTCTCTGCGGAGCGGAGATCCCGCGCTGGATACTGCAGCGCCTGGAGGCGTGGGAGGATGATCTGGAGTCCATTCGCGAATTCGGTCTGGACGTCGTAACCCGCCTGTGCCGGCAGTTGCTGCGTGACGGCGCCCCCGGCCTGCACATCTACACCCTGAACCGCGCGCAGGCGACCGAGCGCCTGCTGCGGCGGCTGACCGAAGCCTGAGATCGGTGGTCGGCGCGGGAGCGTCGATCAATCCGGCGGCGGCCCCCGTCGTGCCTTGCGGATGACCCACACCACCAGCGGCGCCATCAGCAACGCGCCGATGACCAGGAAAGCCGGTGCAACCGTGCGCAGGACCGGGTAGCCGAAATCGACGCCCACCAGCCCCAGGATGCCCGCCACCAGCAACAGCGCCCCTAATCCATCCAGCACGATCAACAGCCATGGAATGGGCCCGAATGGCCTGTTCATGGTTCGTCCCTGTAGATGCCCACGAACAGTACCTCATTGCGGTCGATGCTGGCCCGGTGCATGCCCGGGGTATTGTGCGGCATGGCGATATTGCCCTTGCCGTCCATGGCGATCACGCCGCCGTCACCGCCAGCGGCAGCCAGCACTTCGTTGACCATTGCGTTGGCGGCGCTGGCGACGTCCTCGCCACCCGCGACCCGGACACAAATGCTGTGCGCGACGACGTGGCGGATGAAGAACTCACCCGTGCCGGTGGCACTGACCGCGCAGCTGTCATTGTTTGCGTAGGTGCCCGCGCCGATGATGGGCGAATCGCCCACGCGGCCCCAACGCTTGTTGGTGAGGCCGCCGGTGGAAGTCCCGGCGGCCAGGTTGCCGGCCCGGTCGAGGGCCACCGCACCCACCGTCGATAGCCACTTTTCGGGATCCCGGTGCCGGGTCAACTCCCGCGCCTTTGCCGCCTGCAGTTCCTGCCAGCGATCCTCGGTGTGGAAGTAGCCCGGGTCCACCAATTCGAAGCCCTGTTCGCGCGCGAATTGCTCGGCGCCTTCGCCGATCAGCATGACGTGTTTCGAGTGCGTCATGACCCTCAAAGCCAGGTCAATCGGGTTGCGAACGCGATGCACGGCCGCGACCGCGCCGGCATCGAGGCTGGCGCCATCCATGATGGAGGCATCCAGCTCGTTCTGGCCCGCGGCGTTGAATACGGCGCCCTTGCCGGCATTGAACAGCGGTGAATCCTCCAGGATTCGGATGGCCCTGGTGACGGCTTCGAGGCTGGTGCCGCCGGCCGTGAGCACTCCGTGACCGGCCCGGATTGCCTCTTCCAGCTTCGTGCGGAAGGCCTGTTCGCGCTGCGGCGTCATGAGTTCGCGACTGATGGTGCCGGCGCCGCCGTGAACGGCGATGGCGATCGGGGCCGGCTCCGCGGCACTGGCCATGCCTGCCATCGCGGCCGCCAGCATTCCCAGGATCGAAGAAGCCTTCATGATTGCTGCCCGTGTTCGGATGCGCCATGTTGGCCGCAACCGCCGCCCGCGGTCAAATAAATCGGGGCCCACACTGCCGGGCACTGCGTGTTTTCAAGTAGGCGCCGCGCTGTGGTAGGCTCGCGGAGGGGCGCTGCGGCGTCGCCTGGACGGAGAGCACCGCCATGGAATTTCCAGTCACCACGTTCTATGCCGCCCTGATGGGCTTGCTGCTCGTCTACCTGTCAGACCGGGTCTCGCGCCACCGCAAACAGTTCAATGTCAGCCTCGGCACGGGCAGCGAGGAAGCCCTGGAACGCGCCATTCGCGCGCACGGCAATTTCGTGGAATACGTGCCGCTGGGGTTGCTGCTGCTGATGTTCCTGGAAAGCGATGCCGGTCAGGACTGGCTGCTGCACGCCCTCGGCTTCATGCTGCTGGTCGGCCGATTGCTGCATGCCTGGGGCATGGAACACCCCGATGCGCCCATCAGCGGGCGCTTCTGGGGTACGGCGCTGACCTGGCTGATGGTATTGAGCGCCTCGCTGCTCAACCTCTGGCACCTGCTCTGAACCGCTCACCCGGCGGGCGTGGGCGGAGCCGCCCCATCGCCGTGGTCCC
>WVWV01000006.1:253-831 GCA_011773845.1 Lysobacterales bacterium | reverse complement strand
ATGGTGGACCTGTATGTCCTCACTGCCATCTCCGCCCCCGGGGCCGACGCGCTGCAGGGTCCGCGCCAGGTAGAAATGCAGGATTTCGTCAGTCAGCCCCGCTGAGCTGGGGCACACCATGATCTGCTCCAGCACGCCGGCACGGTAGCCGGTTTCCTCCTCCAATTCCCGCTGGGCGGCTTGCTCGGTGGGTTCGTCTGCGTCCCCGGTGTCGCCCACCAGGCCCGCGGGCAGTTCGATGACGCGCGCGCCCACCGGAATGCGAAACTGTTCGACCAGCACCAGTTCCTGCCCACCGGTGAGCGCCACCAGCACCACCACCGAGCGGGCATTGGTGCGGGTGGCATATTCCCAGCCATCGCGTTCCACGATGCCCAGGTAGCGGCCGCGGAAGTGCGTAATCGTGCCCGCCATAACGCCGGACTCCCTCTCTCTGGTACACTTGCGCGATTGTATCCCCGCGGGCGACGCGGTCGCCAATGCAAGCGCGCCCGGGCCGGGGAACCAAAGCGGCCTGGGCCGCTCAAAGTGCCAAACTCCGAGGATCAAAAATGCCGATCAGATCAGGGTCCGCAGCG
>WVWV01000006.1:0-149 GCA_011773845.1 Lysobacterales bacterium | reverse complement strand
TGCCTGAATTGCGCGTTTTGGCCAATCAGTATTATTCGGCCCGCGATTTCGAGCGTCTGCGGGACACCTTGGTGCAGTTGCGACGGCTGAGGCCCTACAACAGCGAGTACATGTATCAGCTGGTGCTGGCGCACGCACTGCTGGACGAC
>WVWV01000002.1 GCA_011773845.1 Lysobacterales bacterium | reverse complement strand
GATGCGGGCCTGGACCGGGCGGGCGTCGAGCGCGCCTACCGGCGGATCGCACCCCTCTACGACCTGTGGGCGGCGCTGACCGAGACCCGCGCCCGCGCGCGCTGCCTGGAGCTGGCCGCGGTGCGCGACGGCGAGGCGGTGCTGGAGGTGGCGGTGGGCACCGGGCTGGCCTTCGCCGGGCTGCTGCGCGCCAACCCCTCCGGGCGCACCGAGGGCATCGACGCCAGCGCCGCCATGCTGGCCCGCGCCCGGGCCCGCGCGGCCGCCACCGGGGCCGGCAACTACCGCCTGCAGCGGGGCGACGCGCGCGCCCTGCCCTTTGCCGCGGCCTGCTTCGACGTGCTGCTCTGCAACTACCTGTTCGACCTGCTGCCGGAACGCGATTTCCCCGCCGTGCTGGGCGAGTTCCGGCGCGTGCTGAAGCCCGGCGGGCGGCTGGTGCTGGCCAACATGACCGAGGGCTGGCGCTGGCACCACGGCATCTGGGACCTGCTCTATCGCCTGCACCCGGCGCTGCTGGGCGGCTGCCGCGGGGTGCGCCTGGCCGGCTACCTGCCGGCGGCGGGTTTCCGCGAGGTGCAGCGCAGCGCGCTCAGCCAGTGCGGCTTCCCCTCCGAGGTGATCGCCGCGCGCGCGGGCTGAAGCGCAACGCCCGCCGGCCGGCGGGCGTTGCATGGGCTTGCCGGGCGGGGCCTAGCGGGCCCGCTTGAGGCAGGTCATCGCCAGCACGACCAGCGCGCTGACGGCCGATACGGTGCTGATGGTGTCGACGTAACCCATCGCCTGGAAGCCTTCCTCGTTGATGAAGGCCTCGTAGATGGTGCGGGTCACCAGCGCGGCGACCAGCATGGCGATGAAGGAGGGGATGAAGGCCTTCACCCCGGCCACCAGCGCCTCGAACGGGTTGCCCCCTTCGCCGCCGTTGCCCGCGCCCATCGCCACCGCGACGATGGTCCACAGGTACCAGCCGGCGGAAATCGCGCCCTCGGGGGTCGCGTAGTGCTCGGCGTAGCCCGTGTAGTACCAGCCGAAGATGAACAGGCCACCCAGGACCATGTAAACGATCTTGTTACCCATGACTCCTCCTTTTATTGACGCCCCGCCGCGGCCGGCCTCGCCTCGAGCCGCCGACGCTGTGGCGATGGTTTTTCTACGGACGCATGCCCGGCCCGCGAGGGGCGCACGCGCCGCACCGCGGCGCGCGCACGAGGCACTCCCGGCGCCCGTTCGGTACCAGTATAGAACGATTCCCCCCCGCCGAGCGATGCCCTATAGTGCCGGGCACCGGGCGGCGACGCCCGCGGCCCACACCCGGAGGAAACCGATGCGCCTGCGAATTGTTGTGACCGGCCTGTGGCTGCTGCTGGGCCCGGCGGGCGCGAGCGCCGCCGGGGAACCCGTGGCGGTGCTGCGCCTCGAGCCCGGCGCCGCCTCGCCCCCGGCGCAGATCGCGGACCTGGCCTGGCTCGCGGGACGCTGGGTGGGCGAGGGCTTCGGCGGCACCGCCGAGGACGTGATCGCGCCCGCCGCCGGTGGCCAGATGATGGGCATGTTCCGGCACTCCCGGGCCGACGGGACGGTCAATTTCTACGAGTTTTACGTGTTCGCCGAGCACGGCGGCTCCCTCACCCAGCGCCTGAAGCACTTTTCGCTGCCGCTCGCGGGCTGGGAGGAGAAGGACGAGTTCGTCGCTTTCCCGCTGGTGGCGATCGAGGCGCGCGCGGCCTATTTCGACGGGCTCAGCTACGTGCTGGGCGACGACGGCGGCCTGACGGTCGCGGTGCGGGTGGCGGAAGACCAGGTGGCCCGGTTCCGCTACCGCCGCGCGGACTGAGCCGGGCCCGGGCCGGGCCGCTCAGGGCTCGAGCGCGCCGTAGACCAGCTCGCCCGCGAACAGCGTGGCCGTGACGCGGGCCTCCGAGATCTCGCCGGCGGGGATGGCGAACAGGTCGCGGTCGAGCACCACCAGGTCGGCGTATTTGCCCGGCTCGATGCTGCCGGTCGTCGCCTCCAGGCCGTTGAACCAGGCCGCCTCGCGCGTGTAGGCGGCCAGCGCCTGGGCCAGCGTGACGGCCTGTTCGGGCAGGAACGGCGGGCCGCTGTTGCTGTGCGGGTCGGTGCGGGTGACCGCGGTCTCGATGCCCAGCAGCGGGTCGGCCGAGGTCACCGACCAGTCGCTGGAAAACGCCACCCGCGCGCCGGTGTCGATGATCGCGCGGATGGGATAGGTGTTGCGGATGCGCTCCGGGCCCACGCGCGGTCGCGTCAGCAGGGTGATGTAGTCGTCCTCGTAGGCCCAGTAGGGCTCGAAGCTGGCCCCGATGCCGAGCGCCGCGAACCGCCCGATGTCGTCGGGGTGCACGAACTGCAGGTGGTTGACGTGGTGGCGCGCGTCGCGGCGGCCGTTGGCCCGCCCGGCGGCCTCGAAGGCGTCCAGGCTCCAGCGCACCGCGGCATCGCCAATGGCGTGCACGTGCACCTGGAAGCCGGCCGCGTCCATGACCGGCACGTATTCCAGCAGCTCCTCGCGCGGAACCATCATCAGCCCGCGCGTGTCCGGCTGGTCGCTGTAGGGCTCCAGCAGCATCGCGGTGCGCGTCTCGACCACGCCGTCGGCCCAGAACTTCACCATGTTCACGCGCAGGCGCTCGCTGTCGTACTGCTCGCGCAGGGCTTGCATCTTCGCGACCAGCGCCGCGCCGCCACCGGATTCCCACTGCAGCGCCAGCGAGGCGCGCAGCTTGAGCTCGCCGGCCATCGCCAGTGCGTGGTAGGCCGGCAACGAGCGGTACCAGCTGCGGCCATCGATGCGGACCAGGGCTTCCTGCACGGCGGTGATGCCCAGCGAGTGGAAGTGCCGCTGGGCATAACGCAGGCCGGCGGCGATCTGCGCGTCGGTGTAGGCGGGCCAGCGGTCCATGACGAGGTTCATGGCTGAGTCCTCGTGCAGGGTGCCGCGCGGCTCGCGGCCGCCCGCCACCCGCGGGATCAGTCCGCCCGGCGGGTCGGGGGTCGCGGCCGTGATGCCGTAGGCTGCCAGCGCTTTGCCGTTGAGCCACAGGGCATGGCCATCGGCATCGGCGAACACCAGTGGCCGCGTGGCGTCGACGGCATCCAGCCACTCCCTGAGCGGCGGCTCGCCGCCGGGCACCTGGTCCATGGTCCAGCCCTTGCCGCGCACCAGGGCGCCTTCCGGCTGCGACTCCGCGCAGGCGCGGATGCCGGCCAGCACCGCATCGAGGTCCGGCAGGTCGAACACCGGGCACTCGGTGTAGGCCACGCCACCCGAGGCCAGGTGCGCATGGGTGTCCTGGAACGCCGGCAGCAGCATGCGCCCGCGCAGGTCCACCACCCGCAGGCCCTCGCCGCCGGCCAGGACCTCCGCGTCGCCAACCCGCGCGATGCGACCCGCCTCGATCACCACCGTGGTGGCCCAGGGGCGGGCCGGGTCGAGGGTATACACGCGGGCATTGGTCAGGGCCAGGCCCGCCGCGCCCGCCTCTGCGGCCAGCCCCAGCAGACCGGCCAAAACGCCTGCAATGAACAGATTTCGCATGGTTTTCTCCGCTCCAGCCGGCGCGACCGGGCGCCCCGCAATGGTGCTCGGGCACGGTGGCGACCGGCCGCCCGTCATGCCCGCTATACTGTGGTTTAATTATGCACTGATTCCGGTTCGTTGTAGCCGGGGACCGCCGGCCCGCCCGCGGCCCCGCGATAGGAGGGAGCACCCATGCCAAAATTCATCGACACCCACCCCATGGAGCCGTTCACGGCGGAGGAATTGCGCAAGCTGCAGGACGCGCCGCCGGACGAGTTCGGCGTGACCCACCACGATATCCTGTTCAGCGAAGAGGACAACAAGATCTATTGCGTGCTCGACGCGCCGGATGCCGAGGCCGTGCACAAGCATCACGCCGCCGCCGGCATCGCCTGCGACTGGGTCCGCGAGGTGAAATCGACACGCAGCTGAAGCACGGCAGGCCCCGTGGCACCGCCCGGGCGGGCTCTGGCGGCGACTTGAACTAAGGCCGCGTGGACCGGGTGCGAGTGGCAAGCGACCCGCACTGACCCCCGTGCCGGGGACCTCAGGCCTGCTCGGTTTCGGGATCGATAACGCCCCGGATCTCGATGATCCGGTTGCAGGGAAAGCCCGTCATGCGGGAATGTTCGAGGATCAGCTCCTGGTCGGGTGCCAGGTAGACGCAGTAGGTCTTGCCGTCAACGATATAGCTGTGCAGCCAGCGAATGTCCGACCCCAGGTCGGACAGCACGCTGTTGGATTTCCTGGCCACTGACTTGAGCTCTTCCGGGCTCATGGCCTCGACGCCCGGGATGTGCCGCTCGATCAGATACTGGGGCATGTCAGTCGGTCTCCGCAAACCTGGTTTCGTGGGAACCCGCCGATCATAGCAGAATTCTATGGGCCCTCACCGGCGGGCTTGATGCCCAGCAGCCGCTTGTGCATGGCATCGCCCAGGTCGGTGACGATCACCAGGCCGTCGATGCGGATCTCGTTGGCGACCTCGCGCAGACGGGCGCGCAGGTCGCCGAGCAGCTTGCGGTCTCCCGCGTCGAGCGCCGCGGGGCTGATTTCCAGCTCGGCGCTCACCCGGCGGTGAAAATCGATCAGATTGTTCAGCCTGCGGACATGATCGAAGAAACGCGTCAGCAGGACCCGTTCGTCGATCGAGGCGATGCGGATGAACTGCGCCCGGGTCGCCTCCCAGACGGCGCTTTCGAAGGTCACGCGGAACAGGAAAGGGTCTTCCCCGCTTTCCAGCAGGCCGGCGAGACGCTTGGTCTCGGACGTGTTCTTCACCACGCTGGAGATCACCAGTTTCCGGGAATTGGCGAGTTCCTCCTCCAGCCGCGCCTGCTCTTCGGCGACATGGTGCACGCGTGCCTGGCGGTCGGCCCACAGCGCCAGCGCGGCACCGGCGAACACGCCCACCAGGCCCGCGGAGAGTTCGATGAAGAATTCGATCATGGGCCTGCCTGGCCAGCTCCGGTCACCCAGGGGCCATTCTACCCCAGGCAGCCCTGCCTCTCCCGATCATGCGCCGCTTCATGCTTGAGGCCATATGATTCGGGTCAGAGTCGAGTGCCAGAGTGAAGCGTTGCAGCACGGTTTTTGTGATCAGAGCGCTTATATACGCTGACCTCACGTATGAAGCGCTCGGCTGAAACCCGTATACTCGTCGCATGGGGCTGCGCGACTTTGCCAAGCTCGCCACCATCATTGCGCCATTCGTTTCCCCCGCGGTCATGGCGCAGGTCGACACCTGGGCCATGAAGGCTCCCATACCCACGTCTCGGGTGTTCCACGCAACCTGTGCAGTCGCCGGACAGATCTATGTGTTTGGCGGTCAGCGCATGGGCGGGGGGGCAGGCATCACGTCGGTGGAAGCGTACGATCCCGCTACCGACTCATGGAGCGCCAGGGCTGACATGCCGACGGCCCGGCTGGGCATGACGGCTGGCGTGGTCAACGACAAATGCTACGTGATTGGCGGGGCTTCGGCTCCCGGGGGTGCCGGCCTCAGCAGGATAGACGAGT
>WVWV01000030.1:294-4141 GCA_011773845.1 Lysobacterales bacterium | reverse complement strand
GAAATAGGCCAGCGCGACCGCCAGCAGGCCGATGATGGCGCGGTCGAGTTTGCGGCCGGTTTCATGGGTGATCGACTGGCTGCGGTCGATGTCCTTCTCGCGCATGATGCCCTGCGGGGTCATTTCGTAGGCCCAGGCGAAGAACAGCACGACGGGGAAACCGATGGCCACGACGGCCACCACGATGGGCCCGAACTGTTCGGGGAGTTTCAGAAGTTCAGACAGCACCTCGGTCAGCTGCAGCAGCAGCCAGGCGCCAACCGCGTAGGCGATGCCCACCCGGAACACGTTGCGGCGTTTGAGTTCGTCGAAGAAGCTCATATCGTCGCCGGCTCCAGCCGCAGCTTGGCACGTTCGTCGTTCAGGCGCTCAACCATGCGCGCCTGGATGGCCTCGTAGCGCGGGTCGCCTTCCAGCGGTTCGAATGCCGGGTCCTTTTGCGCGATCCTCAACGTCATTCCAATCTGCTTGTTCTCGACGGCGATGCCGAGTTGTTCGATGGCCTTGTCGTGATCGCCCGCGACGGCGTAATAACGCGCTTCCTGCCAGTTGAAAAAAGAGTTCTGGATGTTTTCACTGATCAGCTGGTCATGGGCTTTCCGCGCCCGCTGCAGGGCATCCCTGAACTTTTCCTCGTCGCCGGTTCGCAAATATGCCAGCGCAAGGCTGAGCATGTCCCCGTATCCGTAAGCGCCATGCGGGAATGCTTTTTCGTATACGCCCGGATCCGGCCAGCGCTCCTCGACATAGCGCACCATATCCTCAAGACGGCCGGCGCGGTACATCATGAACAGCAACGGGCCGGGAAAGCCCTTGCCGGCCCGTTCATAGGCCATGATATTCGCCTCTTCGCCGCGGTCCAGCATATCCAGCGCCACGATGCGCATCCAGGGCGCAAATTCCGAATCCGCCATTCTTTCGTATTCATGCAAGGACCAGAGGTTGAATCCCAGGGTATTACGGAAGACACCGTCGGCCGGCTGCCGTCGCACCGCTTCCTCGGAAAGCGGCAGGGCCTCGGCATAGCGGCCGAGGGACAGCAAGGTTTGCGCCTTGTAACTCACCAGGTGCGCATCGTCGGGTATGTAGGGCCGCACACGCTCGATCAGCGACAGGGATTCTTCCTGTCTTCCCAGACGGTTGTATTCGGCTATCGTGTTGCCGATTGCGGGGCGGTACAGCGGGTCGCGCTCCAGCATGCGTTCGAGTATCGGCAGCACTTTTCCGGTCAAGCCGGCACCTTTGTATGCGATCTGCAACCAGTTGCTGGCATTGATCAGGTTGGGATTGATGGAAAGCGCCTTCTCCAGGTGCGCGATGGCCTGGTCGTGGCCGCTGGGCTGGCTGGTCCAGTAAAGCCCCAGCCCCGCCCAGGCCTCCGCCAGGTCGGGATCCAGTGATTGCGCCTTTTCCAGCATTTCCCTGGCTGCCGGATTGGCCTCGTCGCGGGGAATGTCTCCGTACTGGTCCTCGACCAGCAATAGATAGACAATGCCGCGCTGGGCATAAGCCGGCGCGTAGCGCGGGTCGATATCGATCACCGAGTCCAGCAATTGGGCGGCAGCTTTCAGCGATGCCTCGTTGCGGTCGTAGATACGCTGCTTGGCCAGCAGGAATTTCTCGTAGGCTTCCGTGTCGGTGGTGGCTGACGCCAGCCCGAAGATTTCATCCTCGAGCAATTGGGCCTTCAGTTCGCCCAGGATCGCCATCGCGATCTCGTCCTGGATCGCGAACACGTTGGTCAGCTCGCGGTCGTAGGTGTCCGACCACAGGTGGAACCCGTCGTCCACCTGGACCAGCTGCGCGGTGATGCGCACGGTATTGCCGGCCTTGCGCACCGACCCTTCCAGGATGTGCTTGACGCCCAGTGCCTCGCCGATGCGCCTAAGGTCCTGGTTCTCGCCCTTGAAAGCGAAGGAGGAGGTACGGCCCGCGACCTTCAGGTCCTTGACCTTGGCCAGCGCGTTGAGGATCTCCTCCGATATGCCATCGGAGAAGTACTCGTTGGCGGCTTCTTCGCTCATGTTGACGAAGGGCAGCACGGCGATGGACTTGAGGTTTTCGACCGGCTCCGCCGTGGAGTCGACCGCGGCAGTTACCGGGCCGGAATCGGCCCCGGGTTCAGCCGGGCTGAACTTGTCCATCAGCAGGTACACGACCGCAAGCGCCAGCAGGGCGGTGATCGCGTAGTTTAGCTTGCGGCCGGTCTGCGCCGTGATGGACAGGCTGCGGTCGACGTCTTTTTCACGCTTGATGCCCTCGGGCGTCAGCTCGAAAGCCCAGGCGAAAATAATGGCGGGAACGAAGCCGATGATCAGGAGGAAGATGGTGGCCTTGCCGATCCACTCCGGTAATCCGAGCGTCGGCACCATGATGTCGGTCACCTGGATCAGCAGCCAGGCGGCCACCGCGTAGGCGATGCCCACCCGGAACACGTTACGGCGCTTGAGTTCGGCGAACAGGCTCATGGGCTCACCCCCGCAGCGGCAGCCCGGTTGGGCGCCGGGCGGCCATGGCGATGACCGGCGTGACCGCTGATCCAGGCAGACCGATGCGGGGGAGAACGGTATCTGCCATCTGGATCAGCGGCCACGCGGCCATGCCGAAAAAACCTGCTTGCCGGCCCCGCCGCCGAACCATGCGTTGCGCGCCGCTGCATCACGACGCATCCCCCTGCCCGGTGGCCTGCAGCGCGCGCCAGGCATCCAGCAAACCGACTTTCAGCAGCAGCGCTTCCCAGCGGGGGTCTGCGTGCAGCGAATCGAGCAGCTGGTCGACGATGAGGTAGGTGATGCCACCGTCGCGCAGTGCCACGGCGGTTTCCAGCCACTCGAAGGCGGCGTCCGCCTCGCCGCGCTGGGCGTAGATTTCCGCCACCTGGTAGGCCAGCCAATCGGCCGCATGGTCGATCACGTATTGCAGGGACCGGTCGGCCTCCTCGTATCGCTTGAGTTCATGCAGCGCCATGGCGCCGACCAGGTTCCGCATCAGCTCACTGCTGTCGGCCGCTGCCACCGCAAGGGCTTCCTCAGGGCGCCCCTGCATCACGAGGAGGTACGCGACATTGATATGCGAGCCTTCGCGGTCGGGGTAAAGCTCCCGCAACTTTTCGAACACCTGCTGGCTCAGGGCAAATTCGTCCCGCTGCAAGTGGATCAGGGCCACGGAGCGGAGCACGAACGGATCCAGCGGATCGACCTGCAGTGCGCGCTGGCCATAGTCCAGGGCTGCATCCAGGTGGCCCTGGGTCATGGCGATCGTGGCGGCGGTCCAGAGCGCCTGGGCATCATTGGGCCCGTGCATCAGGGCGGTCTTGACGGTGCCGGCTGCCCGGTCCCAGTCCCAGTCGTAGACCCACTGGATCCGTGCCAGCCCGGCCCAGGCGTCCGCCAGCGTGTCATCGAGTTCGAGTGCCCGCAGCACGGCTTGCCGGCCTTCCTCCGTGCCCTCGCGAAGGTCGATCTCGCCCCAGTTGGCCCGGGCCCGCTGAACCCTGCCGAGCGCGGCCCAGGCCGGTGCGTAGTCCGGATCGATCGCCAGCGCTCTGCGCAGCGCATCGACGGCGGCACGGGTGTCCTCGCGCTCGGCGTTGAAGAACAGGTGCTTGCCCTCCAGATAGAGCGAGTAGGCCTCCGGGTCCGTCTCTGCCACCAGCGGAACCTCGCCCAGCAGCTGAATCTGCAGCACGGTGACCACTTCCCGCGCGATGTCGTCCTGGATGGCGAAGACGTCGTCCAGTTCTCGCTCGTAAGTTTCCGACCACATGTGCACATCCGAGCGGGCCTCGATCAGCTGCGCGGTGACGCGTACCCGGTTGCCGGCCTTGCGGACACTGCCCTCGAGCACA
>WVWV01000030.1:0-209 GCA_011773845.1 Lysobacterales bacterium | reverse complement strand
TCGGAGAAATATTCCTGCTCGGGGTCGGAGGACATGTTGACGAACGGCAGCACCGCGATGGAGCGATCCGGACTCGCTGGCACGTCTTCGACGGGAGCGGGCGCGGCTTGGGTGGCCGACTCGACCGCGGCCGCGATTTCGGCCTGGTCGCGACCCGGGTCCAGCACGAACTTGTCGATGGCGAAGTAGCCCAGCGCCAGCGCCAGCAG
>WVWV01000109.1 GCA_011773845.1 Lysobacterales bacterium | reverse complement strand
GAGCACGATGTTGCGCAGGCTGCGGTCGTTCATGTCCATCACCCGCCGCCACACGATGGTGCGCGGATCGATGTCGAGTTCGTTGCCCTGGAAAATGTGGTTGTCCAACATCGCCGCGATCAGGTTGTTGGCGGCGGTGATGGCATGGAAATCACCAGTGAAATGCAGGTTGATGCGGTCGGCCGGCATGACCTGCGCATAACCGCCGCCAGTGGCGCCGCCCTTGACGCCGAAGCAGGGGCCCAGCGAGGGCTCCCGCAACGCCAGACAGGCCGACTCGCCGATGTGCCTGAAGCCCTGCGCCAGGCCGATCGAGGTGGTGGTCTTGCCCTCCCCGGCCGCGGTCGGCGTGATGGCGGACACCAGCACCAGGTGCGGACGGCCGGGGCCCGGGCGCGGTTCCGCCAGGGCGTCCAGGTGTACCTTGGTGATCAGGTCACCGAACGGGATCAGGTGACGCGCCTCGATGCCCATGCCCCGCGCCAACTCGGCGATGGGCAACGGCTCGGCCTGGCGTGCGATTTCGTGATCNNCGTGATCAGTCAACATCAGCGTTTCGTTCCGGTCTGTATTCGTGTCCAGGTGATCGGCCGCGACTGCGGCTCACTGCAGCAGGGCGTAGGGCAGAAACTCGACGGCCTCGCCGCGGCGAATGTCCCGCCCGGCGCGCTGCACCACCAGGCCGTCACCCCACACCGCTGACCTGAGCACGCCGCTGCTCTGTTGAGGATAGCACTCCACGCCATCCGCGCGGACCCGCGCGCGCAAGTATTCCTCGCGGGGGCTGCCAGGATGGTCGAACAGAGCGGCCTTCAGGACCGGTGGCACCGGGGTGACCGCCAGGCCCTGGCAGGCCAGCAGGTACGGCCGCGCGATGATCAGGCAGGTCACCAGCACCGAGGCGGGATTGCCCGGCAGCCCCAGCAGGGGCGTATCGCCGACGCGTCCGAAAGCGAACGGCTTGCCCGGTTTGATCGCCACCTTCCACAGGTCGATGGCCCCGAGCTCGGCCACCACCTCCTTGATGTGGTCTTCCTCGCCCACCGAAACCCCGCCGGAGGAGACGATGACGTCGGCTGCCCCAGCGGCCNNACGATGCCGAAATCCCGCGCCTCGAAGCCCCAGCCGCCAATGAGGGCGTCGAGCAGATAGCGGTTGGAATTGTAGATCTGGCCCGGACCCAGGCTGCGCCCGGGCTCCACCAGTTCGCTGCCGTTGGAAATGACCGCCACGCGCAGCGGGCGATAGGTGCGCACCGCGGGCAGGCCGAGCGAGGCGAGCAGGCCGACGGCCGGCGCATCCAGCCGCCGGCCCGCCGTCAGCACCCGCTCTCCGGACTGCATGTCCTGCCCGCGCGGGCGAATGTTGGCACCGGCCAGGGGGCACTTCCGGACCTGCACCTGCCCGTTCTCGGCCACGCAGTGTTCCTGCATGACCACGGTATCGGCGCCTGCCGGGATCTCGGCGCCGGTGAAAATCCGCGCCGCGGTCCCGGCCACGAGCGCGGTCGGCGCCATTCCGGCGGTAATGCGCTGGCTGACGGCGAAGGCCCGGTCGGCGTGCTGCCAGTCCGAGTGGCGGAAGGCATAACCATCCATCGCGCTGTTGTCGGCGGGAGGCACGTCGCAGGGCGCGACGATGTCCTCGGCGAGAACCCGGCCCGCCGCCTGTGACAGTTCCGTGGCCTCGGGCGCCGCCCGCAGCTCGGCCTGCGCCAGCAGCGCCGCCACCGCCTCGGCAACGGTCCGCATCAGGTCGCCCCGCCGGCACCGGTCTGGCTGACGAAATTACAGGGCCGGTGCCGGGCATCGAGCTGCTCGCGCAGGATGCCGTTCCAGCCGGTGCGGCAGGCGTTGGGCGAACCCGGCAGGCAGAAGATCAGGGTGCGGTTGGCCAGGCCGGCGGTGCAACGCGACTGCACCGTGGACGAGCCGATCTCCGCGAAGGAGAGCTGGCGGAACAATTCGCCAAACCCTTCGATGGTCCGCTCGAACAGCGGCGCCACCGCCTCGGGGGTCGAGTCCCGCGCCGTCATGCCGGTGCCGCCGGTGGTGATCACCACGTGAATCCCCGGATCGGCCACCCACCCCGCCACCCGGGACGCGATCTCTCCGACGTCGTCGGTGCAGATCCGGCGCTCGGCACAACGGTGACCGGCGTCGGTCAGCAGCGTTTCCAGCGTATCGCCGGAGCTGTCGTTCTCCCGGGTGCGGGTATCCGACACGGTCAGTACGGCGATGTTGAGTGGTATGAACTCCGAGAGTGCGTGCGCCATGTACCCGGCCTGCCCGATTGCGGGCGCTCATCTTCAATCGGCGGTCCCTGCCCCGTCAAGCAGATCTTCCGCCTGCCGCAGGTCGCCGGGCGTATTCACATTGAAAAAGGGCGGCGGCAGCCGCTGCGGCCAGTCGACGCTCGCGTGCGGCAGGCGCTCGACCATGTGCCGGAGCCCTCCTCCGCCCTGCTCCGCCAGCATCCGCTCCACGTCCGCGAACACCTGCCGGTGCCACAGCGAGAAGGTAGGCTGCAGGAAATCCCCATAATGCGCCACGCTGACGGGCCGGCCGCTCGCGCGCGCGGCCGCATGCAGCCGCGCGGCCAGGTCGGGGGGCAGGAAGGGTGCATCACAGGGCGCCAGCAGCAGCCATTCGCCGAGGCCATGCGCGAGGACATGGCGCATGGCCGAGCACAGTCCCGCCAGCGGGCCGCGCTGCCGGCGTTCCGCATCCGGCACCTGCTCGAGGCCCAGGAAGGCGAGGCGTTCATCGACGACCTGCACGCTCAGCAACAGGGGGCCAGCCTGGCCGGCCAGGCGCCCGACAACGTGCGCGATCAGCGGTTTGCCCTTCAGCGGCGCCAGCGCCTTGGGGGTCGCCGCCGAATCGGCCCGGAACCGCCGGGAACGCCCTCCGGCCAGCACCGCCGCTACCGGCTTGACGCCACCCGCGCCGCTCACGTCGGTGGCAGTTTCCCCAGGGCTTCCCGCACCTCGGGCTGCAGTCCCTCGCCGCCCGCGGCTTCGTGCGCGATCAGCATTTTGCGCATGGACGGCGCCCAGAAGCGAGTGAAGTGGTCGGCGATCCGCTCCGCCGGGTCGGCGTGAAAGCTGAAGTTGGCCGCAATCTGGTTCGCCATGCGAACCAGCGATTCGAGTTCGCCGCCGGTCATGTCACCCTGCCTCCCGCCTGAACCGCTACTGCCGTGGCCCGATCATTGTGCCGCTCCGGGGGGTGGCTGCCAAGCCCGGCCGCGCCGGGGGTGGGTACCCGCGCGCGTGCGTTGCTGCGAGTTCTTCCGTTGGTGTCGATTCCGGACAATTTTGTGGAGCGCGTTTTGCCCAATGATGTACACTTTGATGGTCAATGGGCGGCCCACAGGTTGCGCACCTGCGCAGGCCGCGAAAATCAAGCTCAGTCCAGACAACATAACGAGCGGGGGCGATACCATGAAGCACAACACGAACACTCCCAGGGAATTCTCGCTGCAACCCAGGCCGCTCACGGGCGCGATCAGGCGGGGCCTGGCCTACGGCACGGTCGTCGCGGTGAGCTCTGCCGTTGCCACCTCGCCGGTGCTGGCGCAGGAGCGGTCGGAACGGCTGTTGCTCGAGGAGGTCGTCGTTACCGCCCAGAAACGCGAACAGAGCCTGCAGGACGTGCCGCTGGCGGTGACCGCGTTCAGCGCGGACAAGATCGACGAACTCGGCATCGGCGATTTCGCCGACTACGCGCTGCAGATTCCCAGCCTGTCCTTCAAGAGTTTCGGCAACCCCGGCGGTGCGACCATCTATATGCGCGGCGCGGCGGACGGGGGTGACGGCAATGCGTCTGGCTCGACGCCCAGCGTGGGCCTGTACCTCGACGAACAACCGGTCACGGCCATCGCCTCGAACCTGGACATCCACATTTACGACGTCGAGCGCATCGAGGCGCTTGGCGGGCCGCAGGGCACCCTGTTCGGAGCCAGCTCGCAGTCGGGCACCGTGCGCATCATCACCAACAAGCCCGACCCCAGCGGCTTTGCGGGCGGATTCGACCTGGAGGGCTTCGGCACCTCGGGCGGGGATCCCAGCTACTCGGTGGAGGGCTTCGTGAACGTGCCGCTCGGGGAGCGCGCCGCCCTGCGCGCGGTCGCCTGGTACATCGACGAGGGCGGCTGGATCGACAACGTCGCCGGCACGCGCAACTACCAGCTGGAGGGCGGCTACGGCTACAACCCGAATTTCTTCGGGCGCACCCGCACCATCAACAACGATCACCTCATCGAGAGCGATTTCAACGAGCTCGAGAAGGTCGGCCTCCGCGCTGCCTTGCGGGTCGACCTGAGCGAGAACTGGACCGGTACCGTCGGCGTGATCACGCAGGAGATGGAAACCGAGGGGGTGTGGGAGTATGACCCGACGCTGAAGGGCCAGGACCGCATCCAGCGCTTCAACCCCGACACCCAGGAAGACGACTTTACCCAGACTTCCCTGACCATCGAGGGCAATTTCGACAACTTCCAGCTGGTCTACGCGGGCGCATTCCTGGACCGTGAAGTCGATTACCACTCCGACTACTCGAAGTACGGCGAAGATGCCTATTTCGTCCCGTACTATGCCTGCGACTACTCCGCGAGCGGACCGGATCTCGACACCCAGTCGAACACCGATTGCAGGAGCCTGGAAGAGTTCTACACCGAGGACAACGACTACGACCGCACCAGCCACGAATTGCGGCTGGTATCGACCGGCGACAGCCGTTTCCAGTACACCGTCGGCCTGTTCTACGAGGAAGCCGAGCACGACTACTTCCTGAAATGGATTCAGCCCGACATGTCGCCCACCCTCAGCGTACCGCCGTTTAGCGACCTCTATTTCCGCACCGACCAGGTGCGCAAGGACGAGCAGCGAGCGGTATTTGGCGAGNNTCCTTCGACGAGGACCACAAGGTACGCGGCGTCGTGGGCTGGGGTCCGGGGGTGTACTGTCCCGACCTGGCGACCTGCCGTGACACCAACGCGGATTCGAAGACCAGCACCAGCGACACCATCTACAAGGGCAACCTGACCTGGCGCGTGGCCGACGACAAGATGGTGTACTTCACCTACTCGGAAGGCTACCGGCCCGGCGGCCTGAACCGCGACCCGGGCCTGCCGTCGCAGGCGTGGGTGCCGGACTACCTGACCAACTACGAGTTCGGCTGGAAGACCACCTGGCAGGACGGGCGCCTGCGATGGAACGGCGCCGCCTACTTCATGGACTGGGATGACATCCAGTACACCGTTTACAGCTTCTCGCTGTCGGCATGCTGCGGCAACGTCTACAACCTGAGCACCGCGGAGATCAAGGGATTCGAGACCGACGTCAGCCTGCTGGCCTCCGATGCCCTGATGCTCTCGGCGGCGGTGGCCTACAACGAGGGCGAGACCACGGATGATTTCGTGCTGCCCAACGGACTGTTGTCCGTGCCCGATGGCACCGAGCTGCCCAATGTTCCGGAATGGAAAGGCAATGTCTTTGCCCGCTACGAGTTCAACCTGAGCAACCTGCCGGCCTACTGGCAGCTGACCATGAGCTACACCGGCGGCTCCTGGAGCGAGATCGTTCCCAGGACCCGCTTCAAGCAGGACTCCTACACCATCGCCAACTTCCGGGCTGGCGTGAAAAAGGACTCGTGGGGCGTGGATTTCTTCGTCAACAACCTCACCGACGAGGTGGCGGAGTTTTACGTCCAGCCACGCAATTACGAGCCCACGGTCGTCACCAACCGGCCGCGGACCTATGGCGTTCGCTTCTACCAGCGCTTCTGACCCTGCGCGCCCGAAGCAGCGGGAGGGGTGGCCTGGCCACCCCTTCTTTTTTGCGGGGTGCGCCCCTGGGGGGTGGGTGAAGCGGGGGCACCGCGGCTGCCCGCCACCCGGCTCGGCCGAGATGAAAACGCCACCCGCCCGGACAGCCGTCCGCTAGAATCGGGCTGTGCATACCAAAGAACCCAAGGTGGTGGCCGGCGGCAACCTGGAAAGCGCGGTCCACGCGGCCCTCGCGGCCCTCAGCGCCGGGCGGCATCGGCAGGCGCGCGCGCAGGCGGAGCAAATCCTGCTGCTGTACCCCCGGGAGGTGAACTGCCGGTTCATCCTGGCCTCCGCCAGCCGCGCCGAGGGGGACCTGTCGGGGGCCGTGGAACGGCTCGAGGCGCTGCTGCGGGACGCCCCGGATTTCGCCCTCGCCCAGCAGGAGCTCGGTTTCGCCCTGGCGGACGGGGGGCAGCTGGTGCCCGCCATTGCCGCCCTGCAGCGCGCCGTGCGCCTGCAACCCGACCTGGCCGCCAGCTGGAAACTGATGGGCGAATTGTTCCTGGTGGACGGTGACGAGGCCTCGGCCGCGGAAGCCTTCAATCAGCACCTGCTGGCCGTCGCCGAGGATCCGACACTGATCCGGGCCATTCGCAGTTTCAACCAGGGCAAGACTGGCCAGGCCGAGCGGCTGTGTCGACAGTTCCTGCACGAGCACCCCACCCACGTCACCGCCATCCGCCTGCTGGCGGAAATTGGCCTGCGGGTTGGCGTGCTGGTGGATGCCGAGCGGTTGCTGCAACGCTGCCTCGAGCTGGCGCCCGATTTCGACCTGGCGCGCGTGAGTTATGCCAAGGTGCTGAGCCGGCGCGAGAAGCTGGAGCAGGCGCTCGCCGAGGCGGACCGCCTGCTGGCCGCGGAACCGGAGAAACCGGCCTACCTCGCCCTGCGCGCTTCGATCCTGGTGCGCATGGGGGATTTCGAGCAGTCCATTCGCTGCTACGAGCACATCCTGAAGCGGTTTCCGGAGCAGCCAGGCATCCTGCTGAGCTACGGGCACGCCCTGAAGACGGTCGGCCGCCACGAAGCGGCGATCGAGGCCTATCAGGGGGCCTATGGCCTGCGGCCGAGTTTCGGCGACGCCTACTGGAGCCTGGCCAACCTCAAGACCTACCGCTTCAGCGACGACGAGCTGCAGGGCATGCGCGCCGAACTCGAGCGTCGGGCGGGTACCCACGAAGATTTCTATCACCTGTGCTTTGCGCTCGGCAAGGCGCTCGAGGACCGCGGCGAATACGACGATGCCTTCCGCTACTACGAGCTCGGCAACGGCATCAAGGCGCGCCTGACGGGCTATGATGCCGACGACATCACCCGCTTCGTGCGGCGCATGCGGGCCGCCTGTCCGGCCGAGCTGTTCACGGCGAAGCAGGGCCAGGGCTGCCCGGCGCCGGATCCGATCTTCATCGTCGGCCTGCCACGCTCCGGGTCGACCCTGCTGGAGCAGATCCTGGCCAGCCATTCGCAGGTCGACGGCACCAAGGAACTCATCCAGATCCTGGCCATCGCCCGGCGTTTGGGGGGCAACAAAAAGAAATCCGACCCCTCACGGTATCCCGATAACCTGGCCGAACTCGACGCCGAGACCCTGCGGGAGCTGGGTGAGGAATACATCGACCGCACGCGCGTCCAGCGTGGCCAAGCGCCATTTTTCATCGACAAGATGCCGAACAATTTCCTGCACATCGGCCTCATCGCCCTGATCCTGCCCAAGGCCAGGATCATCGACGCACGGCGCCACCCGATGGCGGCGTGCTTCAGCGGCTTCACCCAGCTGTTTGCGCGCGGGCAATCGTTCACCTATGGCCTGCAGAACATCGGGCGCTACTACCGCGATTACGTGGACCTGATGGACCACTGGGACCGGGTGCTGCCGGGCAAGGTGCTGCGGGTCCGCTACGAGGACATGGTCACCGATACCGAGCCGCAGGTGCGCCGCTTGCTGGAGTATTGCGGGCTGGAATTCGAGGACGATTGCCTGCGGTTTTACCAGACCGATCGCGCGGTTCGGACCGCGAGCTCGGAGCAGGTGCGCCAGCCCATCTACCAGGGGGCCATCGCCCACTGGAAGCACTTCGAGGGCCACCTCGACGAGCTCAGGCAGGCGCTGGGCCCGGTGCTGGACCGTTATCCTCCGGATTGACGCCCGGCTGCGGCCCGAGCGCTTCCCGCAGCGGCTGCAGGTGCGCCGCGTAATGTTTCCAGCGCCCGACCGCGCGCCCATGGATGGGCTGGCGCACCTGCGCGTCGCTGGGCGAACCCACCCCGCGAGCCCGCCGGTGGGGTTCGAGGCACGCCGGGTGGAACGCGAGCCCGCAGAACGCCAGCAAGCGGCGCACCTGCGGCTCGGTATCCCGGACCAGCGCCTCGTATTTCACATGGTGTATCCGCCCGGGCAGCAGCGTTTCCCAGAACGCCATCAATTCCCGGTAGCACCGGTAATACCGGCCCAACGCAGCCAGGTCCGCGGCGTAGGCGTGGCCGGTGTCGAAATAGTGCTGGAAAATGGACAGGCAGGTATCGAGCGGGTCGCGCTCGACCAGCACCAGGCTCGCACCGGGCAGCACCGCGGCGTACAGGCCAAGGCGCAGGAAATTGTGCGGCAGCTTGTCGGTGACCCGCCGCGCCCCGCCGGCGCCACGGCGCAAGCGCTGCAGGTAGGTGCGTGCGCAATCCGCCAGCTCTGCGGCGGCCACCGTCGTGATGCCCTGCGGGAAGGGCGCGCCGGTGTGCGCCTCGACCGTGTCCACGAACACGCGCGCATGTCCCACCTCGCCCGCCGCGTGCACCTCCGGGTGGCTGGCCAGGATCTGCTCGACCAGGCTGGTGCCCGACCGCGGCATGCCGACGATGAACACCGGCGTTTCGTCCTCCACGGCATGCCCGGCACAGTGCTCCAGCAGCGCACGCCCGAGGCCGCGGCGATGCCGCTCGAAGAACGCCGCCGGGTCGCCCGGCGGCCCGCCCATCGCGCGGCAGTGCAGCGCGTTGCTGTCACGGAAGCAGGCGAAGGCGCGATCGTAATCCTGCTGTTGCTCCCACACCCGCCCCAATGCCAGGCCCAGCAGGACCCGGTCGCGGCCCGGTGTGCGCGGATCCGCCCAGGCGGCCTGCATGCGCTCGACCAGGGCCGCGCCCAGCTCGGGCAGCGCCATCAGGGAGAGCCGGTAACAGGCCTCGCCGTGAACCGGCTCCTGCCGTGCAGCCGTTCGATAGCAGGCCACCGCCCCCGCCAGGTCGCCGGCGGCCTGCAGCAGGGTGCCCCGGGTGACCTGTGCGTCCGCGCTGCCCGGATCCAGCGCCAGCGACCGCGCGATCGCCTCGCCCGCCAGCGCGGGTTCCCCGAGCGCCTGGTATGCCAACGCCAGCATGGCTGGCGCATGCGGGTGGTCCGGGGCCAGCTCCGCCGCACGCAGCAGGCATTCCCGCGCCCGCTGTGGGTGGCCGGCTTCCAGCAGCACCGTGCCGCAGTTGACCAGCGTGGGGAAATGATCAGGCCGGGAAGCGGCGGCCCGCTCCAGCAGCGGGGCCGCCAGGTCCGACCGGCCGGCATCGTGATACAGCATGCCGAGTTCGTAATTGGCCGCGTAGTGCGCGGGCTCCGCTGCCAGCACTTCGCGCAGCAAGGCTTGCGCCCGCTGCGGGTGCCCCTGCTCCCTGAGCCTCGCAGCCCGGCGGCAAGCCTGCATGGCATCGTTGGGCTGCTTGCCCTCCATGCCCGCCAGCCTAGCGGGCCGCGGCGCCCGGCGCCAGCCTCACCGGCCGCGGCGGTTCAAGTCGCCTCGTACTCCCGCAACAGGGTGCGGCTGATGATGTGGCGTTGTATTTCCGAGGTGCCGTCCCAGATCCGCTCCAGCCGAGCATCGCGCCACAGGCGCTCCACCGGCAGTTCCTCCATCAGTCCCATGCCGCCGTAGATCTGCACGGTGCTGTCGGCGGCCCGGCCGAGCGCCTCGGTGGCGAACAGCTTGGCCATGGCGGCGTCCTGTGGCGTCATGCTGCCTGCATCCGCCTTGCGGCAGGCGTGCATCACCAGCAGGTCGGCGGCCTGCAGCTCGGTCGCCATGTCGGCCAGCTTGAACGAGGTGCCCTGGAAGCGCCCGATCGGTTTGCCGAACTGCTTGCGCGTAGTGGCCCACTCCGCGGCCAGGTCCAGCAGGCGCTCCATCTTGCCGCAGCACTGCGCGCCGACGTACACACGACCCATCTTGAGCCACTTGTCCGCCAGCTCCAGGCCGCGGCCCTCCTCGCCGAGGATCTGGCCCTTGCCGACCCGCACGCCGTCGAACGAGAGCTGGTAGGTCCGGTAGGCCCGCTGGCTGGTGCATTGCGGGCCGAGGGTGAACTCGAAGCCGGGCGCGTCACGGTCCACCAGGAACGCCGTCACGCGCTTCCGCGCTCCGCGTTCGGTGCGGTCTTCGCCGGTGACCGCGAAGACGATGGCGAAATCCGGCGGGGTGTGCGCGCTGATGAAATGCTTGAAGCCGTCGATGACGTAATCGCCCCCGTCCGCCACGGCACGGGTCTTCATGGACAGGATGTCGGAGCCGGCGCCGGGCTCGGTGAGCGCGAAACACTCGTGCTTTTCGCCGCTCACGCAGGGTTCGAGATAGCGCTCCACCTGTTCGCCCTCGCACGCCAGCAACAGCTCCGTCGGGCGCGTGACGAAGCCGCTCAGGGCCCAGCCGGCCTTGCCCAGCTCGCGCTCCACCAGCCCCATGGTGGTGTAATCGAGCCCGCCGCCGCCGACCGAGGTCGGCAGGTTCATGGCGTAAAAGCCCATCTCGAGGGCTTTTCGCTTGATCCGCTCGCCGATCTCCGGGGCCAACTGGCCCGCCCGGTCCGCCTCCGCTTCGTGCGGAAAGATTTCCTGCTCCATGAACCCCCGCAGCGAGTCCAGGATCATCCGCTGTTCGTCAGTGAGCTGAAAATACATGTCGATCTCCGGCATTCGCCTGGCTCCGGCACCGCGCCAATGATGGAAGATCGGCCCCGGGCTGTGTTACAAATATTCGACATTAACGAAAGCTTTTCGCCACCACGGGGCCCGCGCGCGGCTCCCCCGGCGCGGCGTCGAGAAGTGCTATGCTCAGCGGGCCAGCATGCCCGGGTGCCACACCATATGGCCATGAAACATCGCCCGAACCTCTCCCCGCGGCGCCGTGAATTCGCGGCCCGGGCGCGACCCGCCACGGCGCCCGGAACCGGCCCGCGGTGAGCGACGCGCCGCACAACCCGGCCGAGTGCCTGGGACTCGTGCTCCTGCCCCGGTTCAGCATGTTCAGTGTCTCGGCGCTGCTCGAGCCCCTGCGGATCGCCAATTACTGCCGCGGCGAGACGCTCTACGCCTGGGAATTTCTGTCCGCGGACGGCGCCGATGTGCAATCCAGCACCGCGATGACGCTGCGAACCCGGCGGATCAGCAAGGACGATGCGGGTTTTCGCTGGGTACTGGTATGCGGCGGCTGGAACACGGAGCGCTATGCCTCGTCGGTCCTGAATGGCTGGCTGCAGCACCAGGCGCGCCGCGGCGCAATCCTGGGCGCCACCGAGACCGGCAGTTACGTGCTGGCCCAGGCGGGCCTGCTGCAGGGTCACCAGGCCACCATCCACTGGCATTGCCTGAACGCATTCCGCGAGCGGTATCCCGGCATCGAGGCGCGTGATGCGCTGTTCGTGCTCGACCGCCAGCGCATGACCTGCGCGGGCGGTGCCGCCGGCACGGACATGATGCTGCACGAAATCCGCCGCGCGCACGGTGACAAGCTGGCCCAGGAAGTGGCCGACCAGCTGGTGTTCGCACCGCTGCGCGAGGCCGGCCAGGCGCAGCGCAAGGCCCGTGGCCGGCCGCAGCCCGCGATTCCCCCGGCCCTGCAGCGGGCGATCGAGCTCATGGAACAGAATGTCGAGAAACCGTTGCGTATCCCGCAGATCTCCCGCCGGCTGGGCTTCTCCCAGCGCAAGCTGGAGCGGCTGTTCCATCGCCATTTCGGGTGCTCCGCGGTGGCTTACTACCGCAATGTGCGGCTGCAGGAAGCTCGCGTGCTGCTCACGCACACCGACATGTCGGTGCTCGACGTGTGCATCGCCTGCGGGTTCGCCAGTTCGTCCTATTTCAGCAAGATCTACACCCAGCAGTTCGGCCTGCACCCACGCGATCACCGCACCGCGTGGCCGGACGAGGAGCCGGCGCCGCGCTGGCCGGGCATCGGCACCGGCGGGGCGGCCGGTCTCTGAGCGACGTTGGTCGCGGCCTAGCCGTCTTCGGCCCCGGGCGCCGCGCGGTCCAGGGCCGCCAGCACGCGCTCGGCGGTCATCGGCAGTTCGTACAGGGGCTGGCCCACGGCGTCTAGAATGGCGTTGCGGATCGCGGGGGCGGTGGGAATGATGGGTGATTCCGCGATCCCCTTGGCGCCCAGCGGCCCGCCCACGGGCTCCGGGAATTCCAGTACGTCCATCTCCAGGGCCGGGATGTCCAGCGCCATGGGGATGACGTAATTCTCCAGCGACGGGTTCAGCGTGCGCCCTTCGCTGACCACCAGCTCCTCGGTCAGCGCATAGCCGATACCCTGGGCCAGGCCGCCCTCGATCTGGCCGTACACGCCACCGGGGTTGATCATGCGCCCAGCGTCGTGCACCGCGACCAGACGCTCCACCTGCACCTGTCCCGTCTCGCAGTCGACCAGCACCTGGGCGACCTGGGTGCAGAACTGGAACACCTCCTGGCTGAAGCGATAACTGGCTTCCGGGACGTCGGGTGGATATTCGAAATGGCTGACGTGCTCCGCGTGCAGCGGGTAGCCCCAGGCGCTGGCCCGCTCGGCCAGCTCGCGGACCGTCAGTCCGCTGGGCTCACCGTCCGCCCAGACTTCGCCCGCCCGCAGGTCGAGTTCGGCCTGGTCCCGGCGGAGCTTGCGCGCCGCCAGGCCAAGCAGGGTGGCGCGGATCGAATCCGCCGCCGCCAGCACGGCGTTGCCCGACACCATGGCCTGCCGGCTGGCGCAGGATGCACCGGCATCGGGCGCCTGGGCGGTGTCCGCCCGCACCACCCGCACCGCGTCGTATTCGACCCCGAGGCGCTCGGCAGCCAGCTGGGCCATCACCGTCACGATGCCCTGTCCCATGTCCGCCGCGCCGCTGCGCAGCACCACCGAGGCGTCGCGGTGCATCTCCAGCACCACGCCGGCATGGTCGCCCAGCCCCCGGCCCAGGCCCGAGCCCTTGAGGATGGTGGCCATGCCCCAGCCACGGCGCAACTGCGGCGCGGGTTGGCGCTCCTGCGCCGTGCGGCCCTGCCAGCCGATGAGTTCGGCGGCCCGCCGCAGGGACGCTTTCATGGCATCCCCGGCCCGCACCACCACACCCGTGTACATCCGGGTCCCGGTCTCGACGCCATTGAGCAGCCGGAGCTCCAGCGGATCCATGCCCAGCTCGCGCGCCACGTCGTCCATCTGCGATTCGTACACGAACGCGGCCTGCGGCGCACCGAAGCCCCGGAATGCCCCGCTGATCGGGTTGTTGGTGCGCACGCCGATCTTCTCCACCTCCAGGTTCTCCACCCGGTATGGCCCGCCGATGAATTCACCGAACTTGTTGACCACCTCGTAGGTGGCGTTGGTGTAGGGGCCGGCATCGGCGATGGCGCGGGCCCGCACGGCCAGGATACGACCATCGCGGCTGGCGGCGGTGGCGCATTCGACCGTGATCGGGTGCCGCTTGACGTGCGTGAGTATCGATTCCCGCCGGTCGCGGATCAGGCGCACCGGGCGCCGCGCCGCATGGGCCAGCAGCGCGGCGTGCATCTGCACGTGCGCCTCGTCCTTGCCGCCGAAGGCGCCGCCGATGTATGGCGTCACCACCCGCACCCGGCTTTCCGGCAGGCCGAGGGCGCGCGCGATCTGCATGCGGTCTCGGTGTGGCGCCTGGCAGGACGAGTACACGGTGAGCACGCCCTCGTCGTCGAGCTGCGCCACCGCGCCCTCGGTTTCCAGGAATGCGTGTTCCGCCCAGCGCGTGCGGTAGGTGTTCTCGACCACGACGTCCGCGGCCGCGAAAGCGGCCTCCACGTCACCGGTGCGGTAGACCTCGCGCATGATGACATTGTCTTCGCCCGCCACGATTCGCGGTGCGTCCTCGCGCATCGCCTCCAGCGGGTCAAACACCCCCGGCAGGGGTTCGTATTCGACCTCGATCGCGGCCAGTGCCGCGGCCGCGGTGCGCTCGTCCTCGGCGGCCACCGCGGCCACCGCGTCGCCCTGGAAGCGCACTTCGTCCTCCGCCAGCAGCGGCTGGTCCGGCTCGGCATACAGGTAGCTGTTCTCGCCCGGAATGTCGGCATGCGTCAGCACGGCGTGCACGCCGGGAATGGCGCGCGCCTTGCCCACGTCCAGGCGGGCGATCCGGGCGCGCGGGTGCGGGGCGTACAGCAGCTTGCCCGTCAGCAGGCCCGGCAGGCGGATGTCCGGGCAGTAGCGGGCATCGCCGGTGACGATCTCCGCCGCCCCGGGCGCGCTCACCCAGCGGCCGACCACGGCTGGCGCCGTCATGCCGGGCCCTCCCCGCCCCGCATCTCCGCGGCCGCCTGCTGCACGGCTTTGACCACCGCCTGGTAGCCGGTGCAGCGGCAGAAATTGCCCGCGATGGCGGTCAGGATGTCGTCCCGCGAGGGACGGTCATTGGCTTCCAGCAGAGCGACGCAGGACATCAACATGCCCGGCGTACAGAATCCGCACTGGAACGCCCAGGTCTCGCCGAAGGCGCGCTGCAGGGGGTGCAGTCCCCCCGCGGCCGCGAGCCCCTCGACGGTGCGGATGCGAGCCCCTTCCGCCTGCGGCGCCAGCACCATGCAGGCATTCACCGGCTGCCCGTCCATGATCACGACGCAGGCGCCGCAATCGCCGGAACTGCAGCCATCCTTGGTGCCCGTCAGGCCCAGTTCCTCCCGCAGCGCCTGCAGCAGGGTGCGCTCCGGCCCGGCCTCGAAGCGGGCCTCCTGCCCGTTTACGGTGCAACGGATTCCGCCCTCAGCCATGAGCCGCCGCCTCCCGCGATGCCGACCACGCGGCCTCCAGGGCGCGCCGCACCAGCACCGGCACCATGCGTGCTCGGTACTCGCGGCTCGCGCGCGGGTCGGAGATGGGCGTCGCCGCCCCGCCCGCGAGCCCGGCAGCCGCGCGCAGGCGGCCTGCATCCGGCGCGTGTCCCTGCAGAGCCTCCTCCGCGGCCGCGGCGCGCACCACCGTGGGCGCCACCGCGCCCAGTGCGATACGCGCCACCTGCACCTCCCCGGCCGCACCCAGGCTGAGGCGGGCGGCCACGCTGACGACCGAGATGGCCATCGAGCGCCGCTGCCCGAGCTTGATGAACTCCGCGCCAGTGCCAGCGGGCGGCAGCGGCAGGCGCACCTCGGTGAGGATTTCGTCCGGGCGCAGCACCGTCTGGCCCGGGCCGGTGAAGAATGCTGCGAGCGGCAGCTCGCGCCGCCCGTCGGCGCTGTCCAGTATCACGCACGCGTCGTAGGCCAGCAACGGCGGCACCAGGTCGGCGGCCGGCGAGGCATTCACCAGGTTGCCGCCCAGCGTGCCCCGGTTGCGAATGGGCGGTCCGGCGAACTCGCTGCAGGCCTGCCGCAAGGCCGGCAGGTGCGCGGCGACAAGCGGGTCGGCCAGCAGCTGGCCATGGGTCGCGTAGGCGCCCAGCCGCAACGCGTCGCCGTCCAGCTCGATGGCGTCCAGCGCCAGTCGGCGCAGGTCGATCAGCAGGTCCGGGCGCAACACCCCATCGCGCATGCGCAGGATCAGGTCGGTTGCACCCGCCACCACCCGCGCGTGCGCGCCGTGCTCCGCCTTGGCGGCCAGGGCATCCTCGAGCCGCTCCGGGGCCATGTAGGACATCTCGCTCATCAGGGTTTAGTGCAGGTTTTCATGCGAATTGTCAAGGGCGGGGCGGGCCAGGCACACCACTGCGTCCACCGCCGCCACGCCCGCCCCCTGCGCGCCCACCAGCAGCGGATTCACGTCCAGTGCCAGCAGTTCGTCCCAGTGCGCGAGCGTGAAGCGGGCGATGCCCTCGATGGCGTCGATCAATGCCTCGGTGTCGGCCGGCGGCGCGTGGCGGAAGCCCTGCAACAGCCCGGCCACCCTGAGCGAGCCCAGCGCCTCGCCAATCATGTCCCGATCGACCGGCAGCAGCAGGCTCACGCTGTCCGCCAGCAATTCCACCATGACGCCGCCGGCGCCGATTACCAGCGCCGGCCCGAACTGCGGATCGCGCTCGACGCCCACGATCAGTTCGACCACGGGCCCGGACACCATGCGTTCCACCAGGAAGGCCGGCGCCCCGCCCGGCATGTCACCGAGGGCCGAGCGGATGTCCGCCACCGCCTCGCGCACCTCCCGGGCGCTGCCCAGGTTGAGCCGCACCGCCCCCAGCTCCGATTTATGCAGCAACTGCGGCCCCAGCGCTTTGACGGCAACCGGGTAGCCGAGCCGCTCGGCGGCCGCCGCGGCATCGTCTGCAGCAACCCGCTCTCCGGCCGGCACCGGCACGCCGAACTCGGCGAGCCGGGCCTTGCTGTCCCATTCGTCCAGATAGTGTCCCGCGCCCGGCTCACTCCCGGGGCCCGCGGCCAATCGCGGCAGCACGACCGCGCCGGAGCGCGCGGCGCTGAACGCATGGTAGCCGGCGGCGGCGGCATAGGCGGCCAGCCCATCCTCGAAGCCCTGCAGGGGGACCACGCCGTTGGCCAGCAGGTGCCGTCGGATCTCATCCGGAAGCAGCTCGCTGATGGTGCTGAGCACGAAGGCCGGCATGCCGGTCTGGCGATGCGCATCGATGAATGCATCCAGTGCCACCCGCCACTCCGCGACCTCCCCGGTCACCGCCGCATCCTCCACGCTGGGGTGATCGTAGATCAGGAACGCCGCATCGTGCTCGCCCGCGAGGGCGGTGGTGAAGCAACGTCGCTGGGCGATGCCGTCGCCCCAGATCGAGGTGTTGTAGTCGAAAGGGTTGGAAACCGTCACGTAGTTCGCGAACTGCGCGTTCAGGTCGGCCAACTGGGCTTCCGAGAACGGGCGCATCACCAGCCCCTGGGCGGCGGCCAGGTCGGCCATGATGGCGGCCTCACCGCCCGAGCAGGACAGGCTGAGGACATTGGCGCCGCGCAAGGGCCCGGCCAGGTCCAGGACCTTGAGCGTTTCCAGCAGGCGGTTGAGCGATTCCACCCGGATGATGCCGAGACGCCTGAACAGGGCATCGTGCAGGCGGTCGGAGCCGGTCAGCGAACTGGTGTGGGTGCTCGATTGCCGCGCGCTGGCAGCCGTCTTGCCGACCTTCAACACCACGATGGGCACGCGCTGCTCCAGCGCCCTGGCCGCGGCGCGACCGAAGCGGTCCAGGTCGTCGATGCCCTCGATGTACATGCCAATGGCCGTGACCCGGCCGTCATCGAGCAGCGCCTCGATCAGTTGTCCCGGTCCCAGCACGGCCTGGTTGCCGGTGCCGACGACGTGGGTGAAGTTGACCGAGCGCCGGTTCATGGTGAGGTTCATGGCAATGTTGCCACTCTGCGAAATGAGCGCCACCCCGCGCTCCACCGGCTCGCAGCCGAACAGGTACGGCCACAGCGCGCAGCGATCGACGAAGTTCAGCAAGCCGAAGGTGTTCGGTCCGATCAGCGGCATGTCCCCTGCTGCTGCGACCAGGTCCCGTTCCAGCGCCGCGCCCTCGGCGCCCATTTCAGCGAAGCCGGCCGCGTAGCACACCGCACCGCCGGCGCCCGCCCGCGCCAGGCGTCGCACGATGTCGACGGTCAGCTGGCGGTTCACCGCCACGTGCGCCGCGTCGGGCACGCCCGGCAGTTCCTCGACGCTGGCATAGCAGGGCAAGCCCTCCATGCTCCGGCGCTCGGGGTTGACCGGCCAGATTTCCCCGCGGTAGCCGAGCTCGCGCGAGCGACGGATCGCCATGGCGGCAATGGTGCCGCCGACAAAGGCGATGCTGCCGGGTGAAAACAGCCTGGAAAGCCTCGATCTGCGCGATGTCACCGGTCACGCTCCCCGCCGCAGCGACAGATCATCATTAGTGATTCACGCGGAGGTTTGTTGCTAGTATTCGACACGAGTGCAATATTTTCGTTGCCGTAGCCCGTCGGGCGCACGGCCGCGGCAGCCAGGCTGCACAGGTAAATCGACATGTCAGAGCACATCCACGTGAGCCGCGATGGCGGCGTCCTCGAAATCGTCATCGACAAGCCCAAGGCCAACGCCATAGACATCAAGCTGAGCCGGGCGCTCGGCGAGGCTTTGGTCATGCTGCGCGACGATCCCGGTTTGATGGTCGGCATCATCACGGGGGCCGGGGACCGCATTTTCTGCGCCGGCTGGGACCTGAAGGCGGTGGAGGCCGGCGAGATGTCGCTGGACAACTGGTGGGAGGACGACTACGGCCCCGGCGGCTTTGCCGGCATCACCGAACTGTGGAACCTGAACAAGCCGGTGATCGCGGCGCTCAACGGCATCGCCCTGGGCGGCGGCTTCGAGATTGCGCTGGCCTGCGACCTGATCATCGCCGCCGAGCATGCCGAACTGGGCCTGCCGGAGATGCCGCTGGGCATCGTGCCCGATGCCGGCGCCATCCAGCGCCTGCCGCGTCGGCTGCCGTACAACAAGGCCATGGAGATGCTGCTGCTGGGCGAGCGCATGGGGGCGGCGGAGGCGGCCTCCTACGGGCTGATCAACGCGGTGGTGTCGCTGGAGCAGCTCATGCCGACCGCCCGCGACTGGGCGCAGCGCCTGGCCGGCGTCGCACCCCTCGCGCTGCAGTCCGTGAAGGAGATCCTGCGCGCCATCGAGGGCGATACCGTGCAGTCGGCCTTCGATACCATGCGCACGGGCGATCTGCCGATTTACCGTGCCCTGCTCGGCTCGGAGGACGCGCAGGAGGGCATCAGCGCGTTCGTGGAGAAGCGCAAGGCCGATTTCAAGGGCCGCTGACACCCGCATCGCTTGCCCGGCGCACACGGGCGGACGAGGGCGGCGAGGAGTACCTGAGCATGCATTTCGAGGGCATCGCACCCAGCGACGTCAAGCGGATCGCGACCATCGGCGCGGGACCCATCGGTGCCGGCTGGGCCGCGTGGTTCCTGGCGCGCGGTTATGACGTCACGGCCTACCTGCACGATCCGGGCGAGGAGCCCGCTTTGCGTCGCCTGATCGACACCGCCTGGCAAAGCCTCGAGGCGCTCGGCCTGGCCGACGGCGCCTCGCGCGAGCGGCTGACGTGCACCTGCGACCTCGCGGCGGCCGTCGGGCAGGCGGACTTCGTGCAGGAATCCGCGCCCGAGGATCTCGCCCTCAAGCAGGCGCTGTACGCGCAGCTTGGCGCGCTGACCCCGGCCCGCACCGTGATCGCCTCCAGCACCTCCGGGCTGCCGATGACCGATATCCAGGCCCACTGTCCCAGCCCGCAACGAACCGTGGTCGGTCATCCCTTCAACCCGCCGTACCTGTTGCCGCTGGTCGAGGTGGTGGGCGGCGCGCAGACCGACCCGGCCGCAGTCGAGTGGGTGATGGCCTTTTACCGGGCCGCCGGCAAGGCACCGCTGGCCCTGTCGCGCGAGATCCCGGGTTTCATCGCCACCCGCCTGCAGGAGGCCATGTGGCGAGAGATTCTGCACATGGTCGCGCACGGCGAGGCGACGCCCGAGCAGATCGATTTTGCCATCGTCAACGGCCCCGGCCCGCGCTGGGCCATGATGGGTCCCTGCCTGACCTACCACGTGGGCGGCGGCGAGGGCGGGATGGCCTACTGCCTGGACCAGTTCGGCCCGGCGCTCAAGCTGCCGTGGACCCGCCTGGAGGCCCCGGAACTGACCCCCGAATTGCGCCAACGCCTGATCGAGGGCGCCGACCGGCTGGCCGCCGGGCGCGGTTACCAGGCCCTGAACGCCTTGCGTGACCGGTGCCTGGTCGCCATCCGCAAGGCCGTCGCCGAGGTGGTGGGCGGGTCCTGAGCGGCGCACCCGGCGGCGCGCCCGGGCTCACAGCCCGTGGCGTTTGCGGGCCGCGCTGACTGCCGCCCTGCGCTCCGCCGAGTCCAGCATTTCGCGGCGCAGGCGCTGCCAGGCTTCCGGATCGAACCCCTCCTCGTCCAGGGCGTGCAACAGCTGCTTGGTAGCGGTCATGGCCGACCGCACATTGGCCGCCGCCGTGCTGGCCAGGCGTTGCGCCAGTTCGTGACTCTTGCCATCCGCGAGCGCCGAGACCAGGCCGGCCCGCCGCGCCTCCCGGGCGTCCAGGCGTTCACCCAGCACCATCAGCCGGAACAGCGCATCGAACGGCAGACGCCGGCGCATGTGCCGCAGCGACTCGGGGTCGTAAACCAGCCCCAGGCGCGTGGCCGGCACCTCGAAGAACGCGTCGCGCCCGGCGATGCGGAGATCGCAACTCAGCGCGAGCTCCACGGCGCCGCCCATGCACGGCCCGTCGATGGCCGCGATCACCGGCACCGCCAGCGCGCGGATGCGCTGCGTGACGGCCGCGATGGCCGCGTCGATCGCCACATCCTCGCCGGTGCCCGTGAGGTCGGCCAGGTCGGCGCCGGCGCTGAACACGCCGCCCGCACCGCGGATGATCACCGCCGCGCTGTCCCCGGGAACGTCCTGGTCCAGCGCCTCGCCGAGGCGCGCCAGCAGGGCGAGGGACAGCGCGTTGCTGCGCTCGGGACGGTTCAGCGACAGGGTCGCCGTTTGGTCCTCGCAATGCACCCGTACGGGATCGCTCATGCCCGGCTCCGGAGTCGGCGGTGGGCGTAGTCTGGAAAGTGGCGCTCTGGCTGCATGCTGGCGTTCGGATCCGGTGGGACTGCGGGCACTCTAGCAACAGTGGCCGGCCCGGCGCAATGGTAGCTCGCCCGGTCCCGCGCTGCGCGCCCCGGCGCGAAGCCCGCGCTGTCGAAAACGCGCCCGACCAGGCGTTTCAACTCGTTCTGGCGCAGCAAAAATCTTCCACTTCTGTCGAATACCAGCAACAATCGGGCCGCCGGATCACTAATCATGTACGCGTTTCGCGACGGGCCCGAGGGTCCGCGCCGGCGCGCAGGACCACAGATCACCTGGAGGTGTCCCCCATGAAAGTTGGCATGTCCCTGGGCATCAGCCCCCGTGAGCCCATCGCGCACACCGTCGAGGTGGTGCAGAGCGCCGAGCGCCTCGGCTTCGATAGCGCCTGGATCGCCGACGTACAGCTGTCCATGAAAGACTGTTTCGTGGCCCTCACCCTGTGTGCGGCCAATACTTCCAGCATCGTGCTCAGCACGGGGGTGACCAACCCGGTGACCCGCCACCCCACCACGCTGGCCAACGGCTTCACCGCGCTCAACGAGGTCAGCCAGGGCCGCGCGGTCATCGGTATCGGCACCGGCTGGACCGGCGTTTACTCGATCGGGCTCAAGCCGGCCCGCATCGCCTTCATGGAGGAAGCCATCAACCAGATGCATACGCTGTGCGAGGGCGGTGAGGTCGAGGGCGCGGACGGCAAGCCGTACCGCCTGGTGACGGCCGCCGGCCGCATCCCGATCTTCGTGGCCGCCAACCAGCCGCGAATCCTGGAGATGTGCGGGCGGGTGGCCGACGGGGTGATCCTGATGGGCGGCGCCAACCAGGCGTTCACGCGCTGGCAGATCGACCATGTGCGGCGGGGCGCGGAAGCGGTCGGCCGCGACTTCGGCGAGATCGAGCTGCACCTGTGGGCGGCCATCGGCATGGGCGAGGACATCGAGCAGTCGCGCGACGATGTCAGCCACTGGGCGGCCTCGCAGGCCGAGACCTTCAGCAAGTGGCGTGAGCTGCCCGATTTCATGCGCACCTACCAGGCCGACTACGACAGCGCGGCGGCCGCGTACAACCGGCTCGAACACATGTCATCCCACGCCGCCCACAAGCGCACGGTGTCCTCGGAATTCATCGACTGGGTGGCGCTGACCGGCACGCCCGAGCAGTGCCTGGAACAGATCCGGGCGCTGGGGCAAACCGGCATCCACGGCGTCACGCTCGCCTTCCGGGCCGGGGCCGGGGGGCGTGAGGCGCGCATGCGGGAAATCCATGACGGAATCATCCGCCATGTAAAATAGGCCGCCATGATCCCCACCGGAAACATCTGCAGAGCGGCCCACGCGGAAACCCTGATCCTGATCCACGGCCTGTCCGAGGAGCGCCACGTGTGGGCGCGCCAGGCCGACGACCTGATGCGGGATTTCGACGTGCTGGCGTATGACGTGCGCGGGTTTGGCGCCAGCCCCACCGGCGACGGCAACGGCACCGTGGAGCAGCTGGCGGACGACCTGGCGCAGATCGTCAGCGCGCTGGGCTGCGCGCCGGTGTGGCTGGTCGGGTTTTCGATGGGTGGCGTCATCGCGCAACGCTTCGCGCTGGACTTTCCGGACCGGGTGAAGGGCCTGGTGCTGATCGCCAGCTCCTGTACCGTCGGCAAGGCCGGGGTGGCGTTCTTCGAGGACCGCATCCGCCAGGTGACGGCGGGCGGAATCGAGGCTTTGCGCGAGCTGAGCCAGACCGACAGCCGGGGCTGCCTTGCCCCGGGACACGATGAACTGGCCGAGGAATACCGGGTCCTGCGGACCGCCGCCGTGCGCGACCCGGCGGGCTATCTCAACGCCTGCCACGCCATGCTGCGCCTAAATGCCCATCCCATGGCGCAAGAACTCGGCCGGATCGACCGGTCGACCCTCGTCATTGCGGGGGAGCTGGATCCCTATTGCCCACCGCGCGCTTCCGAGGCCATCGCCGCCGCCATTCCGGATGCGGAACTGGAGGTGTTCGAAAACACCGGCCATTGCCTGCACTGGGAGCAGCCCGAGCGCACCAACCGCAGCATTCGCAATTTTGTCCTGGCCCACGGCTGAACCGACATGAACGCTACCGACCACACACCGCTGATCTGGGAAACCCGGGGTGCGGTGGCCATCGCCACCCTGAACCGACCGCAGGCCATGAATTCCTTCGACATGGAGCTCATGGAGGCGCACCGGGCGCGCCTGCGCGAATTCGAAGCCGACGACGACCTGCGGGTGCTGGTCTACACCGGCACCGGCCGCGCATTCTCCTGCGGCATCGATATCAAGAAGGCGCCGGATTTCCTCAACCTGCCGCCCGAGGAGCGCACCCGCTACTGGGTCACACCCAATTCGCTCGGCATCAGCAAGCCCACCATCGCCGCCATCAACGGCTACGCGCTGGGCGGCGGCTTCGAGCTGGCGCTCGGTTGCGACATCCGCATCGCCGGTGAATCCGCGAAGATGGGGCTGCCGGAAGTGAAGCTCGGCGCGCTGCCGGGCGGCGGCGGCACGCAGTGGCTGCCGCGGCTGATCGGCATGGGCGACGCCTTGCTCATGATGCTGACCGGCGAGCCGGTCACGGCCGCGGAGGCGCTGCGCCTGCGCATCGTGCAGCAGGTGGTGCCGGACGCGGACCTGCTGACGGCAGCGCTGGGCGTCGCCGAGGCCATCTGCGCCAACGGCAAGACCGCCGTGCGTCTGACCAAGGAGGCGGCCATGAAGGGCATCGACCTGGACGCACCGGAGGCCCTGTGGCTGGAGGAAACCTACTTCGCGCGCAACCGCGACGAGGCCGCGGACGAGATTGCCGAGCGCGTGCGCGCGTTCGCCGAAGCATCGAAGAAGAGGAACTGACCATGGAGCTTGCACTCGGCGGCCGGACCGCCATCGTCACCGGCGGCGCTTCCAACATCGGCAAGGCCATCTGCGAGGGCCTGGCCCGCGAGGGGGCGAACGTGGTGGTGGCCGACGTGGACGAGGCCCAGGCGCGGCACACCGTCGAGGGCCTGGAGGCGCTCGGCGTGGGCGCGCTGTTTGCCAGGACGGACGTCGGCGACCGCGAGCAGGTGGTCGCCATGGTCGCCGCCGCCCGCGAGCGGTTCGGCCCGGTCGACATCCTGGTCAACAACGCCGGCTGGACCGCCAACGACCTGTTCGTGAACAAGAGCTATGACGATTTCCGGAAAGAAGTGGACATCAATTTCTGGGGACCGATCCACTGCATCAAGGCCCTGGCGCCCGCGATGATCGAGCGCGGCTACGGCAAGATCATCACCATCGGCTCGGATGCCGGGCGCGTCGGCGAGTACAACGAGGCCGTGTACGGCGCCTGCAAGGGCGGCATGATCACGCTCACCAAGGCGCTGGCGCGCGAGTTCGGCAAGCACGGCATCAACGTCAACATCGTCTGCCCGGGGCTCACGCTGCCGGAGAATCCGGACGATGCCGGCACCGGGAGCCTGTGGCACGAGGGCAGCCACCAGAGCCGGATCTTCAAGGACCCGGAGGTGCTCAAGAAAGTGGTCCGGCACTACCCGCTGCGGCGCATTGGCACGCCGGCCGACATCGTGCCCACCGTGCTGTTGCTCGCCTCCGACGCCGCCTCCTACATCACCGGGCAGTGCATCAGCGTGTCCGGCGGCTACGCGATGTAAACTCTGGCCATGGACTTCAGGCTCAGCGAGGAACAACAGGCCATCCACGACGAGATCGGCCGCCTGTGCGCGCCGTTCGACGACGACTACTGGCTCGAGCACGACCGCTCGAAGACCTTCCCGCACGACTTCCACCGCGCCATGGCGGACGGCGGCTGGCTGGGCATCGCGATGCCGGAGGCCTATGGTGGAGCGGCCCTGGGCGTCACCGAGGCGGCCGTGATGATGCAGGCGGTGGCCCGTTCCGCCGGCGCCATGAGCGCCGCCTCGGCCATCCACATCAACATCTTCGGGCCGCACCCGATCGTGGTGTTCGGCAGCGAGGAGCAGAAGGAGCGCTGGCTGCCGGGGCTGATCCGCGGCGAGCTGAAGTGCTGTTTCGGCGTGACCGAGCCCGATGCCGGCCTCAACACCACCGCCATCACCACGCGCGCCACGCGCAGCGACGGCGGCTACCGGGTCCACGGCAAGAAGGTCTGGACCTCCACCGCGCAGGAAGCCGACAAGATCATGCTGCTCACGCGGACCACGCCCCGTGAGGAGTGCGCACGGCCCACCGAGGGCATGAGCCTGTTCTTCACCGACCTCGACCGCGAGCACTGCCAGGTGCGCACCATTGACAAGATGGGGCGTGCGGCGGTGGATTCCTGCGAGGTGTTCATCGATGGCCTGCCGGTGCCGGACGCGGACCGCATCGGCGAGGAAGGCCGCGGCTTCGAGTACCTGCTGCACAGCCTGAATCCGGAGCGCATCCTGATCGCGGCGGAAGCCATCGGCATTGGCCGCAACGCGCTGGAGCGGGCCCGCCGCTATGCCCGCGAACGGGTCGTGTTCGACCGACCCATCGGTCAGAACCAGGCGATCCAGCACCCGCTGGCGCAAAGCTGGATGGAACTGGAGGCCGCCTGGCTGATGACCCTCAAGGCCGCCAGCCTGTACGACGCCGGCCAGCCCTGTGGGCTGGAGGCCAACGCCGCCAAGTACCTCGGGGGCGAGGCCGGCTTCGAGGCCTGCACCCGTGCGGTCATGACGCACGGCGGCATGGGCTACGCCAGCGAGTTTCACGTCGAACGGCTGCTGCGCGAGGTGCTGATCACGCGCCTGGCACCGATCAGCCCGCAGCTGATCCTGTGCTACATCGCCGAGCGCGCCCTGGACCTGCCCAAATCCTACTGAGCCCCGCGCTACCGCTCAGCGCGCCTGCAGTTCGCGCCACTCCTCGCTCAGCTGCGGGCGGAAATCCGGGTGCGCGATCTCGATCAGCGCGCGGGCCCGCTCCGCCACCGGCAGGTGGCGGACGCGGCGCGCGCCGAACTCCGTGACCACGTAGTCGATGTCCGAACGCGCGCTGGTGGCGGCGGTGCGCGCGTCGAGTGCGGCCACGATGCGCGAACGCGAGCCGCCGGCGGCGGTGGCGCCCAGCACCACGATCGACTTGCCGCCGGGCGACAGGGCCGCGCCGCGCATCATGTCGGGCGCGCCGCCCGGGCCGCTGACCTGCCGCCCATCCAGCGACTCGGCATTGACCTGCCCGAACAGGTCGACCTGCAGCGCGGTGTTGATGGACACCAGCTTGCCGAGCCGGGCGATGGTGCCCGGGTCGTGGGTGTAGGCCACCGGTCGCACGCGCAGCTCCGGCGCCTCGCCGGCCCACCGGTACAGCGCCTCGCTGCCCAGCACCACCCCGGTCACGATGCGCCCAGGGTCCAGTTCCTTGCAGCGCCCGGTGAGGTTGCCCGCCTGCGCCAGGTGCATGATGCCGTCGGTGATCATGCCGCTGTGGCAGCCGAGGTCGTTTTTCCCGCCCAGCGCCGCGAGCACGACGGCGGGCGCGCGGCCGAGGCCGACCTGCAGGCAGCTGCCGTCCGCAACCAGTTCCGCCACGTGGCGCCCCAATGCCGCATCGCGCTCGGAGGGCGCAGGCGCCGGCAGCTCCGGCAGCGCGCGTTGGCATTCGACCGCGTAGTCCAGGCGCCCGGCGGCCAGTTCGAAACTGTCGGCCACGGTCGGCTGGCGGCGGTTCACCTCCCCCACCACGGTGCCCGCGCGGTCGATGACCGCCGGCAGGAAATCCGCGCACAGGCCGAGCCCGACGGGCCGGCCGGCATCGGCCGGCGGCACCTGCACCAGCGCCACGTCAATGGGCGGCCCGTGCTCGAGGTAATCGTAGATGGCGCGGTAGCCGAGCGGCAGGAAATCGATGCGTCCGGCCGCCAGCGCCGCCCGGTTGCCGCCAGTGGCGAAGAAGGCCGTGCAGCGCGCCCGCTCATGCAGGGCGGACAGGTCGAACTCGTTGACCCCGGGCAGGAACACCGACACGAAGCGCACCCCCTCCGCGCGGCTGCCCTCGGCGGCCAGCGCCGCCAGGATGCCGGCCGGCTCGGCGGTCGCCCCGGCCACGAACACCGTCATGCCCGGGCGCAACAGGTCGGCCACCCGGTGCGCGTCGATCCAGTCGGTCACGGACCTGGCGCTCAGGCAGCGGCCAGCGGTGGGCGGCGATGCGCCCAGGGCACGGCCTGTTCCAGCTGACCCGCCAGCCCCAGCAGCACGCCCTCGCCACCGAACCGGCCGGTGAGCTGGACACCGATCGGCAATCCTTCCTCGCTCCAGTGCAGCGGCAAAGAAATCGCGGGGTGGCCGGAAGCATTGGCGACCAGCGTGAAACCGGTGTAGTGCCCGAGATGCTCGATGTGCTGCATGCGAATCTCGTGGTGGTAGGCGAAATAGCCCAGCGGCGCCGGCGGCACCACCAGCGTGGGAGTGAGCCACACGTCACAGCGCTCGAAAAAGCGGGCGAAGTCGCGACAGCAGGCCTGCAGCCCCTGCCAGGCCAGCAGGTAGTCGGCCGAGCTTTGCTCGAGGCTGTGCTGGTACATGCGCCAGGTCACGGCCTCGAAATCGGCCTCGGCGGGTTCCCGCCGCAGCGCCCGCGACCAGTGCCGGATGCACCAGCCGAGGTAGCCGGTCATCACCTGCCCGAACGACTTGAACAACTGCTCGCTGGCCACCTCGGGCGAGGCTTCGACCACCTCGTGGCCGAGGTCCTCCAGCACCCGCGCGGCAGCGGTCGCGGCCGCCGCGCACTCGGCGTGCGCCGCCGCGCCGGTGAGCGCCACCGTGCCCAGGCCGATGCGCAGGCGCCGGGGCCCGCGTTGCAACTCCTGCACGAACGGGCGCCCGTTGGGCGGCGGCACGGAAGGATCGCCGGGCACCGGCCCGCTGGTGGCATCCAGCAGCGCCGCGCTGTCGCGCACCGAGCGGGTCACCACGTGGTCGCACAGGATGCCGCCGGCGACGTCACCCAGTTGCGGGGCATAGCTGTTGCGGCCGCGGGTGGGCTTGAGCCCCACCAGCCCGCAACAGGAGGCCGGCACGCGAATGGAGCCACCCCCGTCGCTGGCGTGCGCCGCCGCCACCAGGCCCGCGGCCACCGCCGCGGCCGAACCGCCGCTGGAGCCGCCGCTGCCGAGCCGCGGGTTCCAGGGGTTGACGGTGGGGCCGAAACACTCCGGCTCGGTGGTCGGCAGCAGGCCGAACTCCGAGGTGTTGGTCTTGCCCACCACCACCAGGCCGGCACGCCGGAAGCGCCGCACCAGCTCGCTGTCCCCGGCGGCCACGTAACGCCCGGCCACGAACGCCGAACCGTCACTGCGCGGCGTGCCCGCGGCGTCGGCCACCAGGTCCTTGAGCAGGAACGGCACGCCGGCGAAGGGGGCGCTGCTGTCCAGGGCCTCCAGCGAGCGCGCCGCCGATTCGTCCAGGCGCGTGACCACCGCGTTGAGCTCCGGGTTGAGGCGATCGATGCGGGCCAGCGCGTGCTCCAGCAGTTCCGCCGGGCGCAGCTCGCCGCTGCGCACCAGGGCCGCCTGCGCCGTGGCGTCGAGGAATGCGAGCTCGCTCATCGGCGGCGCGGGCCGTGATCGACCTGCAGTGACCGGGTGAGCGAAACCGCCATCGCCACGCCCACCGCCAGCAACGGGACCGAGGCGATCAGCACGCCGGAGCGGATGATCTGCAAACCGCCCACCGCCATCATGACCACCGGCAGCAAGCCCAGCACCCCGGCCCAGAACAGCCGGTTCCAGCGCGACGGGTTCTCGCCCTCGCGCAGCTTCTGGGTGGCCGTGGAGGCCAGCGTGTAGGACGCCGAATCGTAGGTCGTCGCGACCGAGATCAGGCTCACCACGGTGAACACGCCCAGTGCCACCCCGCCCAAAGGCAGCGTGGAGATGACGTTGACCACCGTGATGTACATATCGCTCTGCGCCAGCGACTCGGTCACCGACATCCGGTTCTCCAGCTCCAGGTACATCGAGTAGTTGCCCAGGATGAAGTAGAAAATCCAGCAGCCAAGGCTGCCGAAGGCGATCATCGAGAGCACCACCTGGCGGATGGTGCGCCCGCGCGAGATGCGCGCCACGAAGATGCCGATCGGCGGCGCGAACGCGATCCACCACGCCCAGTAGAAAATCGACCATGATTCCACGAAGCCGGTGTTGGCCACCGGGTCGGTCCAGCTCATCATGCGGATGAAGTTCTCCGCCATGAAGCCCAGGGTGCTGACGCTCGACTTGAGGATGAACAGCGCCGGGCCCGCCAGCAGGATGAAGGCCAGCAGCCCCAACGCCAGGATCACGTTCAGGTCGCTCAGGCGCTTGATGCCCTTCTCGATGCCCTTGTAGACGCTGAGCGCGAACAGGCCGATGCAGACCGCCATCACTCCCAGTTGCAGGCCGAACGAGGTCTCGATGTCCAGCAGCCGCGCGATGCTCGCGGCGATGGTCGGCGCGATGACGCCCATGGAGGTGCCCGCGCCGCCCACCAGCGCGATCATGACCGCAAGGTCCACCATGCGCCCGGTCCAGCGGTTCTCGCCGTCCGGGCCCAGGATTTCGTGCAGCGAGGTGCTGGTGCGCAGGTAAGGAATGTCGCGCACGTAGAAGGAGTAGGCGATGGCCACGGTCGGCAGCGCGTACAGGCACCAGGCCGTGACGCCCCAGTGGAACGGCCCGTAGGCGCTGGCCCACTCGATGGCCTCCAGGGACCGGGGCTCGGCCCCGTACGGCGGATGGTCGTAGTAGAACGCCCATTCCACCCCCGACCAGACCAGCAGCGAGGCGCCGGTGCCAGCGCAGAACAGCATGCCCGCCCAGGAAAAGGTGGAGAAATCGGGCCGCTCGCCGCCCAGGCGGATGCCGCCGTAGCGGCCGCACACCAGCCAGCCCAGGAAACCGATGGTCGCCAGCCCGAACAACTGGTAGAACACCCCCAGGTTGGCGGCGATCCAGTCGTACAGGTCCGAGACGTAGGGCTCGGCGCGCTCCGCCAGGACGATCAGGGGCGTGCACACCGCCAGCACGATCAGCACCGCCGAGAAGAACAGGACGCGGTCGATCTTCTTTTCTTGCATCATGCGCCGTGCCGGCCGGGCTTCATGCCGGGCGGCGTCCGTGACGGCTGCGGGGTCTGCGCGGCCTCATCCGGACGTGCGCAGGCCCAGTTGCTGCCGGGCCTCGTCGGGCCCGACCACCCGCGCACCCAGCCGCTCGATGATTTCCACCGCGCGCCCGACGAGTTCCGCGTTGCTGGCCAGCACGCCCTTGTCCAGGTACAGGTTGTCCTCCAGCCCGACCCGCACGTTGCCGCCCAGCAGCACGGCCTGCGCGACCATCGGCATTTCCATGCGGCCAATGCCGAAGCCGGCCCAGTTGGCACCGGGCGGCAGCGCGTTGCGCATGGCGATCATGCTGTCGGCATCCGCCGGCGCGCCCCACGGAATGCCGAGGCAGATCTGGAACAGCGGCGGGCTGTCGATCAGGCCCTCCCGGATCAGCTGGTTGGCCATCCACACCTGGCCGAGGTCGAACACCTCCATTTCCGGCTTGACGCCCCATGCCTGCAACTGGGCTGCCATGGTGCGCAGGAAATCGGGCGTGCTGATATAGATCTCGTTGTCGCCGAAGTTCATGGTGCCGCAGTCGAGGCTGCAGATCTCGGGGCGCAGCCGGTCGACGTGGGCCAACCGCTCCAGCGGCCCGATGTTGTCCGTGCCCGGCCCCGGCAGGGCGGGGTCCTCCTCGCTGGGGAACCAGGCGCCCCCCATGCCGGCGGTCAGGTTGATGACCACGTCGGTGTCGCTGGCCCGCACGAGCTCGACCGCTCGTGCGAACAGCTCCACGTCGCGGGAACCCTGGCCGGTTTCCGGATCGCGCACGTGGATGTGCACCACGGCCGCTCCCGCCTGCGCGGCGGACACGGCCGCCTCGGCGACCTGTTCGGGCGTGACCGGCACGCCGGGATGTTTGCCGACGGTGTCCCCGGCCCCGGTCACGGCGCAGGTAATGATCACGTTACGGTTCATCGCATCCTCCGCAAGTCGGCCCGCCGGCGCGGGGCCCTGGCCGCATTATAGAGGCTGGCGCGGCGCCGGCGCGCCACGGATTGGGGCGCAAGCGCGCTTTTTCGACAGGCCCCGAGGCATCCGGGCGGGGCGGCGGCCTCACGCCGGCCGCGTCCCGTCCCCGATGCGCTCGGGAAACGTGTAGATGTTGTGCCGGCCGGGGCGCGCGAAACCCACCAGCGTCACGCCCGAGCGCTGGGCGAATTCCGCGGCCAGCGTGGTGGGCGCGGAGACCGCCGCCACCACCTCCATGCCGACGGCGGCTGCCTTGTAGACCATCTCGTAGCTGGCGCGGCTGGAAACGACGAGAAACCCCTCGCCCGGCTCGAACCCCGCCCGGGCCAGGTGCCCGATGAGCTTGTCGAGGGCGTTGTGCCGGCCCACGTCCTCGCGCAGTGCGCGCAAACCGCCGTCGCGGTCGAACCAGGCCGCGCAGTGCACGGCGCCGGTCTCCACCTGCAACGGCTGCTCGGCCGGCAGCGCCTGCAGCGCGCGCTGCAGGGCGGCATGCGTGATGTGCACCTGAACTTCGACCGGCGGCGGGTAGCGCATGGCCTGCTGCAGCGACTCCGCACCGCACAGCCCGCACCCGGTGCGGCCGGTCAGGTTGCGGCGCTGGGCGTCCAGCCGCGCAAAGCACTCCGTGCTGATGGCCATGGCCAGCTCGATGCCCGTCTCGCGGGGAACGACGCGCACCGAGAGCAGGTCCGCCGCCCGGTCGATGATCCCCTCGGTGAGGCTGAAGCCCAGGCCCAGGTCCTCCAGGTCGGCCGGCGTGGCCATCATGACCACGTGCGAGCGGCGGTTGTAGGTCAGCGCCACCGCGACCTCGCTGGCGATGGAATCGTCGCGCCGCGCCGCCCGGCCCGCCTCCCAGCCGGTCACCGCGAGCTGGCGCGAAGTCTTCACCGGGGTGCTGAACGGATCGCGATCAGGGGTCCCGGCGGCCGGTCGCCCGCGCCCGCTCGAGCAGTTCTTCCTGCTGCTCGGTGAAGGCGCCGTAGTGGCGCTGCCATTCCGAGGGTTGCGTCACCCGCGTGACCTGCACCGCGGTCACCTTGTACTCGGGGCAGTTGGTGGCCCAGTCGGAATTCTCGGTGGTGACCACGTTGGCGCCGGTCAGCGGGAAATGGAAGGTGGTGTATACCACCCCCGGCTGCACGCGCTCGGTGACCACCGCCCGCAGCACGGTGTCGCCGGCACGGCTCTCCACGCCGACCCAGTCGCCGTCCGCGACCCCACGCTGCTCGGCGTCGTGCGGATGCATTTCCAGCAGGTCCTGGTCCACCCACTCGGAGTTCGCGGTGCGCCGCGTCTGCGCGCCGACGTTGTACTGCGACAGGATGCGCCCGGTGGTCAGCAGCAGCGGGTAGCGGCGCGTGGTGCGCTCGTCGGTCGGCACGAAGCCGGTGATCGCGAAATAGCCCTTGCCGCGCACGAACTCATCCACGTGCATGGTGGGGGTGCCCTCGGGGGCCGCCTCGTTGCACGGCCACTGGATGCTGCCGAGGCGGTCCAGCTTCTCGTAGGTCACGCCGGTGAAGGTCGGCGTCAGCCGCGCGATCTCGGCCATGATCTCGGCCGGATGCTCGTAATCCATGGGGTAGCCGAGCGCATTGGACAGCAACTGGGTCACCTGCCAGTCCTCGCAGCCCGCCAGCGGTTCCAGCACCTTGCGCACCGGCGAGATGCGCCGCTCCGCGTTGGTGAAGGTGCCGTTCTTCTCGAGGAACGAGGAGCCCGGCAGGAACACGTGCGCGAAGCGCGCCGTCTCGTTCAGGAACAGGTCCTGCACGATCAGGCACTCCAGCGACCGCAAGGCGTGCTCGACGTGCTGGGTATTGGGGTCGGACTGCGCGAGGTCCTCGCCCTGGCAATACAGCGCCTTGAAGTGGCCGCTGATGGCGCCGTGGAACATGTTGGGGATGCGCAGCCCCGGGTCCGGCTGCAGGCTCACGCCCCAGGCCTGCTCGAACAGATCCCGCACCGCCGGATCCGAGATGTGCCGGTAGCCGGGCAGTTCGTGCGGGAAGGAGCCCATGTCGCAGGAGCCCTGCACGTTGTTCTGGCCGCGCAGCGGATTGACGCCGACGCCCTCGCGGCCCAGGTTGCCGGTGGCCATGGCCAGGTTGGCGATCGCCATCACCATGGTGGAGCCCTGCGAGTGCTCGCTCACGCCGAGGCCATAGTAGATGGCGGCGTTGGGCGCTTCGGCGTACAGCCGGGCGGCCGCGCGCAGCGTCCCGGCCGGCACCCCGGTGACCGCGGCGGTGGCCTCCGGCGAGTTCTCCTCGCGCAGGATGAACTCGCGCCATTGCCCGTAGGCGGGCTCCTCGCAGCGCGCGCGGATGAACTCCGCGTCTTCCAGCCCCTCGGCGATCACCACGTGCGCCATGGCATTGGCGAAGGCCACGTTGGAACCGGGCAGCAGCGGCAGGTGGTGCTGCGCGCGCACATGCGGGCCGTCCACCAGCTCGATGCGGCGCGGGTCGACCACGATCAAACGGGCGCCCTCGCGCAGGCGCTGCTTGAGCCGTGAGGCGAATACCGGGTGTGCGTCGGTGGGGTTGGCGCCGATCACCATGATCACGTCCGCCTTATCCACCGAGCTGAACGCCTGGGTGCCGGCCGATTCGCCCAGCGTGGTCTTGAGGCCGTAGCCGGTGGGCGAGTGACACACACGCGCGCAGGTGTCGACGTTGTTGTTGCCGAACGCGGCCCGCACCAGTTTCTGCACCAGGTAGGTCTCCTCGTTGGTGCAGCGCGAGGAGGTGATGCCGCCGACGCTGTTGGGGCCGTGCTCGGCCTGGATCTCGCGAATGCGCCGGGCGGTGAAGGCGATGGCCTCCTCCCAGCCCACCTCGCGCCAGGGCTCGTCGATGGCATCCCGGATCATGGGCCGCGTGATGCGGTCGGTGTGGGTCGCGTAGCCCCAGGCGAAGCGGCCCTTGACGCAGGCATGGCCCTCGTTGGCCTTGCCGTCCTTCCAGGGCGTCATGCGCACCACCTCGCCGTCCCGCAGCTCGGCGCGGAACGCGCAGCCCACCCCGCAGTAGGCGCAGGTGGTCAGCTGGAAGCTGTCCGGTACGCCCTGCTCGATCACCGTCTTCTCGTTCAGGGCCGTGGTCGGGCAGGCGTCCACGCAGGCGCCGCAGGACACGCACTCGGAATCCATGAACGGCTGGTCCTGGCTGGCGCTGACCTCGGAATCGAAGCCGCGCCCGGACACGGTCAGTGCATAGGTGCCCTGCACCTCCTCGCAGGCGCGCACGCAGCGGTAGCAGACGATGCACATGGAGGGGTCGAAGCTGAAGTAGGGATTGGATTCGTCGCTCGCCACGCCCTGGTGGTTGGCGCCGTCCATGCCGTAGCGGCTGGCGGTCACCCCGAGTCCCGCGGCCACGTCCTGCAGCTCGCAATCGCCGTCGCTGGGGCAGCTGTCGCAGTCCAGCGGGTGGTCCGAAACATACAGTTCCACGACGTTGCGGCGCAGCCGGTCGAGCGGCGCGGACCGGGTGCGCACCACCATGCCTTCCTCCACCGAGGTGGTGCAGGAGGCGGGATAGCCCTTGCGGCCCTCAATCTCCACCAGGCACACGCGGCACGAACCGAAGGCCTCCAGGGCGTCGGTCGCGCACAGCTTGGGAATGTCGACGCCGGCCAGCGCCGCGGCCCGCAGCACCGAGGTCCCCGCCGGCACCTCGATCCCGCGCCCGTCGATCTCCACCCGCACCGCGTCACCAGCGACACGGGCCGCGGGCGTGCCGAGGTCGGCCTGCGGCCGGTAGGGCTCCAGTCGGATCAGTTCGGACACCGGGCGCAGCTCGTCAGGCTTCCGGGCCCAGCCCGAAATCCTCCGGGAACTCCCGCAGCGCGCTGCGCACCGGGTAGGGCGTCAATCCGCCCATGGCGCACAACGAGCCCTCGACCATGGTTTCGCACAATGCCTCCAGCACTTTCAACTGCTCCTCACGCTGCTGATTATTCCTAATCCTATCAATGATTTCCATCCCGCGCACCGATCCGACCCGGCACGGCGTGCACTTGCCGCAGGATTCCACCGCGCAGAATTCCATCGCGAAGCGCGCCTGCTCGGCAAGGTCCACGGTGTCGTCGAACACCACGATGCCGCCGTGGCCGAGCATGCCTTCGATGGCCGCGAAGGCCTCGTAGTCCAGCGGCGTGTCCCACTGGCTGGCGGACAGGTAAGTGCCCAGCGGGCCGCCAACCTGGATGGCGCGCACCGGCCGGCCGCTCGCGGTGCCCTCGCCCCAGCCCTCGACCACCTCGCGCAGGGTGACGCCGAACGGCACCTCGACCAGCCCGCCGCGACGGACATTGCCGCCCAGCTGCGCGGTGAGGGTGCCGCGCGAACGGCCGGTGCCGAACTGCCGGTAATGCTCCGCGCCCAGCGCCAGCACGGTGCTCGCCGCGGCCAGCGACAGCACGTTGTTGACCACCGTCGGGCGCTGGAACAGGCCCTTGATGGCCGGCAGCGGCGGCTTGAACCGCACCAGGCCGCGCTTGCCCTCCAGGCTCTCCAGCATGGACGTCTCCTCGCCGCAGATGTAGGCGCCGGCGCCGAGCCGCAGCTCGATGTCGAACGCCCGCGCGCTGCCGCACAGGTCCGGGCCGAGGTAGCCCGCCGTGCGCGCGGTTTCGATGGCCTGCGTCAGGATCCGCAGGGCCCGCGGGTATTCCGAGCGCAGGTAGATGTAACCCCGCTCCGCGCCCACCGCCAGGCCGGCGATGGCCATCCCCTCCAGCAGCTGGAACGGATCGGCCTCCATCAGCAGGCGGTCGGCAAAGGTGCCAGAATCGCCCTCGTCGGCGTTGCAGGCCACGTATTTCCGGTCGCCCTCGGCGTCCCGCACCGTCTGCCACTTGATGCCGGTCGGGAACGCGGCGCCGCCGCGGCCGCGCAGGCCGGACTCCCGCACCGCATCGATGATCTCCTGCGCCGGCATGGCCAGCGCGTTCTCCAGCCCCCGGTAACCGCCAGCCGCCCGGTAGTCGTCCAGCGACAGGGGATCGACGACCCCGGCGCGGGCGAAGGTCAGCCGCTGCTGCCGCGCCAGCCAGGGAATCTGCTCCACCGCCCCCCGGGCCAGCGGATGCTCGCAGGGCCCGGGAAAGCCGGCATCGAACAGGCTGCCCACCTCCGCGGCCGTGAGCGGCCCGAAACCGTGCCGTCCCTGTTCGCTGTCGGTTTCGATCAGTGGGTCGAGCCAGTAGGCGCCGCGCGAGCCGGTGCGGACCACGCTCAGCTCGACGCCCCGCACCGCGGCCTGTGCCGCCAGCTCCGCGGCCACCTCGTCCGCGCCCAGCGCGCAGGCGGTGGTGTCGGCGGGGATGTAGACCCGGGCGGTCACGGCGCTGGTCGCTGCCGCTCGGCGAGCAGCGCGTCGAAGCGCTCGGGCGTGACGCGCGCATGCACCTCGTCGCCGATGCGCAGCGACGGCGAGCAGGCGCAATTGCCCAGGCAGTACACCGGCTCCAGCGAATAGCGGCCGTCGGGGGTGGTGCCCCCGTAGTCGATGCCCAGCACGGCCTTGGCGTGCGCCTCCAGGGCGCGCGCGCCCATCGCCTGGCAGGCCTCGGCACGACACAGGTGGATGGTGGTCTCGCCGCGCGGCGCGGTGCGGAAATCGTGATAGAAGGTGATCACGCCGTGCACTTCGGCGCGCGACAGGTTCAGCCCCGTGGCGATGAGCGGCACGGCCTCGGCCGGGACATGACCCAGGCGTGCCTGGATCGCATGCAGCACCGGCATCAGTGCGCCCTCGTCGGCCGCGTGGCGCTGCAGCGCCTCGGCGACGATTCCGGTGATCGCGTGATGGCCGGTATCCATGCTCGGTTCCGATGCAGCCCGCTGTCGGGCCCCGCTGGGACAGGTGCAGATATTACCCCGTGGCCCGCCAACTCACCACCTCGGGGCCCTGCAGCCGGGCGCGCGAGCGGCCAACGCCCGCGCAAAAAAAAGCCGGGGCCCGAACGGCCCCGGCTCGATGCGTTGCAGCCTGCCTCAGAAGCCGGCCGAAGCCCGCACGTACCAGAGGCCGCCGTTGAACCCGAACGGGGAGGTGATGGAATCGATCACGCCCAGGAACTGGAACACGCCGTCCTGCTCCTTGTCGGGGAAGGTGTCGAAGATGTTTTCGCCGCCCACGGCCACCGAGAAATTCTCGTTGATCTGGAAGCGCGCTTCGAGGTCGACCAGGATCTCGCTGCCGTAGGACGACGCGTCGGAGGCGTCACCCGGGCTGAACAGGCCGCCCGTGGTCTTCCAGCTGCCGTAATGGTTGAGGCGCAGCAGGCCGTCGAAGAAGCTCCGCGAGTAGTTGAAGCTGAGGACGGTGTTGCTCTCCGGCACCTGGTTCTCCAGGTCGAACTTGCGGCTGATGTTGATCGTGTTCTCCTTGATGTTCTTGACCTTGTGGTCGTTGGAGTTGTGCCGCAGGTCCACGTTCAGGGTGCCGCCGGCGAAATCCCAGTAGCCGCTGACGGTGACGTCGAAGCCGCTGATCTCGGAATCGAAACCGTTGCTGAAGTAGCTGGCGGCGCTGCCCAGCAGTATCTCGGCGTTCGGGAAGCCGGCAGCGATCAGCTTGTCGACCGCGGCCTGGTCGACCGACTTGTCCACCGAGCCGATGCGGTCGTCGATGGAAATGTCGTAGTAATCGACCGTGATCGCGATGTTGTCCGCCGCCTCCCACACCAGGCCCACGGTGAAGGAATCCGACTCCTCCGTGCGCTGCGGCACCGCCCCGAGGGCCACCGCCACCGGGTGGTCGACGGGGTAGAAGCCGCTGGGGATCAGGTTGCCGTTGGCATCCGCGGCCGTGGTCAGGTTGAGCGTGTTGCCCTGCCCCGGGGTCGGCACGCGGAAGCCGGTGTTGGCCGTGGCGCGCACCGCCAGGCGGTCGGTGAAGGCATAGCGCCCGGAGACCTTCCAGTCGGTGGTGGAGCCAAAGTCGTCATGGTCCTCGTAGCGCAGGGCCACGGCGCCGGACAGGCGGTCCGTGAGGTCGGTTTCCACGTCGATGTAGGCCGCGGTGCTGTCCTTCTCCCACTTGCCGGCCTGCTCCGCGGTGAAGCCCTGGAAGCCATCCGAGCCCAGGCCGAACACGGCGAAGGTGGGGCCGATGTCGGTGGAACCCGCATCACCCTGGCCGATCTTGTAGGTCTCGTTGCGCCACTCCAGGCCGAAGGCGATGTTGAGCGGCGAGTCGTCGAAGGTCTTGACGAAATCGACGTTGATGCCGCTCTCCTCCTGGGTCAGCGTGCCCGGGTTGAAGGTGGTCGGCGACAAGGCGCCCAGGCTGGGATTGATGGAACCCTCCAGGCGGTACTTGATCTCGTTCTCCGCGGTGCGCACCCGCACGTTCCAGTTCAGGGTGTCGCTGTAGTCGCCACGCACACCGGCGACCGCCGCGAAGTCCTTGATGTCCGCTCCGAACAGCGGGCTGTAGCCGCCGGGGAACTGGGTGTGGATCGGGTTCAGCAGCACCCAGCCGGTGGGGCTGGAAGCGTCCGCGGTGATGTAGTCGGCCGGGTTCAGGCCCGCCGCCAGGATGCTGTCGAGCAGCGACTGCGGGGCCGGGTCGGGCAGGAAATCGCCGTTGCCGTCACGCATCAGGGTCGAGCGCGCGGAAATTTCGTATTCCGGGGGCAACACCGGCCCGCGGTAGAAGAACCCGCCCAGGGTCTCGTTGTCCATGTAGCTGACGTTGCCGAATACCTCGACCGTGTCGCTCACGTCGATGCCGGCATTCAGGAACAGCTTCATGGCCTCGATGTCCGGGTCGCCCCAGCGCTGGCCGAGGCCGTTGTAAGGGGTCACGTCCGCACCCACGATGTCGGCCACTGCCGCTGCATCCGGGCGCGCCTGGCCGCGCGAGGTGATGTCCGAGGTGGAGTATTCCGCGCTCACGCTCAGGAAGCCGTTGTCGCCCAGCGCAAAACCGGCATTGCCGTTGACGTTGACGCGCTCGCCGTCGCCCTCGTAATACTCGCCGTACTGGGCGTTCAGCGTCACGCCGTCGCTGTTGTCCTTGAGGATCACGTTGACCACGCCGGCGATGGCGTCCGAGCCGTACTGCGCCGAGGCGCCGTCGCGCAGCACCTCGACGCGCTCGATGGCGCTGGCCGGAAAGGCCGAGAAATCCACTGCCTGGGAGCCCTGGTTGACGGTGCCCAGCGGCGCCAGCTGCAGGTTCACCAGTGCCGAGCGGTGCCGGCGGGTGCCGTCCACCAGCACCAGGGTCTGGTCCGGTGCCAGGTTGCGCAGGGTCACCGGGCGCACGAACGCGGTGCCGTCCGCGATCGGGAAGCGCTGGGTGTTCAGGGCCGGGGTCAGTTTCGACAGCGCGTCGGTGAGGTCGGCGGTGCCCTGGTAGGCCAGCGCCGAGCCGCCGATGACGTCGACCGGCGACAGCGTCTCGGTGGGCAGCTGCCCCACCTTGCGCGTTCCCGTGACCACCACCTCTTCGAGTTGTTCGGCCTCTTCCGCTTCACCCTGCGCCGCGGCGTTGACGGCGACGCCCAGCGTGAGCGGGAGGGCCAGGAAGCCCAGAAGGGCGCGCCCGATCGGACCAGCGCCGTTGCTTGCTGCATGCTTGTAATTACCCATCGATTCTCTCCTCAATGAATTCAAAACACGACCCCGCCACGACAGCCGGCATGCCACACGAACCAGTGGAGTGTCGTTTTTATTTATACTCGATGCGAAAACAGACCCGAATATAATCGCTTAACGTGCATTTAACAACGTCCAGCGCGCCCTACGGGCGGAGCCGAAACGTGCCGAGGGGATGAGGCGGACAGCGAAAATCCGGCCCGCCAGGCTGGCTGAGTGCGGCGCCATCCAGGCCCTGATCGATGCCTCGTCGCGGGCGCTGGCGGCGCCCCACTACGCGCCGGAGGTGGTGGAGGCCGCCCTGCGCGCCGTGCTGGGCGTCGATACCCGCCTCATCCAGGACGGCACCTATTTCGTCGCGACCGTCGAACAGGCCATCGTCGCCAGCGGCGGCTGGAGCCGCCGCAAGACGCTGTTTGGCAGCGACCGCGTCGGCGGGCGCGACGATGAGCTGCTCGACCCGCGGCGCGATGCGGCCAAGATCCGCGCCTTCTTCACCCATCCCGATCACACCCGGCAGGGGCTCGCCACCCGGCTGCTGGAGCGATGTGAGGAGGCCGCTGCGGCGGCAGGTTTCCGGCGCCTGGAGCTCGGCGCCACGCTGTCCGGCACGGCGTTTTACGCCGCGCACGGCTACGCCCCGGGCGCGCCGCTCGACTACGAGTGCGCGCCGGGCCTGCACATGCGAATCGTGCCGATGTCCAAGACGCTGCGCGCATGAGGCCCGCCGCCCCCCGCGCTTGCACCCGGGCCGCCGGGTCCTATACTGCGGGGGGTCTGAGGAGCGGGCACGCCGGGCGCGTGCGGGGCCGGTCGATGCGATGAAAACGGGGCGTGCGATTGCACTGCTGGCCGCCGCGCTGCTGGTCGCGGCCTACAGCCTGCTGACCCGCGACAACTTCCACGCGGTGGTGCCCGGCGAGGTGTACCGCAGCGCGCAATTGAGCGGCTCGGCGCTGCAGGCGCGAACGCAGGCCCACGGCATCCGCACCGTGATCAGCCTGCGCGAGCCGCGCCCGGGCGAGGGCTGGTACCGCCAGGAACTGTCGGCGGCGGAGGAACTGGGCATTGCCCATCACGACGTCGGCATGTTCAGCACCGCGCCGCGCGTGGACCAGCTGCTGGCCCTGCATGCCCTGCTGGAGGGGGCCGAGCGACCGCTGCTGGTGCATTGCCGCGGCGGCTACGGCCGCACCAGCCTGGCGGCGGCGATGGCCGCGCTGATGGCGGACGGGGCCGGGCCGGCGGCGGCACAGGAGCAATTGCACTGGCGCTACGGGCTGGGCCGCGACGAGGGCCCGGGGCGGGCCTTCGTCGAAGCCTATCGGCGCTGGCTGGCGGAGACGGACACGGCGCATTCCCCGGCCGTGTTCGCGCGCTGGCTCAGCGAGGACTATCGCGACCCCACCGGCAACGTGCATTTCCTCGTCCACCCCATCGCGGACCAGACCTGGTACCGCCCCGATGGGGGTTACGCGGAAGGCGAACGCTTCGTCATCCGCCGCGCCGAGCACGACTACCTGGACCTGGACGGCTGGGCCTTCGACACGCGGCGGCAGGGTCCGCTGCAAGGCTTGACGCTGCGCATCGGCGAACGGGAAATGAGCGAGGTCTACTACGGCCTGTACACGCCGTGGCTGGTGGAGCAGTTTGGTACCGAGGCCTATCGCTATGCCGGCTGGGCGGCCAGCCAGCCGCTGGACACGCTGGCGG
>WVWV01000162.1 GCA_011773845.1 Lysobacterales bacterium | reverse complement strand
TAGAGCGCCTTGCCACCCGTCGCCCGCATCACGTAGACACCGGGCCCGGTTGGCAGCCGACGGGCGAACGACTTGCCGTCGAACGCCTTGTCCGAAGGTTTGCTCAATCTCGTGGTTCCGATTCCGGTCCGAGGAGGGGAAGCATGGCGCGCGTGGCCCGGTCGAGCAGTTCGCACATCAGGACGAAATCGGAACGGGAGCCGTAGTAGGGATCCGGAACCTCCTGGCCCGCCCCCATACCGGCAAAATCCATGAGCAGAGCGAGCCGGGCCCCCGCCGAGGCCGGCGCCATCCGGCTGAGGGTCGACAGATTCAGTTCGTCCATGGCCAGGATCAGGTCGAAGCGCTGGAAATCCTCAGGCGCCACCTGGCGCGCGCGCAGAGTGCTGATATCGACACCGAAACGCGCCGCCTCCTCGACCGCGCGCGGGTCGGGGCTGCAACCGAGATGATAGCGGTGGGTGCCGGCCGAATCCACGGTGTATTCGCCGCCCTCCGGGATCCCGAGCAGCTGCTGGCGCAGAAAGCCTTCGGCCGTTGGCGATCTGCAGATGTTTCCCATACATACAAACAGTATATTTTTCATATTATTACTAAGTTTATCGAATATTTTACATCAGTTGATTTCTAACCCTTTCGAGATCTTCGGGGGTGTCGACGCCGGCCGGGATACGGCGACATGCTTCCGCCACCTGGATGACCCCCCCATGCTCCAGGATTCTGAGCTGCTCGAGGCGCTCCGTCTCCTCGAGCGGCGTGGGCGCGCGGCTGACGAACCGGTCCAGGGCATCTTTCCGATACGCATACACCCCGAGATGCCGCAGCCAGCGCACGCCGGCTTCAAGCGCTGAAGTCGCGTCAGGGTGCTCGCGCGCGCAGGGAATGGCGGCGCGGCTGAACAACAACGCCCTGCCCTGCTTGTCTGCGACGAGCTTGACGACATTGGGGTCGGTGACTTCGCGTGCGTCCTCGATGGGACAGTACAGGGTAGCGGCATCCGCCTCCGCGGAGCGCGCCAGCAATCCCGCCACCTGGTCCAGGCACTCCGGCGGCATCAAGGGTTCATCACCCTGCAGATTGACGATAATCTGCTCGCCGCCCCATCCCTTGATGCCGGCACATTCGGCAATTCGCTCGCTGCCGCAACGGTGTGCGCTGGAGGTCATGACCGCTTCAGCGCCAAATTCGCTGGCGGCCTTCGCAATCCGTCGATCGTCGGTTGCGATGATGACCTCCCCCGCGGCAGAACGGCGCGCGCAGTCCCACACGTGCTCGATCAGCGGCTTGCCCGCAATATCGAGGAGCGCCTTGCCAGGCAAGCGCTGGGACTCGTAGCGCGCCGGGATAACGATGACGTAGCCGGGTATGGACATGATTCAGGACACCTGCGTGTGCATGGCTTGGACCCGAGCCAGGAACCAGCGTTCCCAATCCGCCGGCAGCCTCGCATCGACCGGAATGTACCACGCATTGCCAAGTGCGAGCCGTTCACACTTGACGGCATCTTTCTCGGTCATCAGCAACATGCTTTGGTCACCGGTGGCCGGCAGGTCGGAACGCGTGAAACGGTGATGATCGGGGAATGCGTGGGGCCGGTGCACTATGCCCAGATCGTGCAACATGTCGAAGAAACGCTGCGGATGGGCGATCGCGGCGAGCGCGTGCACCGTGAGTCGCTGCGCCATGCCACGCAGTTGTCCCAGGTCCATCTGGCCGGTGCCCGCCACTTCCAGGCACCCGCCCGGCTCCAGCACCATCGCGGCGTGGGGCAGGCTTTCGAACCCCGCCAGCGCACCACCGTTGCCGATCACGGCATCCACCTCTTGCAGACGCCCTGCGGGTTCGCGCAAGGGGCCCGCGGGCAGCAGGCGCCGATTGCCAAGCCCCCGGGTAGCGTCCACCACGCAGATTTCCAGTTCCCTGGGCAGCCGCGCGCGTTGCAGCCCGTCATCGCAGAGCACGACATCGACGCCCTCGCTCAACAGCCGTCGCGCCGCTCGCTCGCGCGCGCGGTCCACCCGCACGGGCACCCGGCAGCGCCGCCAGATCAACAGGGGCTCATCGCCCGCGGTCTCGGCCCCCTGCCCGGCCCCGACACTGAGCGGCGCCCGCCCGCGCCGACCATAGCCCCGGGTGACCACGCCTGGCTTGAGGCCGGCGGCCTGCAGCAACTGGCACAACCTGATGATCAGCGGAGTCTTGCCGGTGCCGCCGGCCGTGATGTTGCCGACCACGACGATCGGTTTGCCCACCAGGGACTGCTCGACGGTATGGCCGAGCCACCAGCTTCGAGCTCGTGCCAGGGGAGCGTAGAGGCTCTCGAGGGCGCGTAACCCGAAGTCCGGCGTGCGTTCCCCATACCAGATTGCGTTCAGTCGCCGCTCCAGCGCCCCCCGCATGTCAATCCGCCGAAGCCTGTTGACTGAACTGGGTCTGGTACAGGCGGGCGTAGGCCCCGCCGGCCGCCAGCAGCTCCTCGTGGGTGCCGGCTTCCACCACCCTGCCCTCGCGCAGCACGATGACCTGATCGGCGTTCTCGATCGTTGACAGGCGATGGGCGATGACCAGCGTGGTGCGATGCTTCATCACCTCCTGCAGCGCTTCCTGAATCATGCGTTCGGATTCGCTGTCGAGAGCCGAAGTGGCCTCGTCGAGGATCAGGATGGGCGCGTCCTTGAGCAGCGCCCGCGCGATCGCCAGACGCTGGCGCTGGCCACCCGAAAGCAGGATTCCGTGCTGCCCCAACAAGGTATCGAAACCGTCCGGCAGTTGCTCGATGAACTCGATGGCATGTGCGGCCCGGGCGGCGGACAGCACCTGCTCGCGCGAAACTTCGGCGAGGCCGCCATAGGCGATGTTGCCGGCGATGGTGTCGTTGAAGAGCATGACATCCTGGCTAACCAGAGCGATCTGGTTGCGCAGGTCGCGCAGCCGGTATTCGGACAGTTCGTGACCGTCCAGCAGAATGCGTCCCTCGCTGTAGTTGTAGAACCGGGGCAGCAGACCGGCCAGAGTGGTCTTGCCGCTGCCGGACGGCCCCACCAGCGCGGTAACGCTGCCCATCGGCAGCGTGAAACTCACGTCTTCCAGGATGGCGCGGTCGCCGCCCGGATAGCGAAACCCGACGTTGCGAAATTCCAGCGCGCCCGCAACGCGATCGACGGTCCGTGTGCCGGTGTCCCGCTCCCGTTCGGAATCGATCACCTCAAACAGGCTGTCCGCTGCCGCGATGCCCTTCTGCACCTGCGATTGCACCCGGGTCAGGCGTTTCAGCGGCGGAATGGTGGCCACCATGGCAAAGAAGATGGCCGTGAAATTGCCGGCCGTGATGGTGCTGAGCATGGAGGGCCGCGTGGCGACGATCATCAGCAGTACCATCGACAGCCCGGCTGCGATCTGTATCAGGGTCGAACTCGCCAGGTGGGTGGCCACCATCCGCATGTGCAGCCTGCGGGTGCGTTCATTGACCAGCCGAAAACGCTCGCGCTCCGATTCTTCGCCCCCAAACACCTTGACGATCCGGTGTCCGGCCACGGCCTCCTCGGTGACATGGGACACATCGCCCATCGAGTCCTGGATGCGCCGGCTGATCTTGCGAAAGCGACGACTCACGACCGTGACCACGTACGCGACCGCGGGTACCAGCAGCAGCATGATGGCCGTCAGTTGCAGATTGATACTCAACATTACGATCAGCAGGTAGACCAGCAACATCACGTCGCGAATGGCTGCGACCACCGCATTGGTCGCGGCGTTCGCTACCTGCTCGCTGTTATACGCGAGCTTGGAGATCAGCTGGCCCGAGCTGTAGCGATCGAAAAAACTGGCCGGCAAGCGCAGATACCCTTCGAACAGTTCGCCCCGCAGGTCGGCGATGATGCGGCGGCCCGTCCACTCCATGCAGAATACCCCGCCGAAGTTGCCCAGCACACGCAGCGCGACGACCACCATGATTGCGCCGGCGAGCCACAAGCCGAACGCGGCGTCCTTTTCCACGAACACCCGGTCGATCAGCGGTTCGATGAATTTGATGAATACCGCCTGCATGCCGGCATCGAGGCTGACGCCGAGAATGCCGATGGCGAACATCATCCAGTACCTGCGGGTATAGCCCCACAGTCTTCGGTAGGTGGCGGCAGGAGTGGCGCCCCCGGGAACCTGCGCGGTCATTCGTCAGGCTCTGCGTCGTGCACCGTGGCAATCGAGAGCCGGCTGAAGCCCAACTGACCGCTGACATCCATCGCCCGCACCACGAACTGATGCGGGGTCCGGGCATCGGCGCGCAACAGCAATGGCAGGTCACGCTCGTCACCCGCCGCTTCCTGCAGAGCGGCGGCTATGGTCTCGGGCTCATTGTCGACGAGCTGCCGGTCGTTGAGGTACATCCGCCCGCTCGCATCGATGATCAGGTTCAGTTCGATTGCCTCGGTTTCCGCGTCGGGCGCGACGCTGGCGTGCGGCAGTTCCACCTTCAGCGCGGCCTGGCGTTCGAACGTGGTGCTGACCATGAAAAAGATCAACAACAGGAACACCACATCGATCAGCGAGGTCAGGTTGATCTCGGGCTCTTGCTCGGGTTGGGTTTGTAATTGCACGGCTTCAGCTCCCGCCCCGACCGGACGTGCCGCGCACCACGTTACGCTGCTCGATGGCCTCGATCAGGTTGATGGCCTGCTCCTCCATGGAAATGACGTACTCGGCCACCATGCCGCGGAAATACCGGTAGAAGAAATAGCTCGGAATGGCCACGGTCAGGCCGGCCGCGGTGGTGATCAGCGCCTCGGAGATGCCGCCGGCCAATTCACTGGGGTTGCCAACGCCGTGAATCATGATGGCCGAGAAAACCCGGATCATGCCGATTACCGTGCCCAGCAGTCCGAGCAAGGGTGCGATGCCGGCAATCGTGCCCAGCGTGTTCAGGAACCGCTCCAACTCATGCACGACGTGCCGGCCGGTGTCCTCGACCGCTTCCTTGATCAATTCCCGCGGCCGGTGGCGATTGACCAGGGCTGCCGCGAGCACGGTGCCGAGCGCCGATTGTCGGCGCAGGCGCTCGATATGCGCGCGGTCGAGTTCCTGCCGCGCCGCCCATTCGATCACCATCTCTCCAACGCCGTCCGGCACCACGCTGCGTCGCCGCAGACTCCAGAAACGTTCGATGATGATTGCCACCGCAAGCGTGGAACACAGCAGGATCGGCGCCATGAGCCATCCGCCGGCCAGGATGATCTCCAACATGCGATTGCCGCTCCTCTACTCGCAATCGGACTTGAATCATAACCCATGCCCCCGGTTGAAATCAGGGGCAGTCGTGTGCTGCCGGCCAACGCCACAGGCCCGGCCGCTGGCGGCGGGCGCTGGCGAGGGTGATGCGACCGGTCTCCAGGCTCGTTACCCGCAAGCCGCCGCAGCCGGCGGTAGACAACACCCGGGCGCCCTGCTGGTGATACCGCTCGACAATCTCGACATGCGGCAGTCCAAAGCGGTTGTCCGCTCCGGCCGAGATCAAAACGAGCTCCGGCTGCACGGCCTGCAGGAATTCGTGGCTCGAGGAACTGCGGCTGCCGTGGTGGGGTGCGATGAGGATGGCGTGTCGCCCCAGCCCGCGTTCGACCAGGCGCTGCTCGACGGCGGTGTCGATATCGCCTGGCAACAGCAAGCGGGCGCGATCCGAGCCCACACTGAGTACGCAGGAGCTCGCATTGCCGAGGTATGGCAAGCCGGGGCCGGGGTGCAGGATGCGAAATCCAATGCCGGAATCCTGCCAATTTTCGGGACTGAGGCAGCGTGGCAGGGACGCGGCCGGGTGGCGCTGGTTGACCAGGAATCGGGTCTGGGCAAATTGCCGTCTCAGGGTATCGAGACCGCCCGCATGGTCGAGGTCGCCGTGGCTGACCACCACCCGCTTCGGAGCGCGAAACCCGCTCGCAGCGATCGAGGGCACCAGCACCGGCGCCACCAGGTCCCAACGGCCCGGCTGTCCCGGCCCGGTGTCGTAGGCCAGCAACCCATGCCGGGTCGCCACCAGCGCGGCCAGCCCCTGCCCCACGTCCAGCATGTCCAGGCGCCATTCCCCCTCCTCCAGCCGAGGCCCGACGGGAACGACCAGTGCACCCAGCAGCAGCGCCCCCGGCCACCGTGGCAACAGGCCCCGCGGCAGCAGGAACAAGACGCCACCGGCCAGGCCCAACACCACGCCGGGCAGCGGCGGCCGGCCAGTGCGAAATGTGGCGCCCTCGGCCACGCCCCCCAGCCAAGCGAGCACGCTGCCCAACGCGCCCAGCGCCTCGGCGCTGAGCATGAACAGTGCCGCATCCGCCGGCAGCCCGACAGCCCAGCAGGCCATGCCGAGAAACAAAAGCGGTGCAGCCACCAGGCTCACCCAGGGTATGGCCACGAGGTTGCCGGGCAGGCCCAGCAGCGTGCCCTCCTGAAAGCTGTACAGGGTGACCGGCAGCAAGAACACCATCAAGCCCAGCTGCAGGCGCGTGAAGCGAGCCAGCCAACCACCTCGATGCCGCGCCGGAACCAGCATCAGCAGCAACGCCGCCACGGCGAGAAATGACAGCCAGAACCCGGCCGACAATGGCGCCAGCGGGCTCGCCAGCAGCGTCAGCAATACCACCAGCGCGTAGGCGTGCGGCCTCGAAAGCGCGCGGCGGCGAAGCATCCCCGCCGTGGCCACCACCAGCATCAGCAGGGCGCGTTGGGTCGACACCCCGAAGCCTGCCAGGGCGGCGTAGCCGGCCGCGGCCAGCGCGGCTCCCGCCCAGGCGGGGCGCAAGCCCCATCGCCACCGCACCGCGGGCACCAGGCAGGACGCCAGGCGCGTGAGCCAGTAGCCGAACAATGCCGCCAGACCGACGTGCATGCCGGAAATCGCCAACAGGTGGCCGGTCCCGGTGGCCCGCAGTGCGCGCCATTGTTCCCGCCGCAGCTGGCTGCGGTCGGCGATCGCCAGCGCCAAGACCAGGCCCGCCGCCTCGTGACTCGGCAGGTAGCGCGCCAGAGCCTCCCGCAGGTGCTGGCGGATGCGTGAGACACTCGGTCCGCGGGCCTCATGCAGCCGTTCATTGGCCCTGCCCTCGCGCACGCTGGCCAGCGCTCCGATGCCCGTCGAAAAATACCAGCGCTCCGCGTCTCCGCCGGAAAAGTTGACCCGCGAGCGCGGGAGACGCAGACGCAACTGCAGCCGCCACGTCTCGCCCGCCTCGACAGATGGCCAGTCACGATACCAGCGCACCCACAGCTGATCGGGCAGCTGGCTTGCCAGCCCCGTGCGGACCGTTGGTCGGAAACGGAATTCGAGCAGGTCGTCGCGCGTCACCGGCAGGCCGACGACGACGCCCGTCACTGCGAGTTCCTGCCCGGCCAGCGCCGGATCGAGGCGCTGTGCGAGGCGCTGCTCCACGATGGCGAGGGTCAGGGCAGCAGGTAGTGCCAGCAACGCAAACCAACGCGTGCGGATGGAGACCGCGCTCAGGAGTCCAAGCAGCGCCAAGGCGAGACCGCTACCGGACGGCGGGGGCGACCGGAGCATCAATGGCAGCAAGGCGCCGGCAATCATCAACACAAACGCCCTCATGCTCGCCCCGCTCGCTCGCGGTCAATCCATCGGCGTGAGCATGCCTCCGCGCAGTTCCAGCACCCGGTCCAAGCGCATGGCCATGCGCGGATCGTGCGTCACGAGCACCAGGCTGGTCG
>WVWV01000133.1 GCA_011773845.1 Lysobacterales bacterium | reverse complement strand
GGCCTCAAGCGCGAACGCGAAGTCGACCGGGACAGGTCCATCACGCGCCAGACCGGGCGCAAGCTTGATTTCACCATCATCGGCATGCTGGTGCTGGTGGCGGCCTATTTCTTCTGGGAGTCGCGGATTTCCGGCCGCTCGGAACCGCAGCCCCAACCCCTGCCGGAGGTTGCCGGGCAGGTGGCCACGCCGGCGCCCGCTGTCGGGGTCGAGACCGCTGCCACCCAGCCCGATCAGCGCAAGTCCATTGTCGTGCTGCCCTTCATCAACATGAGTAACGACCCCGACCAGGAGTTCTTCTCCGACGGCCTGTCCGAGGAGATCCTGAACGCGCTGGTCAAGATCGAGGGCCTGCGCGTGATCTCGCGCACCTCGGCCTTCGCGTTCAAGGGCAAGGACCTGCCGATCCCCGAAATCGCCGGCCAACTGGGCGTCAGCTACGTGCTGGAAGGCAGCGTGCGCAAGGCGGGCAACGATGTGCGCATCACCGCCCAGCTGATCGAGGCGGAATCCGACTCGCACCTGTGGTCCGAAGGCTACAGCCGCAGCCTGGAGAACGTGTTCGAAATCCAGGAGGAGATTTCCCTGGCCATCGCCGACCAGTTGCACGTCGCCCTGGGCGAGCGGCGGCAGGATTCGCGGCCGACGGACAACATCGAGGCCTACCAGCTATTCCTGCGCGGCCGGCACCTGTACCAGGCCCGCGGTGCGGACAACGTCAGGCGCGCGGTCGACGTGCTGAAGCAGGCGGTCGCACTGGACCCGGAGTTCGCGGATGCCTGGGCCAACCTGGCCGGCGCCAGCGCGGTGCATGGCTTCCAGGCGAATGAAGGTCACGAGGCCTTGTTTGAGCAAGGCCGCGAGTCGGCACGCAGGGCGATTGCCATCGATCCCGGTAACGGCTTTGGCCACGGCGTGCTGGGTCTGTTGCACATGCGCAACCTCGAGTGGGAGTCGGCCAGCTCGGAGCTCGACCGGGCCATCGAGCTGAACCCGAACGAAACCAATTCCCTGTTGTGGAAGGGCATATTGCTGTGCGCGCTGGGTTATCCGTCGGAAGCACTGCGGCACTTCGAGCAGGCCGAGACGGTGGACCCGGTCTGGCCACTGCTGCAGAACTGGCTGAGCAGCGCCTACGGCACCCGCGGCGATATCCAGTCGATGAGCAAGGTGATCGAAAAAGCGGAGCAGATGAGCTGGGGATTCCAGCCCAGCATTCATACCTGGTACTGGCTGCTCAAGGGGGACCTGGACCGCGCCGAGGAGGCGTGGGCCGCCACTGATATCGACAACATCGGCACGGATGTCCTCGCCCGGACCACCATCGCGGCCCTGCGCGACCCTGCGCAAAGCGAGCAGTCGACCGCCACCCTGCTGGCCAATGAGGCCCTGTCCTCCTATACCACCCTGGTGACCTACCTGTGGGTCGTGGGGGCCACCGATGAGGCCATCGCCGCCCTGCTCAAGGAAGCCGAGAACAAGCGCGGACTGCGCGTGGTCAGCAACCTGAGCACGGTCTGGAACGCCTACAACCGGGACCAGCTCGCCGATCCCGGACTGCCCGGCCTGTTCGAGCGAATCGGCATGGCGGACTACTGGCGCCGCCACGGCGACCCGGAATTCTGCCGCGTCGACGGCGACCGCATCGAGTGTGGACCGCCGTGAGCCTGTTCGCCGAGCTCAAGCGTCGCAACGTGTTCCGGGTGGGCATCGCCTACGTGGTGGCCGCCTGGCTGCTGCTGCAGCTCACCGAGGTGCTCACCGAGCTGCTGGAACTGTCCACCGACATCGGCAAGATCGTCATCATCCTGCTGATCGTCGGCTTCGTGCCGGCGCTGATCTTCGCCTGGGCCTTCGAGATGACGCCCGAGGGCCTCAAGCGCGAACGCGAAGTCGACCGGGACAGGTCCATCACGCGCCAGACCGGGCGCAAACTGAACAATGCGATCCTGGTGCTGATGGCGCTGGCCATTGCCTACCTGCTGTTCGACAGGTTTCAGGGGACCCGGCCGGACTCCGTTTCAACCCCCGCGGCCACGGTGGCGCAACCCGCCATCGGGCCAGAAACGGAGCCGGCCCCGGGTGCCCGGGCGCGAGCGGGCCCGGAGACCAGCCGGCAATCCATCGCCGTGCTGCCGTTCGCCAATCGCAGCAACGTGGACGAGGACCTCTACTTCACCGACGGCATCCACGACGACCTGCTGACCCAGCTGGCCAAGGTCGACGGCCTGAAGGTGATCTCCCGCACGTCCGTGATGGAGTATCGCAACACGACCAAAAAGATTCCCGAGATTGCCGCCGAGCTGGGCGTGGCGGCCATTCTCGAAGGCGGTATCCAGCGCGCAGGCCAGCGCATTCGCATCAATGCCCAGCTGATCGATGTCGCCACCGACGAGCATGTCTGGGCGGAAACCTTCGACCGCAAGATGACCGTCGAGAACATCTTCGACATCCAGTCGGAGATCACCCGCGCCATCGTCAGCGCGGTTCGGGGCGAGATGAGCGTGGAAGAATTGGCGGCCAGCCGGCAGGCCCCCACCGAGGACCTGCAGGCTTACGAGCATTACCTGCGCGCCCGCGCGGCATCCCAGGAGCCCGACTACACGATCGAGAAATACCTGCGGGCACAGGAATGGGCCGAGCAGGCCGTGGCGCTCGACCCCGGATTCGCATGGGCCTGGAGCATCCTGGTGGAAGCGCACTGCCAATCGATCTGGATTGGCTATGACGCCTCGCCCGAGCGGTATGCCAGTGCCCGGCTGGCGCTGGAGCGTGCCACCGCGGGCGACCCCGGGTCGGCCGAAGCGCTCACCGCCCGCGGCGAATACCTGTACCGCATCGAGAACGATTATCCGGCCGCCCTGGAGGCGTTTCGCGGCGCGGCGGCGAAGCAACCCGGCAACTCCGCGATCATGGTGCAGATGGCCCTCACCCAGCGGCGGCTGGGAACCTGGGCTGCGGCGATCGACAGCTACGAGAAAGCGCTGCTGCTGGACCCCGGCAACCGGTATGCGATGTCCGACTATCTGCGGACCCTCAAGCGGGTCGAGGCTTTCGACAAGGCCATCCCGATTGCCGAAGAGGCCGTGCGGCGCTTCCCCGAGGCCAGCAACATGCGGGGCCACCTGGCGGAGATGTACCTGCAACGCGACGGCGACCTGGCACGAGCGCGGACCCTGTTCGAAGGCATGAAACCCGCCGCCAGCGACATGTACGTGCGCCTGGCGTGGGAAATCCCGCTGTTCGAGCGCGACTACGCGGCCGCGCTTGCCGCCTGGGAGAAGCCGCAACTGATCGAATTCTCGGGCTTTGCTGGCGGCCCCAGGAACCTGCGGGAGTTGTCGCTCGCCCAGACCTACCTGGCCATGGGCGATGAGGCATCCGCCCGCCGATACCTGGAGGCCTTTAGCGACGCCTTCGGCGCCGTGGACGACGACAACCACCGCAATGACGCGCAGGCCCTGGCCAACCTGGCGCTGGCGAGAGCACTCATGGGTGATGAGGGAGGCGCACTGGAAGCCTCGGAGCGGGCCGTCGCGATCATGAAGGCCGGCACCGACCGCTTCGAGGAAGCCACCGTGATCGACTCACACGCCATGGTGCTGGCGCTGGTCGGCCGCCGCGACGAGGCCATTGCCCTGGTGGAACGGCAGCTCGGCGTGCCCGGCAGCACCATCCGGCGCTGGCCTGCGACGCTCGACCCGCGCTGGGACTTCCTCCGCGACGACGAACGCTTCGCCGCGCTGATCCGGCCGGAGGGCAAGGAATGAGCTTCTTCGCCGAGCTCAAGCGTCGCAACGTGTTCCGGGTGGGCATCGCCTACGTAGTGGCCGCCTGGCTGCTGCTGCAGCTCACCGAGGTGCTCACCGAGCTGCTGGAACTGTCCACCGAGGTGGGCAAACTGGTGATCGTGCTGCTGGTGATCGGATTCGTGCCGGTGCTGATCTTCGCCTGGGCCTTCGAGCTCACCCCCGAGGGCCTCAAGCGCGAGCACGAAGTGGACCGCACCCAGTCCATCACCCGCCAGACCGGCCGCAAGCTGGACTTCACCATCATCGGTATGCTGGCGCTGGTCGCCGCGTACTTTATCTGGGAGTCCCGCTTCATGCACCGGCCGGTGCAGCAATCCGCGGCCGTCGCCCCCACCGAGGCCCCCGCGGAGCCGACGGCAGACAGGCCCCAGTCCGCCACGCCGGCGCCCCGGCAACGGTCAATCGCGGTGCTGCCCTTTGCCAACCGCAGCCGGCTGGAAGACGACCAGTTCTTCACCGATGGCATCCACGACGACCTGCTGACCCAGCTGGCCAAGATCAACGACATCAAGGTGGTGTCGCGCACCTCGGTGATGAAATACAAGGGCACCGAGAAGACCATTCCCGAAATCGCACGTGAACTGAGCGTGGCGACCATCCTCGAGGGCGGTATCCAGCGCGCCGGCCAGCGCATCCGCATCAATGCGCAGTTGATCGACGTGGCCGGCGACAAGCACCTGTGGGCGGAAACCTTCGACCGCGAGATGACGGTCGAGAACATCTTCGAAATCCAGTCCGAGATCACCCGGCAGATCGTGCAGGCGGTGCGCGGCGAACTCACCGAGGAGGAGCGGCTGAACCTGGCCCGCCTGCCCACCACCAATCTCGAAGCCTACGAAGCCTACCTGCGCGCCCTGAGCCTGACCAGCGCGCCGGACTACTCGCAGGACATCTACATCAATGCCGAACTGTGGGCCCGGCGGGCGGTGGAACTGGACCCGGCGTTCGCCCAGGCCTGGTCCATGCTGGTCAAGATCCACGGCCAGGCCGTGTGGATCGGCTACGACACCAGCCCCGAACGCTTCCGGCTGGCGGCGGAGGCACTGGAAAAGGCCAGGCGCCTCGGCCCCGAGCTGCCGGAAACGATCGCCGCCGCGGGCGATTATGCCTACCGGATCGAAGAGGACTTCTCCCGGGCGCTGACCCTGTACCGGCAAGCGCTCCGGGCCATGCCGGGCGACGCCGGCATCGCCTTCAGCGTGGCGGTGGCCCAGCGCCGCACCCGGGACCTCGAGGGGGCGCTTGCCAGTTTCGAGCGGGCCCTGGAGATCGACCCCAATTTCAGCCGGGTACCGCCCACCATCCTGGAAACGCTGGTGTTCATGGACGCCGTCGACCGGGCCGGCCCGCTGGCGGACGAGTGGGTGCTCAGGTTTCCCGACTCTCAGGACATCCGCGTCTGGCGAGCACAGATCCTATTGCAGAGTGGCCAGGTCGACCAGGCACGCGCCCAATGGCGGGACATCCCGCCCAGTCGCAGCGGCGCCTACTGGGGCCTGACCGTCCAGCTGCCGTTTTTCGAACGCGATTATGCCGCGGCCAGAGCGACCTGGGAGCGCCCGGAGATCGCGGCGCTGGCAGAAAACCGTGGCAACCTCGGGTGGCGCGAGGTGTACCGGGGCTGGGCCCACCGCCTGGCGGGGGAGCCGGCCGCGGCGGAGGCGGAGCTGCGGCGCGCGGTAGAAATAATCACCTCGGCCCCGGCCCCGAACAGGCTTGCGGCAGCATACGAGGCAATGACGCTGGCCCTGGCACACGCGCTGCTGGGGCAGGAGGGCCCTGCGATCGCCGCTGCCGAGCGCGGCCTGCAACAGATCCCGCGGGCCGATAACGAGATGGCCGGCACCTTCAATGCGCAGAGCCATGCCCAGGTGCTGGCCATCCTGGGCCGACGCGACGAGGCGCTGGCCCTTATCGAGCAGTTTCTGGAGACCCCCTACCGGTTCAGTCGCTGGTTGCTGTTTCTCGACCCACGCTGGGACTTTTTCCGCGACGATCCGCGCTTCAACGACCTGATCCGCCCGGAGGACGCTCCGTGAACCTGTTCGCCGAGCTCAGGCGCCGCAACGTGTTCAAGGTGGGCGCGGCCTACATCATC
>WVWV01000120.1 GCA_011773845.1 Lysobacterales bacterium | reverse complement strand
TGGGCCACGCGGAAGAAGCCGTCCTTGCGCACCAGTCGGCAGGCCTCCACGTAGTCGTCACCATATTGCGCCTCCTCCATCAGAGTGGCGCCGGGCACCGAGCGTTGCCGCTTGTAGTGCTTGTGGTCGCCGTCGGCCCGGTACTCGAGCGGGTCGCGGAAGGGGTTGTACAGCCTGGCCCCCACGTCGGACGGATCGTTCTCGCCGGTGCCGCCATCGTGATGGTCACGGCAGCAGAGGTCACAGAACGGGCTCTGCTTGACGCCACTGAGCCGCTCACCATAGGCCTTCACCACGAACTCCGGCTCGAGGTATTCGTCGCCGGCCCACAGGATGGGCCGCCGGCCCTCCACCGCCCCCGGCGCGCGCAAGGTGCACTCGCAGGCGATGGCCACGAATTCCTCGCGGCGCACGAAGGCGTTGGTGCTCTGCGAGTAGGTGATCACGTCGAACCGGGTTTCCAGGTAGCTGCGGAAGATCTTCGGTATCGGCGTGCGCGATTCCTTCACCCGGTCCCCGCCGAGGCCCAGCGGGATCACGTCCGGGTTCTCGCCGGGGCTATAGGCAACGGGCGGAATGAGGTTCTCGTCCTGGTCCTGGGTGAAGATCGCGAGCCGCCCACCCGTGGTGGCGCTGGAGACGATGGCGGATACGGTGATGTTGCCAGTGTGCGTATCCAGGTCGCTGGCGTAATCCGCAGCGGACTCAGCGACGCCCAAGGGGCACAGCGCTGCGTCGCCCCAGGCCACGCACACGTCTACCAGCTTGAAATGCGGTGAGACGATGCCGTCGGGGGCGATGGCGGTGAAGCTGCCCGCCGCGGCGGGGTCGAAATAGTAATCCGTCACGTTGATGGTGCGGAAGAAGCCGACGGCGTCACCGCTCGACACCTGCTCATAGATCGGGCCCGCCACCGCGCCATCCACGCTGATGATGTCGCCGAAGCCACACTCGCTGCTCACCGAATCGCCCGGGGCCCCGAAATCGCAACCTACGCCGGTTGCCGGGTCCTGGTTCTGGCTCAGGGAATTGAAGGTGCGCATGGCCTCGATGGTGCGCTCGGCGATGTTGGCGGCCATGGTGCGCATCTTGGCGTCGGTCGAGGAGCGGGTCAGGCTTCCCTGCAGGGAAGCCAGGGCCAGCATGCCAATGGCGAAGATGGCGACCGCCATCATCACTTCCAGGAGGTTAAATCCGCGCTGTGTTTTCATGCTCGTGTACCGGTTCATGTCAGCGTGCCCAACTGAGGGTGGAATTGGCGGAATCGATCAGCGGCAGATCGAAGTCGCGCCAGTATGCGCCGGCCAGCGTGCCGACCTTGCCCAGGTTGCCCAGCACCTGATCGTTGTAGACGACCCGGAAGGTGCCAGCAAAACCGCTGGACGGGAAGATCACGTCGATGATCACCGCGCCGTACACCGTGGCGCCGCCGCCGGGCTTGAAATTGGGTTGCGAATCGGGGCTCTCGACATCGCTGATGTACAGGATGCCGTAGAAGTGGGTGTTGGAGCCCAGGACCGTTTGCGACTTGGCGGCCGAGATCAGGATCACAGGATGGTCGATGCTGCCGACCTGCTTGGACGACTTGCCGCCATCGATGTCGCAGAGGTCTCCGCTGAACCAGTAGGTCCCACGGCTCTCCTCGTTCAGCACCGTGTTGCCGCAATCGTCAATAATCTGGGCGGCCTGCTTGACCGTGTCGTACTCGGATTCCGGCACTCCGAAGTAATACTGGAACAAGTCGCAGGGAAAATCATTGTCCACCAGCACATCCATGTCGAGGTGGGTTTCACCCCCGTGCCGGTAGCTCAGCGCCTCCGGGCCGGGGTAGTCGCACTTGCAGGTGGGCATGCTGCACTTGGCATCGTCGGGACGAATATCCACACCGTACCACTCGTGCATTTCGCAGGTGCGGAACGAGCCCTCCACCGTCAGGGGGTCCTGCGCAACCTCGTCCGTGTTGAGTGGCGCACATGCTGTCATATTGCGGTTGCTCCAGATGGACACCGGCACCCCTTCGCCGCCCGCGTCGGGGTTCGGCACCACCTCGGTGGTGCCGCTGGGGGGGAAGTTGTTCTTGCTGACCAGCGGCACGAAACCGCCACCGGCGAGGATGTTGCGGTCGCCCAGGATGCGGATCATGCGGGCCTGCCCCTTGCAGTCGGTGAGCGGCCCGCCATCCTCGCAATCCGAGTAACCCCAGGCGGCCATCCATACGATGTGCCGGACATTCTCGGGCGTGGTGTCCACGGACAGGTCGAGGCAGTTGGTGGGCGGCCATGCCAGGTCGCCATCGTAGGAACAGATGCCGGCTGTCGTCCGGAAGCGCGTTCCCTCCGCCAGGGTGCCCTGGAAATCCTCGTGCCGGCACAGCGGCGGTACGCCAGCCCCGGCAGTGACCGTGGCGTCGATGCAGGTGTCGTAGCTCACGGTGCTGCCGAGGTGATCATCGTCATAGATGAAGCTGTCGGGCGGGATGCCAGGTGAGCTGCACAGCTCCGCGGGGCAGGCGTCCACCCAGCGCACGCAACCGGGGGCATAGAAGCCCGCGGCGTCGCAAACGTTGGCCGGGTCGTCGCCCGTCTCGGTCGAGGTCAGCAGCCCCTCGCGCATCTTGTTCTGCAGGTATTCGTAGCTGAAATCCAGCCCCGTCTCGGCGGCGTGGAAGGCCAGCTTCTGGCGCAGGTCGTTGGCCGAGATGCGTTGCTCGAACACGCCGACCTTGGCGGCATAGAGCAGCATCATCGTGATCAGCACCAGCACGAAAATGGCGGTGAACATGGTCATGGCGCCACGCTGCAGGCGCTGGAGCCCGCGCGGGAGTCTGACAGTTTGGGGGTTGCGGTTCATTCTCATCACTCAGCATCCGGCAGTGAAGATCAGGTTACGGGGGTACACGCGGTCCTCGAGCCGATGTTCGACCACCGGCAGGTCCCGATGGGCGTTGACCAGCTGGGCCCGCATCACCAGCGTGCCTTCCTGGTCCGCGTCGTCGGCGCCGGTGTTGTAACAGTTGACGCCAAACTCGTTGACGGTGATGACCTCCGGGTCGGTGATCGCCACGCTGCCACCCCCGTTGGTCAGGCTCAGCACCCCGCCGGCCAGGCAAAACGACATGGCGCCCGCCCGATCGTAAGCAAAGCTCAGGCAGTTGCCATCGGTGCTGATGCTGCCCGTCTCCAATGCGACGCACTCCCGCGTCTGGTAGCACCCCAGCGTGGTGATATCGTGATTGGCGCGGCGCAGCTCGCGGGTGATGATCTGCATGGCGGCGCGCATTTCCTGGGTCAGCGTGCTCATGCGAATGGCCTGGGTGCCGGTGCTCATGGTGTTGGCCATCAGCGTGACCATGGCCAGCGAGACCACCATGCTGATCGCCAGCGAGACCATCAGCTCCAACAGGTTAAGGCCCGCCTGGCGCGCGAACCGCTGTGACATGCTTTGTTTCATGGAGGTGCTCCAGGGTGAGTTCATTGCGCGTTCCCGGCCACGGTCACAGGCAGGACCCAAAACCCATCACGCTGTCGTCGGGGCTGCAAATCCGGACGCGCCCGGTGGCATTCACCTCCACCCGCAAGGTGAAGTCGGTGTTGGCGGACTGCAGCTGAACGGCGTGCACGCTGAAATCGGTAGTGTCGTCATCGGCCATCTTGAGTCCGCGGATCGGGTCGAAGCGGAAATCGAACTGGCCGACGCTGGTACCCCCCTCCAGCAGCTGGGTGATGGTGAACTTGCGGTAGGCATCCACCTCCTCGCCGCCCTGCTCGCCCACGCCGGAGGTCCATCCGCAGTAGCCATTGGGCGCGTTCGGCGCATCGGGGTTGCACAGGCAGTTGCCGTCATCGTCCTCGGTGAACACCCGCACGCACCAGTTATTGCCGCCGGCGCGATTGACGTCGACCTCGATGACTTCTCCGCGCTTGACCGCCTCGCCCTGGGCGATTGACAGCAGCGTGGAAATCTCCTCGGTGCCCTGAGTCAGTTCACGCCGCTGCACGATGGCGTCCCACGACGGCAGCATCAACGCGATGCCGATGGCGACGATCACGATGGTGATCATGAGCTCGATGAGGGTGAAGCCGCGCACTGTATGCGGTGTTGCCATGCATCCCTTCCCTTGGCAGAATCCTCAAGTGCCCCTATAGTATAGGGAATCTGTGGTTGCCACAGCGCCGGCGCCGGCGACGCCGGTCGGGAATTTACTACCGCCTGTCAGTACCAAGGAGTGCGGCCGGTATGAAGCATAGGGATGTGAAATCGAGAACCCCCCGCGGTACGCGGCGTTCATGGCGCGGATTCACCCTCATCGAGCTGATGATCGTGGTGGCCGTGGTCGCCATCCTGGTGGCCCTGGCCATGCCCAACTACACCCACTGGGTGCGCAAGGCGCGGCGTGGCGATGCGCAGGAGTTGCTGATGAACTGGGCCAACATGCAGGAAATCTGGCGCGCCACCCACAGCACCTATGCCGCCAATGCCGCACCACCCGCCGGCATTCCGGTGCCCACCCACGACTGGTATACGTTCACCATCGATAACGTCACCGCCAACTCCTACACCCTGACGGCCACCCCCACCGGTGAGCAGGCCAAGGACACCGAGCACGGCCTGGCATGCACGCCGCTGGTGATGGACCAGGACTACACCAAGTCGCCCATTTCGTGCTGGTAATTAACTACAGTTTTCATTTAGTTAAATAAAATTCTCGCTAATTCACCTCAGGAACGGTAAACTACCTCCGATGAATCGGGGATTACGTCATGGAATTGCACCAGCCACACAAGCTGTCCGTCCGGCTGCGCGCGTTGATCGCCGCGGCGCTGGTGCTGCCGTTCCTGACCTCCGGTGACGACCGCCCCACCCGCCTCGAACAGGCCCAGCAGCGCGGCAGCCTTACGCTACTGACCCGCAACGGGGCCAGCAGCTACTTTCTCGGCGCCGACGGCGACACCGGCCCCGAATACGATCTGGTGCGAGAATTCGCCGAGTACGCTGGCCTGTCGGTCGAGGTGCGCGTAGCGGACAACTTTGCGCAGTTATCACGCTGGCTTGACCGCGGGCATGGCGAGTTGATCGCGGCCAACCTGACCCGCACGCCCGAACGCGAGCAGCAGTTCCGCTTCGGGCCCGATTACGACGAGACGCGTATCGAGGTGGTCTACCGCCGCGGCACGAAGCGACCCGGATCGCTTGCCGACCTCAGCGACCGGCGGCTGGCGGTCATCGCCGGCTCCAGCTACGAGGAACTGCTGCGCCAGGCGGCCGTACCCGGACTCGCATGGGAAGCCCGCGCGGACGCCGGCATCGAGGACCTGCTGCTGGAGATCTCCGAGGGGCGGCTGGACGCCACGCTGGTGGACTCGAACATCCTACGCGCCAACCAGCGCTTCTACCCCATGCTGGGGCGGGCCTTCACCCTGCCGGCCAGGCAGCCGCAGGCGTGGGCGTTCCGGCGCGACGATGACGACAGCCTGGTGCAGCTGGCCCACCGGTTCCTGAACCAGGCCAGGGAATCGGGCACGGTGGCCGCGATCCGCGCGCAGTACCAGGCGCGCGCGGACCGGCTCGACCGGGTCGGCATGGCCCAGTTCCAGAAACAGGTACGCGAGCGGCTGCCCGAATTCCTGCCCGTGTTCCGGGAAGTGGCGATGGTCTACAACATGGACTGGCGCCTGCTGGCGGCCATCGGCTACCAGGAATCGCACTGGGACCCGGACGCGGCCTCGCGCACCGGCGTGCGCGGGCTGATGATGCTGACCCGGCGCACGGCGCGTCAGCTGGGCCTCGACGACCGCCTGGACCCGGAGCAGAGCATCGACGGCGGGGCGCGGTATTTCCTGCGCCTGCACCAGCGCATACCGGAGCGCATTGCGGAGCCGGACCGCACCTGGATGGCGCTGGCCGCCTACAACATGGGCTGGGGCCACCTGGAGGACGCGCGCATCATCACCCAGCAACAGGGCGCCGACCCGGACCGCTGGTCGGAGGTCGATCAGCGACTGCCCCTGCTGAGCCAGGAGAAGTGGCACCGGTCGACCCGCTTTGGCTACGCGCGCGGCTTCGAGGCGCAGAGCTACGTCAGCAACATCCGCAACTACTACGACATCCTGGTGTGGATGGATACCCGCGAACATCCGCTGCTGGTGGCCGCCGCGGGCAGCGGCTCCGGACCGGTCTCGGCCCCGTAATTCTCGCGCGCGGCGCCCGCCGGGGCGGCGGGTGATCGACCCTCCCGGACAACCTCAGTCCGGACCGCCCTCCTCCTGCTCCAGCCACAGGCAGTGGCCGGAGGCTTCGCGGATGGCCTCCAGGCGCGCCCGGTGGGCGGCCAGTTCCTCGGCGCTGGCGCGCAACACGCGCAGCGCGGGGCGCTCGCCGGCAACGAGGTTGTCCGCCCCTGCCGCCGCATCCGAGTCCTGCGCCAGGCTCAAGCCGAGGTCCTCCTGCCCCCCGGTCATGGCCAGGTAGACCTCGGCCAGCAACTCGGCGTCCAGCAACGCGCCGTGCAAACTGCGGGCGCTGCTGTCCACCTCGTAGCGCTTGCACAGGGCGTCGAGGCTGTTGCGCTGGCCGGGATGCAGGTCGCGCGCCAGGGCCAGCGTGTCCAGCACCGGTCCGCGTGCGCTCAGGGCATCGGCCGCGTGCCCGAGCCGCTCCAGCTCGTGGTCGAGGAAACCGAGATCGAAGGGCGCGTTGTGCACGACCAGCTCGCTGTCCCCGACGAACTCCAGCAACTCCCCGGCGATGTCCGCGAAGCGCGGCTTGTCCTGCAGGAACTCCTGCGACAGGCCGTGCACCTCCAGCGCGCCCTGTTCGATGTCGCGTTCCGGGTCGAGATAGGTGTGGAAGCGCTCTCCGGTCAGCCGGCGGTCGACCATTTCCAGCGCGCCGATCTCGATGACGCGATGGCCCTGCGCCACCTCCAGGCCGGTGGTCTCGGTGTCCAGGATGATTTGTCGCATGGGCCTGTCGCCTCTTTGCCTCGGGACGCGCCGCGCCGTTCAGCGCCCGGGGATCGCCTCGCGGGCCAGTGCGTCGGCCCGTTCATTCTCGGGCACGCCGCTGTGGCCGCGCACCCATCGCCATTTTACATGGTGGTCGGTCAGCAGCGCGTCGAGCTGCCGCCACAGGTCCTCGTTCTTCACCGGCTTGCGCGCGGCGGTCCGCCAGCCGCGCCGCTTCCAATGGGCCATCCACTCCGTCATGCCCTTCATGACATAGGTGGAATCGGTGTGAATATTGACGCGGCAGGTGCGGTTCAGCGCCTCGATGCCGCGAATGACCGCCAGCAGCTCCATGCGGTTGTTGGTGGTTTCGCGCTCGCCGCCGGACAGTTCCCTGCGATGATCGCCCCAGATCAGCACCGCGCCCCAGCCGCCCGGGCCCGGATTACCGCTGCAGGCCCCATCGGTGTATAGCTCCACGGGCTTCATGGCAACGCCCGGCGGTTGAGGCCGTCGATCGCCGCCGATTGCACACCCGCCACCTGCGGGCGCCCGAACTTCAGCGGCGTCACCACGGACTGCACCCGGTGTCGGCGACACCGGATGGCGAGCGGGTCGCACAGCGGCAGCAGGAACCTGTGCCAGTTGCGTTCCAGCCGCAGGCGCCCCGCCAGCAGGCCCGAGCAGGCCTCGATGCGGAAGCGCCGGAATTCCAGTTCGCGGCACACCCGCGCCACCTGCAAAGCCGGCACGGCTGGCCCGGTACGCGCGGCCAATGAGCGCCAGTTGAGGCTGCCGGTGCCGAGCACCAGCAGGTCGCCGCCACCCGCCAGGATGCGCCGGGCCTCGTCCATCTCGGGTTCGAAACCGTCGCGCAATACATGGTGCAGGATCACCATGTCGATGCTCTGGTCCTGGAAGGGCAGCTCTCCGCTGTCGCAGGCCACCGCCGCCCCGGGTTGCTCGGAGCCGGGGCGCAGCGTGATGAGCTGGGTGCCCGCCGTCTCGCCCAGGGCCGCGAACAACTCCGGACGGGGACTCACCAGCAACAGGCGCTGCGGGCGCCGACGCCGCGCCAGGGAAACCGCGGTGCGCTCAATCAGCTGCCGCCAGGCCGTGACCGATTCATCCCCGTTGTGCGCGCCTGCAACCATCTCGCACCAATCATTGACTTGCCGCCGAGCAGCGGTAAGCATAAGCGCAGGCTCATGGCCTGTTCAATCATCGCGGCCGGGAACGTCATCCATGCCACACGCCCCACTCGAAATCACCGCCATCCCGGCATTCTCGGATAATTACATCTGGCTGATCACCGCCGGCGGCGAGGCCTGCGCGGTGGTCGACCCCGGCGACCACCAGCCGGTGCTGGAAGCGCTGGAAAGGCGCGGGCTGGAGCTGCGCTACATCCTGCTGACCCACCACCACGCGGACCACGTCGGCGGCATGGCGGGCCTGTTGCGGCACGCCTCCCCCGAGGTCTTCGGCCCCCACGACCGCCGCATCGCCGCCGTCACCCGGCGGGTGGCCGAGGGCGAGGTGGTGGCCTTGCCGGCGCTCGGCGCCCGCTTCGAGGTTCTCGAGGTGCCGGGCCACACCGCCACGCACATCGCCTTTCACGGCGAAGGCGCGCTGTTTTGCGGCGACACCCTGTTCAGCGTGGGCTGCGGGCGACTGTTCGAGGGCACGCCCGAGCAGATGCAGGATTCGCTCGACAAGCTGGCGGCCTTGCCGCCGGAAACCCGCGTTTACTGCGCCCACGAGTACACCCGCTCCAACTGCGAATTCGCGCTGGCGGTGGAGCCGGGCAACCCGGATTTGCAGCGCGTCGCCCACTGGGTGCGCGCGCAGCGCTCGGCCGGGCGCATCACCCTGCCCGGCACGCTGGCCACCGAACTCAGCGCCAATCCCTTCCTGCGCACGCGCCAGCCGGCCGTCGTCGCCGCCGCCCGCGAGCGCGAGCCGGGGGCCGCGCCGGGCGCGTCCACGCTGGGCGTGATCCGCGCCTGGAAGGACGGCTTCTGAGCCGGGCGGCTTGACCCGGCCGGTCGATACCGGATAATAACCGGTCACAACAAGTACAACCGGAGTCCCCTTGCCCCTGCGCTGGATGTCATCCCTGCTCAGCCTGTTCATCGCCGCCTGCGCCACGCCGGGCGGCGGCCCGGCCCTGTCGGACGGAACGGCCGAGGCACCGCAGATCGCCTCTGATTTGCCGCGCGGCTCCGGTGAAACCATCGACGAGCACCTGTTCGTGCCCGAGCCCGAGCCCGAGCCGGAACCGGCGCCGGAACCGACCCCGCCGGTCGAGCTGGCGCACGTGCACCCCGATATCTGGGAGCGCATGGCGCACTCCTTCGTACTGCCGGAATGCAGCGAGCAGGAAATCAGCCTGCTGTGGACGCAGTGGTACGCGGAGCGCCCGGAGTACATGGCGCGCGTGCTCAAGCGCGCCCAGCCGTGGCTGCACTTCATCGTCGAGGAGCTGGAGCGGCGGGACATGCCGGGCGAACTGGCGCTGTTGCCCATCGTGGAGTCGGCCTACGACCCGTTCGCGTACTCCAGCGGCCGGGCGATGGGCGCCTGGCAGTTCATCAGCGACACCGGGCGGCGCTATGGCCTGAAGCAGAACTGGTGGTACGACGGGCGCCGGGACGTGTGGGCCGCCACCCACGCGGCGCTGGATTACCTCGCGTTCATGGCCGGCATGTTCGACGGCGACTGGCTGTTGGCCCTGGCCGGCTACAACGCCGGCGAGAACCGTGTCGCGCGCGAGGTCAAGCGTAACCTGGAACGCGGCAAGCCGGCCGACTACTGGAACCTCAGGCTGCCCCGCGAGACGCGCGGCTACGTACCCAAGCTGCTGGGCCTGACCTGCCTGTTCCGGGACCCGGCGCGCTACGACTTCCAGCTGCCCGCGATACCCGACAAGCCGGTGATCACCGCGGTCGACCCGGGCGCGCAGAGCGACCTGGTGCTGATCTCGCAGATCAGCGGCATCGACATCGACGTGCTGTTCTCGCTCAATCCCGGCTTCAACCGCTGGGCCACCTCGCCCGACGGCCCCCACCACGTGGTCCTGCCGCTGCAGGCTGCGGCCCGGCTGGAGAGCCGGCTGCAGGAAATCGAGCCGACCAGCCTCATGCGCTGGGACCAGGTGACGGTGCGGTCCGGCGACAGCCTGTCGAAACTGGCCAGCAGGCACCAGGTGCCGGTATCCGTGATCCGCACCGCCAACGGCCTGGACGGCGACCTGATCCGGGTCGGCCAGCGGCTGCGGCTGCCGCGCGACGAGCAATTGCTGGTCGACCCGCTGTACGCCTCCGCCGCGGGCGAGCTGGCCCGGCTGCAGTCGGGGCTGATCGCCTCCGACCGCATCACCCACCGCGTGCGGCGCGGCGAGTCGCTGTCGCTCATCGCCAAGCGGCACCGCGTGAGCGTGGAGCAGTTGCAGGCATGGAACAGCATTTCCGACCCGGACCGCCTCAGCGTCGGCCAGCAGCTGGTCGTCTTCCGCAGCCCGGCACCCCCTGCCCCGGGTGCCAGTTCGGTGCAATACACGGTGCGGAGCGGTGATTCGCTGTGGAGCATCGCGCAGCAGCACAAGGTGCGGCTCAACGACCTGATGCGCTGGAACGGCCTCAACGAGGGCTCCACCATCCAGCCGGGGCAATCCCTCCTCATACTCTTCTAGCCCGTCATGCGCTGCCTGTGGTTCTTGCTGGCGGTGCTGATCGCGCCGACCAGTGCGGCACTGGAACTGTCCGGTGAGCCGGTGCAGGGCGGCCTGATGTTCGGCCGCACCGAACCCGGCGCGCGGGTATGGCTGGACGATACCGAGGTACTGGTTTCCGCGGACGGCCACTTCGTGATCGGATTCGGCCGCGACGAGAACGGCAGCCGCGAATTGCGGGTGGCCGCACCGGACGGCACGCCGGCGCGCCGCACGCTGGACGTCGCGCCGCGCGACTGGGCCATCGAGCGGGTCGATGGCCTGCCGCCTCGCACCGTCACCCCGGAACCGGAAGCCGCCGAGCGCATCCGCGCCGAGGCGACCCTGATCGCCAACGCCCGCGGGACCCGGGCGCTGCAGGCGCATTATGCCAACGGCTTCCGCTGGCCGGCCCACGGCCGCATCAGCGGCGTGTACGGCAGCCAGCGGATACTGAACGGCGAGCCGCGCCGTCCGCATTTCGGGTTGGACGTGGCCGCCCCGACCGGCACGGCGGTGCACGCGCCCGCCGACGGCGTGATCACCCTCGCGCACCCCGACATGTACTACTCGGGCGGGACCATCATCCTCGACCACGGCCAGGGGCTGTCCTCGACCTTCCTGCACCTGAGCGCCATCCTGGTGGAGCCCGGCACGACCGTGCGACAAGGGGACCTCATCGGCCGCATCGGCGCCACCGGGCGCGCAAGCGGCCCGCACCTGGACTGGCGCATGAACTGGCTGGACCGGCGCGTGGACCCGCAGCGCCTGGTGGGCGCGATGCCGGGTGACGCGGCGCGGGAGACTTACTTCTCGGAGTGATCCAGGCGCACCGGCGAGCCGGCGCCGGCGACGTAACCGCCCTTGACGCCCTTGGTGATCACCGATACCGCGTTGTGCGGATGCAGGCTCTCGAAATGCGTGCAGCGCGCCCAGTAATCGAGGATGCGCTCATCGGAATTCAGCGCGATCTTGATGCGGCGCGCGGCATCCTCGCAGAACATCAGATTGGTGCCGTTCAGCAGTGCGAAGGCTTGCTCGTCCTCGCGCTTGACGGTGGCCTGCACGGGCGTCTTGAGGGCGCCCTCCACCAGGTCGATCAGCTCGATGATGGGAAACATCCGGAAGGTCGGCAGCAGGCGCACCCGCAGCTCGGCGGCGCTGCGCTGGCTGTGCGGGGTGGCCACGATGCCGGACTCGCTGCCCAGCCAGGCCTTGACCTGCTCGAAGTCGAGCGGCTCGCCGGTGTCGAAATCCTGCTGGAACTTCTCCTGGATGATCTGCCGGGCGAGCGCCGCGGAGCAAGGGCAGGTGCTGGAGTACAGGATTTCGAGCCCCATCTCGAGGCTGAACTCCTGGCCTTCGAGGATGCCGATCATCGACACCGGGTAGCGACGCCAGCCCTCGTTGTCGCTGGTGAGCGCGCGACGCCGGATCACGTAGTCGAAATCGACCCGCACCAATGCCCGGTCGCTGAGCTCCTCGTGCGATTCGAGAAACGAGCGCAGGATCTGGCGCAGGGCGGCCGGGCTCAGCGGGCGGTCCCGGAAGGCCTGGTCGAGATGCAGGTACAGGCGCGACATGTGAATGCCCCGCACGTCCGGCTCCACCAGGTTCACGTAGGCCGTGACGATGGCCGTGGACTGGATCAGGTTGCCGGCATCGTCCTCGATGCGGACCGGCACCTCGATCTCGTTCATGCCGACCCATTCGATCTTGCCGCCCACGGCGACCTGCCCGTCGTTGGCGATGTCCGGCATGTCCCGCACCAGGTTTTCGATCCATTTCATAGTCGATTTCTCCGTACCTGAAGCTTCGACATCCGTCCGTTTCGTCCCGATTTCAAGGCCCGCGCTCAGGCAGCGCCGCAATTATCGGCGAAAACCCCCTGTGCGGGCAAAGATTTTTTGGCATCGCCGGCCGGCGGCCCGGGCGCGGTCGCGCCGCTCGATGCGCGCCGGACTTGATCCAGGTCAATTAAATTCCGGCGGAAAGGCGCAATATTATCTATGCAGGTTGGGGAGCGGAAAGGATGGCCGCCGCCGCTGGTCCGGAGTCGCGAACCGGGGCAACGAGGGGCGGAAGCCTGGAAGCAATGATCCAACGTGTAGTCCGCGGTCACGGCGGGATGAGCGTAAAACCTCATGCACGGGCCGCGGACTTTCTATTTGCGGACCCGGCCCGGCCGCTGCCGGGCCGCCGGCTGGACGGAGGCCCGCCATGAACCCCGGCCCACCCCCTGCCCGCGCGAGCGCCTGCCCCGATATCGGCTGGGAACACTTCCACCACGTGGCGGACGTGGGCGTGCGCGGCATCGGAAGCACGCCGGCCGAGGCCTTCGAGCAGGCCGCCCTGGCCCTGACCGCGGTCATCACCGAGCCCGCCGGCGTGCGGCCGGCCGCGCGCGTCGACATCGAATGCCGGGCGCCGGAACTGGAGCTGCTGCTGGTGGACTGGCTGAATGCCATCGTATTCGAGATGTCGACCCGGCGGATGCTGTTCGGCGCATTCGAGGTCCGCATCGAGGGCGACCGCCTGGCGGGCCAGGCGCGGGGCGAGCCGGTCGAGGCGGCCCGCCACCAGCCTGCGGCCGAGGTCAAGGGGGCCACCCTGAGCGAACTGCGGGTGCGCCAGGACGCGCACGGCTGCTGGCGCGCCCAGTGCGTGGTGGATGTGTGAGCCGGGCGGGGCCCGGCGGGAGGAACGAGCATGGATCCGGGGCGTTTCGAACGCGTGAATGACACCACCTGGCGCATCCCGCCGACCGGGCCGATGCGGGTGCCCGCCATCATCTACGGCGGCGAATCACTGCTGCGGGACATGGACGACAAGGTGGGCGAGCAACTGGTGAACGTCACCACCCTGCCCGGTATCGTGCGTGCCGCGTACGCCATGCCGGACGCGCACTGGGGCTACGGGTTTCCGATCGGCGGGGTGGCGGCGTTCGACGCCGGCGACGGCGGCGTGATTTCCGCCGGCGGCGTCGGCTTCGACATCTCCTGCGGGGTGCGCACCCACCGCACCGGCCTCGGGCGCGCGGAGATCGAGCGCGTGCAGGCACCGCTGGCCGACGCCCTGTTCCAGCACGTGCCCGTCGGGGTCGGTTCCACCGGGCGCATCAGCCTCGACCCCCGCGGCATGGACGCGATGCTGGCGGGCGGCGCGGCCTGGGCGCTGGCGGAGGGCTACGGGGACCAGCGCGACCTCGATTACATCGAGGACCACGGCCAGGCCCGCGATGCCGAGCCGGAGGCCGTCTCCGAGCGCGCCCGGCAGCGCCAGCGCCGCGAGATGGGCACCCTGGGTTCGGGCAACCATTACCTCGAGATCCAGGAGATCGTCGAGGTGCTGCACCCCGAGGCGGCCGCAACCTACGGGCTGCGCCAGGGCGAGTGCGTGCTGACCATCCATTGCGGCTCGCGCGGGCTCGGCCACCAGATCGGCACCGAGTTCCTGCGCGAGATGGCCATCGCGGCCCCCGAGTTCGGCATCGAGCTGCCCGACCGCGAGCTGGCCTGCGCCCCCATCCGCTCGCCGCTGGGACAGCGTTACATTGGCGCCATGCGCGCCGCCATCAACTGCGCCCTGGCCAACCGGCAGATCATCGGCCAGCTGGCCCGGGACGTGCTGCGCCGCTTCTGGCCCGGCATCGAGCTGCCCCTGCTGTTCGACGTTTCCCACAACACCTGCAAGCTGGAGACCCACGCGCTCGAGGACGGCCCGCGGGAGGTGTGGGTGCATCGCAAGGGCGCCACCCGCTCGCTGGGCCCGCGCCACGCGACGGTGCCGGCGGCCTACCGGGATACCGGCCAGCCGGTGCTCATCGGCGGCAGCATGGGCACCGAGTCGTGGGTGCTGGCCGGCCTCGAGGCCAGCGAGTCGGCGGCATTCTCTTCGGCCTGCCACGGAGCCGGTCGCTGCATGAGCCGCACCCAGGCCCGCAAGCGCTGGGGCGGGCGCCAGGTGGTGGATACGCTGGCAGCCGCGGGCATCACCGTGCGCAGCCCCTCGCAGCGCGGCGTAGCGGAGGAGGCGCCCGGCGCCTACAAGGACGTGGCGGCCGTGGTCGAGGCTGCGGAGCAGGCCGGGCTGGCCGCGCGGGTGGCCCGCCTGAAGCCGGTGGTGTGCATCAAGGGCTGAAGCCCCCGGCGGCCCGGGCGGGGCCCGGGCCGCGGCGGTCCCGCATCAGGCGGTTTCGGCCAGCAGCGTGTGGGCCGGCCGTGACACTTCCTCGATCAGGGTCCCGGACACCTCGTGCGGCGCATGGGTGCAGATGTCGCCAATGGTGACGATGCCGCACAGGCGATCGTCGCGGTCCAGCACCGGCAGTCGCCGCACCTGGTGCTGCTCCATGATCACGGCCGCCTGGTTCACCGTGTCGTCCGCACGGCAGCACACCGGCCGCGCGGTCATGATGTCCGCCATGGTGCGGTGATTCAGCGTCGCCGGGTCGTGCAGCGCGCGAACCACCAGGTCGCGGTCGGTGACGATGCCGCGCAGGCGATCGCCCTCGACCACCAGCAGGCAGCCGATGTCGTGGTCCTTCATCATCCGCGCGGCACGGTACACGGGGTCACGGGGATTCACCGTGTGCACCACGCTGGCCATGATTTCCGTAACGTTCATTTCGCTCACCTTCGTTGCTTGCGTTCAGGCCCGGTGAACCATGCATAGCACAGCCGGCGCCGCCCTGCCCTGACCTGCATCACGGCCGGCGCATGTGGCGCGCCCGGCAGCGGCCACCCGCCGACAACCCGGCGGGCTGATACAGGTCATTCCGTGCCGGGCGCCGGCGTGGTTTGCTGATCGTGCGGGGCCCGCCGGGCCCGCCACGCCAACGGGCAAGGAGATGTTCCAGGACCGCGAACAGGCCGCGCGCCGGCTCGCCGATCGCCTCGCCGACCACGCGGGGCGCGGCACGGTGGTGGCCGCCCTCGCCCGCGGCGCGGTGCCCATGGGATGCCTGCTGGCCGAGGCGCTGGACGCGGAACTGTACGTGCTGGTGGTGCGCAAGATCGGCGCGCCCGGCAACCGCGAGCTGGCCATCGGCGCGATCACCGACGGCGAGCATCCGCAAACCTGGCTCAACCATCACCTGGTGCAGGCGCTGGGCGTCACCGAGGCGTACATCGCCGAGGCCGTGCGCCGCGAGACCCTGGAGCTGCAGCGCCGCAAGCAGGCCTACGGCGCGGACCTGCGCAACCCGCCCCTGGCCGGCCGCACCGTGATCGTGACCGACGACGGCATCGCCACCGGCGCCACCATGCGCATGGCGCTGGCGGCCGTGCGCCGGCAGCGGCCGGCCCGCTGCATCCTGGCGGTGCCGGTGGCGCCGCCCGAGGCATTGCCCGCCCTGCGCGAGGCGGTCGACGAGGTGATCTGCCTGGAGCAGCCCCGCCCGTTCGGCTCGGTGGGCCAGCACTACCTGCGTTTCAGCCAGGTGGATGACGACGAGGTGGTCCGCCTGCTGGCGGACTTCGACCGCCGCCGCTTGCCGGCCAGCCGGGGCGCCGCCGGGGGCGGGCCGGCATGAGGTGGTCCCTGACCATCGCCGAGGTGCGCGGCATCCGCATCCAGGTGCACGTGACCTTCGTGCTGCTGATCGCCTGGATTGCGCTGAGCTACTGGCAGTTGACGCACACCGTGAGCGCGGTACTGGATGGCGTCGGCTTCATCTTCGCCTTGTTCGCCTGCGTGGTGCTGCACGAGCTCGGCCACGCGCTCACCGCCCGCCGCTTCGGCATCCGCACCCGCAGCATCACGCTGCTGCCCATCGGCGGCGTGGCGGCCGTGGAGAAGATGCCCGACGACCCGCGCCTGGAGATCGTCATCGCCCTGGCCGGCCCCGTGGTCAGCCTGGCGATCGCGCTGGCCCTGTACCTGTTCCTGCAGGCGACCGGTTCGCTGGTGGACCTGGCGGAACTGGGGGTGAGCGGCGGCCCGTTCCTGCAGCGGCTGATGATCGTCAACATCCTGCTGGCCGTGTTCAATCTGCTGCCCGCCTTTCCGATGGATGGCGGCCGGGTGTTCCGCGCGCTGCTGTCCCTGCGGCTCGGCAACCTGGCCGCCACCCGGGTGGCAGCCTCCGTCGGCCAGGCCATGGCCCTGCTGTTCGCGCTGCTGGGGCTGCTGTACAACCCGTTCCTGTTCCTGATCGCGGTGTTCATCTGGATCGGGGCCGCCACCGAGGCCGGCACCGCCGGCATCCGGTACGCGCTGGCGGATGTGCGCGCCGCGGACGCCATGCTGACCGAATTCCACTCGCTGGCCCCCGGCGATTCCCTCGCGCACGCCGTGCAGCTGACCCTGGCCGGCTCGCAGAAGGATTTCCCGGTCATCGAGGGTGAGGCGGTGGTCGGGGTGCTGACCCAGGCGGACATGCTGCGCGGCCTGCAATCCCTGGGCGGCGAGGCCCGCGTGGGGTCCGCGATGCAGGCCGCGCCGGCCCGGGTCGCGCACGACCAGCCGATGACGGAGGTGCTGGACCGCCTGCAGGAAACGCCCGCGCGCCTGGCGGTGGTGATGGACGGGCCGCGCGCGGCGGGCCTGATCGACCTGGACAACGTGCTGGAGCTGATCCGCATCCAGGCCGCCCGCTCCGCCCGCCGGTTGTGAGCCGGAAGGCTGCGCGCGCGACCGGCCGCCACTTTATGGGCGCGCGAGATTGGGTTACCATGCGCGCCTCGGTCGGGGCGTAGCGCAGCCTGGTAGCGCACCACAATGGGGTTGTGGGGGTCGGAGGTTCAAATCCTCTCGCCCCGACCATCAAACAGGAAAACCGCCGCTCGGCGGTTTTTTTGTTTGAACTGACGGGACAGGGTTGTGTTCACCCATCGAAAAAGCCACTCCGCCTCGACGGCGAGTGGCTTCTCAGTGCGGCGCGGGGCCGCGCGCGCTAGCGCTTGAGCGTGTGCAACACCTCTTCCAGTTCCAGGCGCACCTGGCGGATGATCTGCTGGCTGCGGTTGACGTCGTCGTGGGCTTCCTCGCCTTCCAGTTGCTGCCGCGCCCCGCCGATGGTGAAACCCTGCTCGTACAGCAGGCTGCGGATCTGGCGGATCATGATCACGTCGCCGCGCTGGTAATAGCGGCGGTTGCCGCGGCGCTTGACCGGCTTGAGCTGCTCGAACTCCTGTTCCCAGTACCTGAGCACGTGCGGCTTCACGCCGCAGAGCTGACTGACTTCCCCGATGGTGAAATATCGCTTCGCGGGTATCGGTGGTAAGTCTTTGTCAATCCCCGGATCCAACATAGGCCTCTACCCTAGAACGCAGTTTCTGCCCTGGCCTGAAGGTCACGACGCGGCGCGCGGAAATGGGGATCTCCTCGCCGGTTTTGGGGTTCCTGCCCGGACGCTCGTTTTTTTCTCGCAGCTGGAAGTTCCCGAATCCGGAAAGCTTGACGTTCTCGCCGCTTTCCAGCGCCTCGCGGATGACTTCGAAAAATTCGTCGACGAACTCTTTCGCCTCGCGCTTGTTGAGGCCAACTTCCTCGAACAGGCGGGTGGCGATATCTGCCTTGGTCAGTGACATGGTTATCCTCTATGCTGCGCGTTCAGTCGTGCTTCCATTTCCTGGATGACCCTGGCCACCAGGGGATCCACGACCTCGTCCGTAAGAGTGCAGGAAACGTCCTGAAAAATCAAGCCAATAGCTATGCTTTTATAACCTTTTTCAACATTTTGGCCTGAAAACACATCAAATATTATCATTTTTTCCAGCAATGCGCCCGCGCTTTTTGTCGCACATTCACGCACCTGGTCATAGCTCACCCCGTCCGGCAGCAGGAAAGCGAGGTCCCTCCGTACAGACGGGAATCGTGAAATTTCTTTCGCGATTGGAACTTCGCGTTTAGCGATCACCTCGAAATCCAGCTCAAAAGCGAGCACCTCCGCCCGGATATCCAACGCCTGCAGCACCCCGGGATGCACCGCCCCGACCCAGCCGGCCGGGTGGCCGTCGATCACCACGCGCGCCGCCTGCCCCGGGTGCAGCCAGGCCACGTCGTCCGCGGCCTCGAAGCCTGCGGGCGCGGCATCCAGGCCGCGCAGGTCCAGCAGCGATTCCACGTCGCCCTTGAGGTCATAGAAATCCAGCGCCCGCTTGCCGGTGCCCCACTGCTCCGGCCAGGCGCGGCCGCAGGCCACGCCGGCCACCCGATCGATCTCCTGCAGCGCATCGCGCTGGTGGAACACCCGTCCGGTCTCGAACAGCCGCAGGCGCTCCTGCTGGCGGCGCAGGTTCTGCGCCAGGGTTTGCAACAGGCCGGGCAGCAGCGCGGTGCGCATCACGTCCATGTCGGCACTGATGGGGTTGGCCAGCGGCAGCACGTCGTGGTCCATGCCCAGCTGCGCCAGCAGCTTGCGATCGACGAAGCTGTAGTTGACCACTTCCTGGTAGCCGGCCGCGCACAGCGCCTCGCGGGCCTGCACCACCCCCACCCGGCGCTCGCTGATGGGGCGCAGCCGCAGCTCGCCCGCGGGCGGCGTGGCGGGCAGCGCGTCGTAACCGTGAATGCGCGCCACCTCCTCGATCAGGTCTTCCTCGATGGCGATGTCGAAACGCCGCGGCGGCGCGATCACGTCCCAGCGCCCGTCCGCCTCGCTGGCCCGCATGCCCAGGCTGGCCAGGATGCGACCGACCTCGGCGGACCGCAGCTCGCTGCCGAGCACGCGGTTCAGCCGCGACAATCGCAAGCTCACCGCTTGCGGCTGCGGGACGTGCCTGGCCTCCTCGGCCACCACCAAAGGCCCGGGCTCGCCGCCGGTGATCTCCAGCAGCAGGGCGGTGATGCGCTCCACCGCCTCGGCCTGCGCCGAGGGGTCGACGCCGCGCTCGAAGCGATGCGAGGCATCGGTGTGCAGCCCCAGCGCGCGGGCGCGCCCGGAAATGGTGGCGGGGTTGAACCAGGCGCTTTCCAGGAACACGTTGGTGGTCTTGCCGGTCACGCCGGTGGCCAGGCCGCCCATGATGCCGGCCACCGCCACGGGGCCGGATTCGTCGCAGATGGCCAGCAGCTCCTCGTCCACCGCCACCTCTTTCTCGTCCAGCAGCGTCAACCGCTCGCCGGGGCGTCCGCGGCGCACCGTGATGCGGCCCTCGAGGGTGTCGAGGTCGAACACGTGCATCGGCTGGCCCAGCTCCAGCATCACGTAGTTGGTGGCGTCCACGGTGGCGCTGATGCTGCGCACGCCGCAGCGCCGCAAGGCCTCCACCATCCACAGCGGGGTCGGCGCCCCGGGGTCGATGTTGCGGATCACCCGGCCGGCGTAGCGCGGGCAGTCGCGGGGCGCCTCCAGCACCACCTCGAAGCGGTCGTCGATCACCGGCAGCACCGCCTCGATCTCCAGCGGCGTGTACGCCGCCGCGCAGATCGCCGCCACGTCCTGGGCCAGGCCGCGAATGCCGAGGCAATCGGCGCGGTTGGGGGTCAGGTCGAGGTCGATGGCATGGTCGGCGAGTTGCAGGTAATCCATCAGGTCGGCGCCCACCGGCGCATCGGCCGGCAGTTCCAGGAGCCCGCTGTGGTCGTCGGACAGCCCCAGCTCGCGGGCCGAGCAGGCCATGCCTGCGGAGGCCACGCCGCGCAACTCGGCGGCGCCGATTTCCAGCTCGTCGGCCAGCACCGCGCCCACCCGCGCCAGCGGCACCTTGAGCCCGGCGCGGGCATTCGGCGCGCCGCACACCACCTGCAGCAGTTCGCCGTCGCCGGCGTCGATGCGGCACACGGTGAGCTTGTCGGCGTCCGGGTGTGGGCTGCACTCGGTGATCTCGCCCACCACCACGCCCGTGAACGGCGCCGCCACCGGCGTCACCGCAGCCACCTCCAGCCCGGCGTTGGTCAGGCGCTCGGCGAGCTCGGCGGCGTCGAGTTCGACCTCGACCCACTGCTTGAGCCATTGGACGCTGAACCGCATGCCTGTCGCTCCTCTCCCGCCGCGCTCAGTGGAACTGGCGCAGAAACCTCAGGTCGTTGTCGAAGAACTGGCGCAGGTCGGTGACCCCGTAGCGCAGCATCGCCAGGCGCTCGACCCCCATGCCGAAGGCGTAGCCGATGTAGCGCTCGCTGTCCACGCCGCAGGCCTGCAGCACGCTGGGGTGCACCATCCCGCAACCGAGGATTTCCAGCCAGCCCGGCGCACTGCCGTCGCCGCGCTCCCAGGTGATGTCCACTTCCGCCGAGGGCTCGGTGAAGGGGAAATACGACGGCCGGAAGCGCATGCCCAGCGCGCGCTCGAAATACGCGCTGACGAAGGCCTGCAGCACGCCCTTGAGGTCGGCCATGGTGACCTGCTCGCCCACCAGCAGCCCCTCGACCTGGTGGAACATGGGTGAGTGGGTCGGGTCGTAATCGCTGCGGTACACCTTGCCCGGGGCGATGATGCGGATCGGCGCGCCCTGCTTCTGCATCTCGCGGATCTGCACCGGCGAGGTGTGGGTGCGCAGCAGCCGGCCGTCGCCGAAATAGAAGGTGTCGTGCATGGCCCGCGCCGGGTGGTGGGCGGGGAAATTCAGGGCTTCGAAATTGTGGTAGTCGTCCTCCACCTCGGGGCCGGTGGCCACCTCGAAGCCGAGGTGGGCGAACAGCTCGATGATGCGTTGCATGGCGCGCGTGACGGGATGCAGCCCGCCGCGCGCCTCGCCGCGACCCGGCAGGGTGACGTCGATGCCCTGGCCGCTGAGGCGATCCTGCAGCCCGCGCTCGGCCAGCGCCGCCTTGCGCTCGGCCACCAGCGCGCTGACCTCGGCCTTGGCCGCGTTGACCGCCTGGCCGAACGGCTTGCGCTCCTCCGGCGGCAGGCCGCCGAGGGTTTTCAGCAGCGCGGTGATCTCGCCCTTCTTGCCGAGGTAGCGCACCCGCAGCGCATCGAGCGCGCGCGCGTCCTCGCAGGCGGCCAGTTCCGCCCGGGCCTGTTGCACCAATCTCGCGACTGAATCCACTGCTACCGGTTCCTGTCCGGTGCGGGCGGCGGCGCCACCCGTGCCGGTCGTCATCCGCTGCCACGCGGGTGGCAGCGCGCCATGCGACGGCCCGGGCGCAGGCCCGGGCCGCGGCGGTCAGCCGAGGCTGGCCTTGGCCTTCTCCGCCAGGGCGCCGAAGGCGGCCCGGTCGTGCACCGCGAGGTCGGCGAGCACCTTGCGGTCGATCTCGATGTCGGCCTTGTTGAGGCCGTCCATGAAGCGGCTGTAGGACAGCCCGTACTCGCGCGCGGCGGCGTTGATGCGCACGATCCACAGCCGCCGGAACTGGCGCTTGCGCTGGCGCCGGTCGCGGTAGGAATACTGGCCGGCGCGGATCACCGCCTGCTTGGCGACCCGGTACACCTTGCGCCGGGCGCCGTAGTAACCCTTGGCCTGCTTCAGGACCTTCTTGTGCCGGGCCCTGGCCTGCACGCCGCGTTTCACTCGAGACATGTCGGCTTCCTCCTCAGGCGTAGGGCAGCAAGCGCTTCACGGCCTTCTTGTCGGCGGCGTCGATCATGTCGGTGCCGCGCAGGCCGCGCTTACGCTTCTGGTCCTTCTTGGTCAGGATATGGCTGTGGTAGGCGTGGCCGCGCTTGAAGCCGCCGGAGGCGGTCTTCTTGAAACGCTTGGCCGCGCCCCGGTTGGTTTTCAACTTGGGCATGGTCTGCTCCTCGGGCCCGGTTCGGGCCATTTCATGTCACGTTGCCTGAGCGGCTGTTGGCACAGCGCTTTCCGTCCTGCTCAGCACCGCTTCTTCACTCGCCGCGGCGGTTCCCGCGCCGCGGTTAACAAAACCTGTCTAGACCCGCTTCGGGCTCACCAGCATCACCATCTGCCGGCCTTCCATCTTGGGCCACTGCTCGACCACCACCTCCTCGGCCAGCGAATCGCGGATGCGGGTCAGCATCGCCGTGCCGAGTTCCTGGTGGGCCATCTCGCGGCCCCGGAAGCGCAGGGTGATCTTCACCTTGTCGCCGTCCTCGATGAAGCGGCGCACGTTGCGCATCTTCACCTGGTAATCCGCCTCGTCGGTGCCCGGCCGGAATTTCACCTCCTTCACGTGGGTGACCTTCTGCTTCTTGCGCGCGGCCTGCGCCTTCTTGGATTGCTCGAAGCGGTACTTGCCGTAATCCATGATGCGGCACACCGGGGGCTCCGCGTTGGGCGCGATCTCCACCAGGTCGAGACCGACCTCGTCGGCCATGCCCTGGGCCTCTTCCAGCGGCATCACGCCGGCCTGCTCCCCGTCCGGGCTGATGACCCGGACCTGCGGCGCGAAGATGTCCTCGTTGCGCCGCGTCTCTTTGTTGGCTGCGATCTGTCAGTCCTCCTCAATCGTCCCCACTGCGGCCCCGGCGGTCGATGGCCGCCGCGAGCAGGGAGCCGAAATCCTGCGGCAGCATGCTGCCGAGATCCTGGCCTTCCCGGGTTCTCACGGCGACAGTCCCCTCTTCGACCTCGCGGTCGCCCACGACCAGCAGGTAGGGGACCCTCCGAAGCGTGTGCTCGCGAATTTTAAAGCCGATCTTCTCGTTTCTCAAGTCCAGATCGACCCTGAAGCCTTGTTTTTCAAGGGCTTCGACAAGCTCCCGGCAGCGCTCCTCCTGGCGGTCCGTGATGTTCATCACCACCGCCTGCACGGGCGCCAGCCACGGCGGCATGCGCCCGCCGTAATTCTCGATGAGGATGCCGATGAAACGCTCCAGCGAGCCCAGGATGGCGCGGTGCAGCATCACCGGCGTGTGCTTGGCGCTGTCCTCGCCCACGTAGGCGGCGCCGAGCCGCTCGGGCATGAAGAAATCCAGCTGCAGCGTGCCGCACTGCCAGATGCGCCCGATGGTGTCGCGCAGCGAGAAGTCGATCTTGGGCCCGTAGAACGCGCCGTCGCCGGGGTTCTCCCGGTACTCGATGCCGGCCGCCGCCAGCGCCTCGGCCAGCGCCTGCTCGGCCTCGTCCCACAGCGCGTCGTCGCCGATGCGCTGCTCGGGACGCGTGGACAGCTCCACCTGCACCTCGTCGAAACCGAAATCCCGGTACACCCCGTACAGCAGCTCGATGAAGGCGGTGGCCTCGGACTGCAGCTGGCCGGGGGTGCAGAAGATGTGGGCGTCGTCCTGGGTGAAGGCGCGCACCCGCATCAGGCCGTGCAGCGCGCCGGAGGGCTCGTTGCGGTGGCAGGAGCCGAACTCCGCCAGGCGCAGCGGCAGGTCGCGGTAGCTGTGCAGGCCCTGGTTGTAGATCTGGATGTGGCACGGGCAGTTCATCGGCTTGATCGCGTACTGCCGGCTCTCGGACTCGGTGATGAACATGTGCTCGCCGAACTTGTCGGCGTGCCCGGATTTCTGCCACAGGGCGATGTCCACCACCTGCGGGGTGTTGACCTCCTGGTAGCCGGCCGCGCGCAGCCGCGCGCGCATGTAGTTCTGCACCTCGGTGTAGATGGTCCAGCCGTGGTCGTGCCAGAACACCATGCCCGGCGCCTCTTCCTGGAAATGGAACAGGTCCAGCTGCTTGCCGAGCTTGCGGTGGTCGCGCTTCTCGGCCTCGTCCAGGCGGTGCAGGTAGGCCTTGAGCTCCCTGGGGCTGGCCCAGGCGGTGCCGTAGAT
>WVWV01000161.1:17822-18232 GCA_011773845.1 Lysobacterales bacterium | reverse complement strand
CGAGGGTCAGGCGTACCGCCAGGCGTCCCCGCCAGCCGCGCACCAGCCGGCCCCACAGCAGCACGCCAAAGATCAGCCAGGCGGCCATCGCCAGAAAAGTCTTGTGCGCGAGGTGCTGGGCGAACAGGTCATTGACGAAGATCAGACCGGTGCCCAGGGAGACGCTGAGCAACACGAAGCCTGCCGCGATCAGCTGGAACAGCAGGCCTTCCAGCACCTCCAGTGGAGGCAGGGTGCGGATCAGGGTGTTGAGGTGGTGGGTGCGCAGGAAATGGTCGATCAGGGCCGCGAACAAGGCATACACAGCCGCGATGCTCAACACCCCGAAGGCCATCACCGAACTCAGAATGTGCGCCGGGGCCGCCCCGCCGGCGGCATCGGGTAGCGTGCCGGGCGCGGCCAGCAGCCAT